>NZ_JBFUHS010000023.1:149346-163654 GCF_056402255.1 Pseudomonas sp. P4_B4
AAAACTGACTGACAAGACGCTTTCGCGAGCAAGCCCGCTCCCACAGGGGATTTGTGGTGTGTGGGAGAGATATTGCGGACAAAAAAACGGGAGCCCCTGAGGGGCTCCCGTTTTTTGACAACACCAACGAAATCACTTCGCCTGGTAAATGATCCCCGGGCTGCACTGGACCATCTGGTAATGATCCGGCAAACCGTTCAACGCTTCGGAAGCACCGAGGAACAGGTAACCGCCCGGCTTCAACGTGCTGTGGATACGCAACAGGATGTCCTTCTTCACCTCGGCGGAGAAGTAGATCAACACGTTGCGGCAGAACACGATATCGAACTTGCCGAGGCTCGCGTAGCTGTCCAGCAGGTTGAAGGAACGGAAATCCACCCGACTCTTGATCGGTGCCTTGATCGCCCAGCGCCCCGGCCCTTTCGGGTCGAAGTAACGTTGCAGGCGCTCGGGCGACAGACCGCGGCCGATGGCCAGGCTGTCGTACTCGCCGGTCTTGCAGTTGTTCAGCATGGTACCGGACAGGTCGGTGGCAATAATCTGCACGCCCATCCTCAACTGGCCCAGGTTGACCCGCTCGAACTCGTCGATGGACATCGACAGCGAATACGGTTCCTGGCCCGACGAACACGCCGCCGACCAGATGCGCAGGCGCTGGCCGGGACTGGCCTTGATCGCCTCGGGCAGAACCTTGTTCTTCAAGACTTCAAACGGGTAGGTGTCACGAAACCACAGGGTTTCGTTGGTGGTCATGGCATCCACCACCTGCTCGCGCAAACCGCTGCGCGGTTGGGTCTGCATGCGCTGAACCAACTCCCCCAAAGACTTGATGCCTTGCTGTTCCATCAGTTTGTTGAGACGGCTGGAGACCAGGTACTGCTTGTTTTCACCGAGCAAGATGCCACAGGCTTTTTCCAGGAATACCCGGAACTGTTCGAAATCCAAATTACCCGTAGACAATGATGCCGCCTCTTAAATCGTGTTGACTGCCAGGGGGGCGACCCCCTAGCTGATATCTGCTGCTTTGATCCGGTCGACTACCCGGGATGCCAGGTCATCAGGACGGAACTTGGCCAGGAAGTCATCGGCACCGACCTTCTTGACCATCGCCTGATTGAATACCCCCGACAACGAAGTGTGCAGGATGATATGAAGCTTTTGCATGCGCGGGTCGTTGCGGATTTCCGCCGTCAGGGTGTACCCGTCCATCTCCGGCATCTCGATGTCGGAGATCATCATCAGGAACTCTTCTTCCGGCTTCTTGCCCTCGTCGACCAGTTTGCGCAGGTAGTCCAGCGCTTGCCGACCGTCGTTCAGCGCCACCACTTCGACGCCGACCGTTTGCAGGCAACGCGTGACCTGCTTGCGCGCCACCGATGAGTCGTCGACCGTCAGCACGCGCAACGAAAGCGCCTTGTGCTGGGTTTCGACATCCACCACACCGACTGAAATCGCTTCAGGCGTCGGTGCCACTTCCGCCAGCACCTTCTCGACGTCGATGATCTCGACCAACTGATTGTCGACTCGCGTCACCGCCGTCAGGTAGTGATCGCGCCCGGTGCCCTTGGGCGGCGGATGGATCTCCTCCCAGTTCATGTTGACGATGCGCTCCACCGAGCGGACCAGGAAACCCTGGGTCTTGGTGTTGTACTCCGTGATGATCACGAAGGGATTGTGCTTGTCCTTCAACGCACCGGAGCCAGTCGCCATTGCCAGATCAAGGATCGGAATGGTCGCCCCCCGGATGTTCGCCACGCCGCACACGACAGGACTGGACTTGGGCATCAGCGTCAGCTTGGGGCATTGCAGCACCTCCCGAACCTTGAACACGTTGATCCCGTACAGCTGCTGGCCGTCGAGACGGAACAACAACAGCTCAAGGCGATTCTGCCCCACCAGTTGCGTGCGCTGGTTTACCGAATCCATTACACCAGCCATGCCCAGACTCCTACACCAACGCCAAGTGTTGTTGCGACGCGCCTTCATCACTAAACGGCACGGCGCTTGCTTTTTTAATCGTTATGAACACAGAACCGACATTTTTCCGACGCCTGACCACACCCTGCCGAAAATTGCTCGGTGTGCTGGCGGCTTTTTGCCTGTTCAACGCTGGCAGCCCTGCCCTTGCTGACGCGGTTACCTTGCCTGACATGCTTATCGGCGTCACTCAGGGCTTTCTTGAATTCACCGTAGAAGACTATCTGGCTACCAGCCAAACGGAAGGTCGCTACGAGATCCAGGTCAACCAACTCGATCCGCGCATGCACATGCCCATGTGCGACAAGGAATTGACAGCAACGCTTGAGAGTCCCAAGCCGCTGGGACGGGTTACGGTCAAGGTTCGCTGCGAGGGCGTTTCCCCCTGGACAGTGTTCGTGCCCGCTCAAGTCCGCCTGTTTCGCGAAGTCGTGACCAGCGCCCGGCCACTGCGCCGCGCAGCCATTGTCGAGCCTGGGGACGTGGTCCTGCGCGAGCGCGATATCAGCCTCACCAGCCAGGGCTACCTGACCTCCCTCGATCAGGCGATCGGACAGCGACTGACCCGACCAATGGTCGCCGACCAGGTGATTACCCTGGTGCATATCGAACAGGCAGAAGTCATCCGCAAGGGTGATCAGGTGGTGATTACCGCCCGCAGCGGTACGCTCAGCGTGCGCATGCCGGGCGAAGCGCTGTCAAACGGCAGCCTGAGCGAACAGATCCGGGTGAAAAACCTCAACTCCCAGCGAGTCATCAAGGCGCAGGTCATCGCGCCGGGGCAGGTGGAAGTGTCCATGTAAGGCTCGCTATTCATCAGAATGTGGCGCTTGCCGCGGCTGTTCCCTAGACTGTGTTCCAGGCACGGCAAGCGCTGGCGCGCGCAAGGTTCATTGATAAATGGGCCTAAAGTTTTCCAGGGAATGGCCGAAACCATGGCAAGCGTCCAAATTCCCAGAGGTTTTTTATCATGGTCATCGATTTCAGCCGATTGAACAGCTCCTCGTCCCTTACGGGCAGTACACGTACCAGCGCCAGCAAGGAAAGTGCCGAGGCCGGCAAATCTGCGCCGCTGGAGTCCGCGGCCGAACCGGCCGGTACCGTCAAAAGCGGGGAATCGGTACATCTCAGCAATGAGGCTCAACAGTTGCAGAAGGTCACTGACAAGCTGCGCGATCAGCCTGCCGTCGACAACGCCCGCGTGGCCGAGTTGAAAGCAGCGATTGCCGATGGCAGCTATAAAGTCGACAGCAACCGTGTAGCCAGCAAACTGCTCAACTTCGAAGCCCAGCGCTAGGCCACCGCCGGCGCCAGGCTTTTGGACGCTTAAAACCCAAGGCCAGCCATGCACGACACTCATTTACTGCAACTGATCACCGACGACTTTGCCCCAGCGCAACACCTGCTGGAATTACTGCAGACCGAATCCCTCGCATTGCATGGCCGCGACATGCCATTGCTCGAGAACATCCTGGCGCAGAAACAGGCATTGGTCGTTTTGCTCGAACAGCATGGCCGCAAGCGCAGTGAAGTCCTCGCCAGCCTCAACCTGCCGACCAACCGCGGCGGTCTGGAGCAATTGGCCGGCCAGTCGAGCATTGGCGAGCAGTTGCTGGCGCAAAGTGACGTGCTGACCGATCTCCTCGCCCAGTGCCAGGCCATCAACGCCAACAACGGCCAGTCGATCCTCACTCAGCAGGCCGCTACGGCCACCCAGCTGAAAATCCTCACCGGCGGTGAAACCCCGGCGCTTTACGATGCCAGCGGAACATTCTCCAAGCTTGCCAAGCCGCGCCCGCTCAGTCAGGCATGAGCCGGTCAATGCCCCCGCTCTATCAAGACGCGCAACATACTGGCAAACTGCCAGACTGCCGTAGTCAAATTTTGTCTGGAGATTGATTAACCGTGTCCAATGCCTTATCCGTGGATGATGCTCCGCAGCCACCCAAGGTGCTCTCCACGCCCTTGGAAATCTCCAGCAACCTGCGCCAGCTGCTCGAAAGCCATGACCCGCTGATCATCACATTCCACGAGCGCAGCCAGCGCTTCCAGAGCTATCTGGTGGACCTGGACCGTGACAGCAACATGATTGCCCTGGACGAAATGATTCCCCGTGATGGCGAGCGCTACCTGCTGGCGGGCGAACCGTTCAGGGTCGAAGGCTTCCACGAAGGTGTACGCATTGCCTGGGAAAGCAACGGCCGGTTGAACATCGACGAATCCGCTGGCAGCCGCTGCTATCGTGGCGCCCTGCCCGACGAAGTGGTGTACCACCAGCGCCGCAATGCGTTCCGCGCCGCGCTGAAGCTGGCACAACTGGTCAACGTCAACCTCGACGGCGAAAAACTCAAGGCCCCCATCAGCGGCAAGCTGCTGGATATTTCCGCTACCGGCTGCAAACTGCGCTTCGACGGCGACATCACTGGCAGCCTGCAACTGGGCCAGGTGTACGACCGCTTCAGCGCCGAACTGCCCTTTGGCAAGATGACCGCGCCGGTCGAGTTGCGTTATCTGCACTTCGAAGAAAAGATTTCCACCACCTTCGCCGGCGTTCGCTTCCACAACATGAGCGGGTTGGTGCAGCGTCAGGTCGAACGCTTCGTCTATCAGTTGCAACGCGAAGCACGTCGCTTCGACAAAGACGACATCTGATGGAGCGTCAACAAAAAACGGGCAGTCCCTTGCGGTGACTGCCCGTTTTTTTTGTGCCCCCGGTTTTAAGGCCTGGCCTCGGTAAAGCTTTGCTCGCGCCCCGAATCAGGGTCTTCTGGCGGTTGATCGGTTTCTGATTCGGATTCAGGTTCGGCTGACGGCTCCGGATTCACCGGATTGCACATCTGATCCTGCACCACCTGCTCATCGACCCGAGGATCCAGCGCCGCCACCAGTGGCGAACTCGTCATATTGTCCGGCATGGCCACGTGATGCAGCGGTGCGTCGTCGACCTGATGCAGGTTGGTCACCGCTTTCGGGCGAATCCGCCATACCAGCACCAACGCAAAGAAGCTGAAAAACGCGTAGAGCATCTGGCTGCCGAACAGCTTCATCAGCACGCCTGCCACCAGCGGCCCGATACTCGCACCCACGCCATAGGTCACCAGCAACATTGCCGTCAGGGACACCCGACGATCGCCTTCGACGTGGTCATTGGAGAACGCCACCGCCAACGGATACAGGCAGAACTGCACCAGCGAACAGACGAAACCGGCGATAAACAGAACCTCCAGCGGCACCTGCGGCATGATCGCCAGCGGCAGTGCAGCCAGGGCCAGGCTGAACGCGAAGCTGCGAATCAACACGGCCCGATCGTAGCGGTCGGACAACCAGCCCAACGGCCACTGCACCAGCAGCCCGGCAAAAATGCAGCTACCCATGAACAGACCGACCTGCTCCGTGGACAATCCTTGCTGCGAGGCATACAGCGGTGCCAGACCGTAGAACGAACCGACGATCAGGCCTGCCCCGAGCACCGTGCTCAATGACTGCGGCACGCGCTTGATAAAGAACCGTGGCTCCATCGGCGCCGGATGCATGGGTGCCGGGTGGATCCGCCGCGTCAGGGCCACCGGCACCAGACACAGGGCGAAACACAGGGCGACCAGCATCAGCAGCTCCAGCCCCAGCGCCGGATGCATGACCAGAATCAGTTGCCCCATCACCAGGCCCAGGTAAGAGGCGATCATGTAACCGCTAAACACCAACCCGCGCTGCTTGGCCTCGGCCTGTTCGTTCAGCCAGCTCTCGATCACCATGTACTGGCACATCATGCCGAGGCCGACGATCACCCGCAGGAACAGCCAGGCCGGCAGCCAATCGATCAGGCCATGCCCCAACACCGCCGCGCCGACAATCCCGGCACAGGCCGAGTAGGCCCGGATATGCCCGACCCGGGCAATCAACCGGTGACCGATCTTGCCCCCCAGCACCAGGCCGAAGTAGTTGGCGGCCATCAATGCACCGACCCACAGGCTGTCGACATGGTCGGCCGCCAGGCGCAGGCCCAGGTAAGTACTCAACAGGCCCGAGCCGATCAACATCATCAGCGAGGCGAAATACAGCGCCCGAAAGGATTTCCAGATTTGGCGCAACGAGCGGCTCCTTGCAGTGAGAATCGGCTACCGCTAAACGATAGCCGGATGTCGACGGATCGTCAGGCCTGGGTCGCTAACACACGACGCTCCCAGGGAGTAATTTCATCATGGAAACTGCTCAGCTCCAGGGTCTTCGAAGCGATGTAGCCTTCGATGAATTCCGCGCCGAACAGTTCCTTGGCCAACTGGCTACGTTTCAGACGCTCCAGTGCCGCATGCAAGGTACACGGCAACGAAAGATTGTCCGGCACTTCGAACTCACCCTGGATCGGCGCGCTCGGTTCCAACGCGTTCTCGATGCCATGCAAGCCCGCCGCCAGGCTTGCGGCAATCGCCAGATACGGGTTGGCATCGGCCCCCGGCAAGCGGTTCTCGACTCGACGGGCCACCGGTAAACTGGCCGGAATGCGCAGGCCGGCCGCCCGGTTGTCGTAGGACCAGCAGGCATTATTCGGTGAGGCGTAAGGGTGGCACAAGCGCTGATAGGAGTTCACGTTCGGCGCAAACAACGCGGTGAAGTCGGCCATGCAAACTTGCTGACCGGCAATGAAGTGGCGGAAGGTCGGCGTCTCCTGCCCCGCTTCATCACTGAACACGTTACGCCCTGAATCGATCTCGACCACGCTCTGGTGGATATGCATTGAACTGCCCGGCGTATGCGGCAATGGCTTGGCCATGCACACCACGCTCAGGCCGTGCTTGAGGGCAACTTCCTTGAGCAAGTGCTTAAACAGGAACGTCTGGTCGGCCAGCAACAGCGGATCACCGTGCAGCAGATTGATCTCGAACTGGCTGACACCCATTTCGTGCATGAAGGTATCGCGAGGCAACCCCAACGCAGCCATGCATTCGTAGACTTCATTGAAGAACGGCCGCAAGCCGTTATTGGAACTGACGCTGAACGCCGACTGACCATCTTCGCGACGACCGTCCAGCCCCAGTGGCGGCTGGAACGACTGAGTCGGGTCGGTGTTAGGCGCAAAAACGAAGAACTCAAGCTCCGTCGCCACCACGGGCGCCAAGCCACGGGCTGCGTAACGGGCAATCACGGCCTTGAGCTGACCACGGGTCGACAGGCTGGAGCTGGTGGTGGTGCCCAGTTCATTCGCGTCGCAAATGGCGAAGGCCCGCGGTGGATGGCTCCAGGGCAAGCGGTGGATTTGTGCTGGGTCCGGGATCAGCGCCAGGTCGCCATCATCGCTGCCGTAAAACCGCGCCGGCGGATATCCGCCCATGATGCATTGCAACAGCACGCCCCGCGCCATCTGCAGACGTCGACCGTCGAGAAAGCCCTCGCAGGTCATCACTTTGCCCCGTGGAACGCCATTCAAATCCGGCGTGACACATTCAACTTCATCAATGCCCGTCAATCGCTGCGCGAGTGAACTCAGGCCAACGGTCCTCATGACGCTATCCTTGTTATTGCGCGGGCCGCGAACGGCGACCGTACAAAATAGGCTCCGCGTGTTCGGAATTTCAAGCAGCGTCGAAAAATATGCTGCCTGTCAGGGCAGGTAAAGGCGGAACACCCCACCGCCCAACGGACCACCATTGCTGATTTCGGTACGCCCTCCCACGCCGTTGCGTTGATGCAGCGCGGCAATTCGCCCGGCAAAGTACAGGCCCAGCCCGGTGCTGCCGGTGCTTTGATTGATGCCCTGCACGTAATCGGCCTGACGTTCGAGCATCTGAGCCGGGTATCCCTCGCCATCGTCATTGATGGTCAACACCAGTTGCCCGGCTTCGTCGCTGACGCTGATCAAAACGGCATGCCGTGCAAAGCGAATGGCGTTGTTGATGCAGTTGGCCAATACCGACGCGATCAACTCACGGTCGAAGAAACCCAACGGGCTCAACGGGTCCACTTCAAAGGTGGCCATGATGCCGCGGCTGGCGAACACCTCCTGATGGCATGCCAGTTGCGCTTCGATGAAGTCGTCCAGTTCATGGTAGGCCGGTTGCAAGGGCATCTGATTGACGCCGAGCTTATACAGCCCCAGCAACTGCACCAGCATGCCGTGGAGGTGGGCGAACTCGAAGTCGATCACGCCCTGCTCCGGTGTCTGCTGCGCCGGCTCCGGCAATCGCGCCAGCCACTGGCTGTGGGCCTGCATCAGCATGGCCAGCGAGTTCTTCATGTCGTGCACGGTAGAGGCGATCACCGTGGAGAAATCCAGTGCCTGTTGGTTGTCGTTCATTGGCCAAACGCCTTGCTTTTCAGCTTCTGGTAACGCGGATAGCGCGCGTCGGAGTCGGGCATCAGGCCGACCATTTTCAGGCAGGTCCGGCATTCTTCCAGCTCCGCCGAAGGAGCGCTGGTATCGGTGCCATGCAACAACGATTGCGCCATGTTCAGGGCGATACTGATGTTCTTCGGCTGCATCGCCAGGGCTTTGCGGAATACCTGCCGGGCCTCCACCAGGTTGCCGGTCTTGTACACGCGCACACCCTGGCGGTTGAGTTCCGCGGCGGCGTTGCCGGAGTTGAGGATGCTCGGGTCGTCGGTCTGCTTGGCGATGTCCTTCATGACCACCGGATCGTCGCCGTAGATTTCCACGCAGTTTTTCAGCATCGCGGTACCGGCCTCGGTCTGCCCGAGCATTTTCAGCTGCTTGGCCACCAGCAAGGCCGCTTCGGCGCTCATGAATTGCTCCATGCCATCCAGGCGCAACAAGGCTTGCTCGGTGAGCTTGTCCGCCGTCTCGGCATCGTTGAGCAACAGGCTGGTGGCCTTCATCAGGCGCGCGCGGATTTGCAGGCCCGGATCGGAGGGATTTTCCTTGGCCACGGCGCTCAATGTGGTGTTGATTTCCAGTCGGGTCCGCGTGTCCAGGCCCCGTTCGCTGCCCTTGCTGATCAAGGCGTGGGCCAGGCCGAGATTGCTCTCGGCATCCTTGAACCGAGACTGCGCGCCCTGGCTCACGGCCTGGCGATAGGCCTTGGCCGCCGTGTCGAAGTCCTCGTTGGTCATCGCCAGCTTACCGAGCAACGCTTGCCGGCGCACCGCCAGCGGCGACAGACGAATCGCCTCTTCCAGAACGCGCTGTGCACCCTTGGTGTCCCCTTCGGCGACCAGCACGTCAGCCATGCCGTCATACAGCGACGGCATCATCGGGAAGACTTTCAGGGCTTTCTCATAAATGCCCTTGGCCTGCCCGACCTGACCGCGCTTGAACAGCAACTTGCCCAACCCGGCAAACGCCCATGGCAACGGGCGGTCGGCAATGATGCCGTCATAGAGGCGCTCCAGCGCTTCGTTCTGATTCAGGTCGCGCAGAGCATCGGCGCGATAGCGCAGGCACAACGGCGAGTAACGAATATCTTGCTTGCACAGGGCGATGCAGGCGTTGAGCACTTCCATCGGCTTGCCGCGGTCAAGGGCCTGCAGGATCGGCTTGAGCAGGGTCTTGCGCTGCTCCAGGCGCTCCAGGCGCTGGGCCAGGCTGGATCGGTTGAACGGCTTGGTCAGGTAGGCATCGGGTTCATGCTCCAGCGCGCTGAGCACCATGGCCTGGCTGGTTTCGGCGGTGACCATGACGAACACCGCTTCATGGCTGATCAGCTTTTCTTCCATCAGGTCTTCGAGCACCTGCTGGCCATTCTTCTTGCCGTCGCCCAGGTGAAAGTCCTGCAGGATGAAGTCGTACTGCTTCTGCGAGCACATTTTCAGCGCCTGCTCACCGGTATCGGCAGTGTCCACTTCCTTGACGCCCAGTTCGCGCAGCATCGACCTGACCGAACTGCGAAAGTCCGAGAAATCATCGACGATCAGAAAACGCTTTTGGTGATACGACAGCATCGAAGATTTCCAGGCAATTTAAGAAGAAGAACCCAAAGACAAATGCACGGACGGACTCAGCTTCGCAGCCCTTGATTTGGCGCGCAGATGATAATTGGTGGCACTAGGCTATCAAACACCTTCGCATAGACTATGAGCCCCCATGCCGACCGGAAGAGACCAACAAGTCCCTGACTGCCCGGGTTATCGGCCAGCAACAGCGTTCCCTTGAGAACCTTCCCCAATGCTCATTCTGAATATGTGAAGGCGTTACTGAGAACGAGACCTCGCGCACAAAAAAAACCCGCCGAATCATTCTTCCGGCGGGGCTTTTAGGGCAGTGGCGCGGGCATCAGGTGTTATCTCAAATCCGCAGGACGGGAGCGGCCAGAGCTACTCACTGATTTCCCCAAACTCTGGCTGGCAGGTGGCTCGGCCAGGCAGGTATCGCCGATAAATTGACTAAACCAAAATTAGTACTCCTAAGTGCACACCATTCGTCGATTAATTGACGATTGCAACCAGGATCAGACCTTGGCCACTGGCCACCTTTGGCGAGCCTAATACCTTGATTTTCGAGGGTTACCCCCCCTCTTGAGAACTGCGGTCAGGCCTACTCGCACTGGGCTTGCATCGAGGACCGACGGATGGGCAGGCAGGTAGCGCTCCGGGCTGGCCTAGAATCAGTTGAGAGGCGGGAGGGAGCACATCATCATGCGCAAACCATTGATAATTACTCGTATTGATCTTTTCTCCCGGGCTTTGTCTGCCTGTTGGAAACGTTCGCCTCGCCTGCCGGTGCTGTTGATGGAAATGGCCCCAGGGCCTCTGGTTGCCAATGCCTGGGTGGGCGCTATCGCGGCCTCCCGGCGTTCAAATCCGTCCTTCAATCGCGCCGACCCAGTGAGCAAGTTGCTGACCCGGGAAGGCCAGCGGGTGGAGGCCATCGTTAGTTTATCAAGGGGGTCAGGAAGATCATGACTGACCAAAAAGAACCAATTCGTGTGATGTTGATCGATTGTCGTCCGCTCGTGCTTAAGGGCCTTCACGACTTGATCAATGCCAGAAAGCCCCAGATGGAAGTGATAGCACAGGCCACCACCTATACCAGTGCGCTGGATCTTGCCGATCAGTTGCGGCCCAATGTCATTTTTTTCAGTTTCTTTCCGAATGCGCTGAATCCTCTGGATGTCGTCGCGGGACTCACCCGTAGCGCCGAAATGAAAGTGCTGCTGCTCAAGGGCCTGTACGAAGTCGTCCCCGTTGCCCAGGCGATAGAGGCTGGCGCTCGCGGCATCGTGCTGGCGGAAGACCCGACGGAATCGATTATCCAGGCCATCCTCAAGGTCCACCATAGCGACTTCGCAATGGATAGAGCCTGGGCTGGCGGCCTTTCCGGCTATGCCGCGACCGGGCATATACCCATGAAATGCAATCTGGAGCAGGCGAAACAGGCGCGGTTGACGTTGCGCGAGAGAGAACTGATTCGCGCCATCGTGGGCGAACCGTCCGCCAAATATGTGAGCATCGCCGGGCGCCTGGGGATCAGCGAGCACACCGTGCACAACCACCTCAGCAACATCTATCAAAAGCTTAATCTCATCAACCGCATCGACTTGCTGATGTATGCGCTGAAACACGGGCTCACCAACGAAGCACCGTCCGAGTCCGCCTGGGTGGAACTGGATTGAATTTCAAGTCGATACAATACGGTCTGCCCCTCACTTTCAGGGGGTAGACCGCCAACGTTTCGCCATCCTTGTCGGTAACCCGGGACAGAGTGCCCCGCAATACTGATGTCGTTCTCGGTAAATCCCGCCACGCCAACCTGTACCTACCCGCCGCGTTCTTCAAGCCTTGTGCTGCTCGCCAGTTCACAGCGCATGCGATCACGGGGATCTCGTATCTGAACCGCAAAAAGAATGCGAGGGTGGTTTCCTAGGCCACCCTCGCATCCGTTCACGCGCGCAAAGCCTCAGGCGCTGCCAAAAAAGATGTCGGTATTCTGAACATGGGCCCCAACCACGGTGATGGTCGTTGCTTGTCCGCCAGCCTCGGCAACCGTCACGACGCCGTTTGCACCAGAGTTGTCGATCTGGAAAACGGCGTTCGGGTCGCCGTTGAGCACCAGCTTGTCTTGCACACCTGAGCCCACATCGAAACCGGTGACCTGGTACAGGTTCTCATTGACTGACAGATCGATGTTGAACGCATCTTGCTCTCCGGCCGTGCCAACCAGCGTGAAGTCGAAGGGTGCGTTGGCCGGTTCGTTGGCGAACAGGTTGGCGGCAAACGTACTCGTCGCCGAGTCCCCGTCCTTGTCCGTCAGCGTCGCGCTGAACGCCAGCTGGACATCGCTGGCCAGGCTCTCACTCTGCTGAATGAACTGGATCACCGGGATCTTGATATCGCCCCGGCCCATCGTCAGCTGAACAGCGTCGATCAGTGACGTACCCTCCTTCTCGACGAGGAAGGACACCTGCCCGCCAGCCTCCGGCGTCAGGGTGTTCACCTCGACTTGGTTCGAATGCGTGCCATCCGCGTAGTAGATCCTGTAGTACAGATCCTCGGTCGCCGTGTTGTAACCCGCCACGGAGTTGTCGATGAAGACCTTCATGCCCGTCAGCAGGCTCTCTGGATTGATGACGAAGCTTTCATCGGCGGCGCTGATTGCCGCCAGGTTATCTCCCTGGAAAACGTTATTGCCGACGCCGATGCCGGCCGTGCTGACGTACATGTTCGCCGGGTCTATGTACGACGGCAGGGGGGGGGTCTGTAGCGTGGCTTCGGTGGGGTCGGGTGCTCCGAGCCCGATGCCGGTCAGGATATCCGAGGTCGACGCAAGCGCCTTCGCGGAAAAGAACACAATCTCCTCGGATGTCGAAGGAATAGCCGGGTCATTCGTCTGCGGAATCAACAATGTGCGCACCGGATCCGGGTTGCCGGGAGAGAGCGAGCCGCTGGCACTGCTGAGCACTATCGTCGAACTGAAGCCTTGCACCAGATCCAGTGCATAGCGACCATCGGCAAAGGCGGTCAGCGTGTAGTCGACGGTGGTATTCGCCGTTGCAGCGTTGTTGTCGAAATCACCGGTCAACGTTCCTGCGAATTGGTACGCGCCGTTGGCATCCGGTGACAGCGCCAGCTCGTGGAGCGTGCCGGTCCCGGTCGTGGTCGTGTTATCTGGCCTGACGAGGGTGAACTGGTCATTGACCAACGAGATATCCAGACCGGCCGCACCCAGCCCGTCGGCTCCCGTCGCCATATTCCAGAACCCGGATTGCGCAAGGACGCTACCGGTCCCGATCAAGTTGCCGAAACTGAGTGCCGGCCCGTCGTCCCTGAACACCAGGTTCTGCCCGATGTTGAGGGTCGCCTGGGCGCTGTCGCCGTCCCCGTCGGTCTTGATCGCGGTCAGCGTCACCAGGTTGTCCGAGGTCAAACTCGTTGAATCATCCGGATTGGTCGGGTCGAGATGCACCACGGCCCGGAGCTGGTCGAGCGTGACGCCGCCATTGGCGGCCACGCTGACCGTGAAYACCAGCAGGTTGCTGAGGGCTGTATGCCCTTCCACCACCGTGCCATTGAGCGACAGGTTCACCGCCTGGCCCGAGGCCGTGTCCGTCAGCCCGGAAGCTCCTGCCACTACGCCCAGTGCATAGGTCAGCGTGCCGGCACCATCGGCGCCAAACGCCGAGTTGAAGTTGGCGGCGAAGCTCTGGGTATCGTTGGTCGTCAGTATCGTTTCGTCCACCGTCAATGTTGGCTCCGTGCCGGTGGTGGTAATGCTTGGCCCGTCGTCCTTGAACACCAGGTTCTGCCCGATGTTCAGCGTCGCCTGGGCGCTGTCGCCGTCCCCGTCGGTCTTGGTCGCGGTCAGCGTCACCAGGCTGTCCGAGGTCAGGCTCGTCGAATCATCGGGATTGGCGGT
Source organism: Pseudomonas sp. P4_B4 (assembly GCF_056402255.1). NCBI lineage: Bacteria > Pseudomonadati > Pseudomonadota > Gammaproteobacteria > Pseudomonadales > Pseudomonadaceae > Pseudomonas > Pseudomonas sp. P4_B4. Next base: position 163,124 of record NZ_JBFUHS010000023.1, read on the forward strand.
GTTGGCATGCACCACGGCGCGGACCTGGTCGAGCGTGACGCTGCCATTGGCGGCCACGCTGACCGTGAACACCAGCAGGTTGCTGAGGGCCGTATGCCCTTCCACCACCGTGCCATTGAGCGACAGGTTCACCGCCTGGCCCGAGGCCGTGTCCGTCAATCCGGAAGCCCCGGCCACCACGCCCAGCGCATAGGTCAGCGTGCCGGCACCATCGGCGCCAAACGCCGAGTTGAAGTTGGCGGCGAAGCTCTGGGTGTCATTGGTCGTCAGTATCGTTTCGTCCACCGTCAATGTTGGCTCCGTGCCGGTGGTGGTGATGCTCGGCCCGTCGTCCTTGAACACCAGGTTCTGCCCGATGTTGAGGGTCGCCTGGGCGCTGTCGCCGTCCCCGTCGGTCTTGATCGCGGTCAGCGTCACCAGGTTGTCCGAGGTCAAACTCGTTGAATCATCCGGATTGGTCGGGTCGAGATGCACCACGGCCCGGAGCTGGTCGAGCGTGACGCCGCCATTGGCGGCCACGCTGACCGTGAA
>NZ_JBFUHS010000024.1:0-95135 GCF_056402255.1 Pseudomonas sp. P4_B4
GGGAGCGGGCTTGCTCGCGAAGACGGTGTGTCAGTCGACATCAATATTGCCTGATTCACCGCCTTCGCGAGCAAGCCCGCTCCCACATTGGTCCCGTGTCTGGGTTAGAAGGAGTCACCCGGCACACGCACATAACCTTCCATCAACACCCGCGCACTGCGGCTCATGATGGCTTTGTTCACGGTCCATTCGCCGTTGACCTGGCTGGCCTCTGCGCCGACGCGCAAGGTACCGGACGGGTGGCCGAAGCGCACCGCGTTGCGTTCGGTGCCACCCGCTGCGAGGTTAACCAGCGTGCCAGTGATCGCTGCCGCCGTGCCGATGGCGACTGCCGCCGTGCCCATCATTGCGTGGTGCAGCTTGCCCATGGACAGCGCACGCACCAACAGGTCGACATCGCCTGCCGCAATGGCTTTGCCGCTGGACGAAACGTAGTCCGCCGGCCTGGCCACGAAGGCCACTTTTGGCGTGTGTTGGCGTTTGGCCGCTTCGTCGATGTTGGAAATCAGGCCCATGCGCAATGCGCCGTAAGCGCGGATGGTTTCGAACATCAGCAAGGCTTTCGGGTCGCCATTGATCGCGCCCTGCAACTCGGTGCCTTTGTAGCCGATGTCTTCGGCATTGACGAAAATCGTCGGGATGCCGGCGTTGATCATGGTCGCCTTGAAGGTACCGGCGCCGGGCACTTCCAGGTCATCCACCAGGTTGCCGGTAGGGAACATCGAACCGCCGCCGCCCTCCTCGTCCGCCGCCGGATCGAGGAACTCGATCTGCACTTCGGCCGCCGGGAAGGTCACGCCATCGAGTTCGAAATCACCGGTTTCCTGCACTTCACCATTGGTGATCGGTACGTGAGCGATGATGGTCTTGCCGATGTTGGCCTGCCACACGCGAACCACCGCCATGCCGTTGTGCGGGATGCGGCTGGCGTCCACCAGGCCATTGCTGACGGCAAACGAACCGACCGCCGCCGACAGGTTGCCGCAGTTGCCGCTCCAGTCCACGAAGGGCTTGTCGATCGACACCTGACCGAACAGGTAATCGACATCGTGATCGGCCTTGATACTTTTCGACAGGATCACGGTTTTGCTGGTGCTGGAGGTCGCGCCGCCCATGCCGTCGATTTGTTTGTCGTACGGGTCGGGGCTGCCGATCACGCGCAGCAGCAAAGCGTCGCGGGCCGGGCCTGGGACCTGTGCCGCTTCAGGCAAATCCTTCAGGCTGAAAAACACGCCTTTGCTGGTGCCGCCGCGCATGTAGGTAGCGGGAATTTTGATCTGCGGTGCGTGAGCCATGGTGCTCGTTACTCCTAATCTAGATCTAGAAACAGACATGGGACTCAAAGTCCCATGTCTGTGCAGCGTTTTAGACGGCAACCGCCGATTCTTCGAGGAAGTCCTGGGCGAAGCGTTGCAACACGCCGCCGGCTTCGTAGATCGACACTTCTTCGGCGGTGTCGAGGCGGCAGGTCACCGGCACATCGACGCGCTCGCCATTCTTGCGATGAATCACCAGTGTCAGCTCGGCACTCGGGGTGCGGTCGCCAATCACGTCGTAGGTTTCGCTGCCGTCGATGGCCAGGGTGTGGCGGTTGGTGCCCGCTTTGAATTCCAGAGGCAACACACCCATACCCACCAGGTTGGTGCGGTGAATGCGTTCGAAACCTTCGGCGGCAATCGCTTCCACACCCGCCAGACGCACGCCCTTGGCCGCCCAGTCGCGGGACGAACCCTGACCGTAGTCTTGACCTGCGATGATGATCAGCGGCTGCTTGCGATCCATGTAGGTTTCGATGGCTTCCCACATGCGCATCACTTTGCCTTCCGGCTCGACACGGGCCAGCGAACCCTGCTTGACCTTGCCGTTTTCCTGAACCATTTCGTTGAACAGTTTCGGGTTGGCGAAGGTTGCGCGCTGCGCAGTCAGGTGGTCACCACGGTGAGTCGCGTAAGAGTTGAAGTCCTCTTCCGGCAGGCCCATTTTCGCCAGGTATTCGCCAGCGGCGCTGTCGAGCATGATGGCGTTGGACGGCGACAGGTGATCGGTGGTGATGTTGTCCGGCAGCACGGCCAGCGGACGCATGCCCTTGAGCGGACGGGCGCCGGCCAGCGCACCTTCCCAGTACGGCGGACGGCGGATGTAGGTGCTCATCTCGCGCCATTCGTACAGCGGCGCGACTTTCGGACCGGTGTCTTCGTGGATGGCGAACATCGGGATGTATACCTGACGGAACTGCTCCGGCTTGACCGAGGCCTTCACCACCGAGTCGATTTCTTCGTCGCTCGGCCAGATGTCTTTCAGGCGGATTTCCTTGCCATCCACCACGCCCAGCACATCTTTTTCGATGTCGAAACGGATGGTGCCGGCGATGGCGTAAGCGACCACCAGTGGCGGCGAAGCCAGGAACGCCTGCTTGGCGTACGGGTGAATCCGGCCGTCAAAGTTGCGGTTACCGGACAACACGGCAGTGGCGTACAGGTCGCGGTCGATGATCTCTTGCTGGATCACCGGATCTAGCGCGCCGGACATGCCGTTGCAGGTGGTGCAGGCGAAGGCCACGACGCCGAAGCCAAGCTTATCCAGTTCATCGGTCAGGCCGGCTTCGTCGAGGTACAGCGCGACGGTTTTCGAACCCGGAGCCAGAGAGGACTTGACCCATGGCTTACGGGTCAAGCCGAGCTTGTTGGCGTTGCGCGCCAGCAGGCCGGCGGCGATCACGTTGCGCGGGTTGCTGGTGTTGGTGCAGCTGGTGATGGCGGCGATGATCACCGCGCCGTCCGGCATTTGACCCGGCACATCGTCCCATTGGCCGGAGATGCCTTTGGCTGCCAGATCCGAAACCGCGACACGGGCGTGCGGGTTGCTCGGGCCAGCCATGTTGCGCACAACCGAAGACAGGTCGAACGTCAGGCCGCGCTCGTACTGCGCGCCTTTGAGGCTGTCAGCCCACAGGCCGGTCTGCTTGGCGTAGTTCTCGACCAACTGCACCTGCTCGTCTTCACGGCCGGTAAGTTTGAGGTAGTCGATGGTCTGCTGGTCGATGTAGAACATCGCCGCGGTGGCGCCGTATTCCGGGGCCATGTTGGAGATGGTCGCACGGTCGCCGAGGGTCAGCGCGGAGGCGCCTTCGCCGAAGAACTCCAGCCATGCACCGACCACTTTCTGCTTGCGCAGGAACTCGGTCAGCGCCAGCACCATGTCGGTGGCGGTGATGCCCGGCTGCAGCTTGCCAGTCAGTTCGACGCCAACGCTTTCCGGCAGACGCATCCACGATGCGCGGCCGAGCATCACGCTCTCGGCTTCCAGGCCACCGACACCGATGGCGATCACGCCCAACGCATCGACGTGCGGGGTGTGGCTGTCGGTTCCGACGCAGGTATCAGGGAAGGCCACACCGTCACGCACCTGGATCACCGGAGACATTTTCTCCAGGTTGATCTGGTGCATGATGCCGTTGCCCGGCGGGATCACGTCGACGTTCTTGAACGCCTTCTTGGTCCAGTTGATGAAGTGGAAACGGTCTTCGTTGCGACGGTCTTCGATGGCACGGTTCTTCTCGAACGCCTCTGGATCGAAACCACCGCGCTCGACGGCCAGGGAGTGGTCGACGATCAGTTGCGTCGGCACCACCGGGTTGACTTGCGCAGGATCGCCGCCTTGCAGGGCGATGGCGTCACGCAGGCCGGCGAGGTCGACCAGCGCGGTCTGGCCGAGAATGTCGTGGCACACCACGCGGGCCGGGAACCACGGGAAGTCGAGGTCGCGCTTGCGTTCGATGAATTGCTTCAGGGATTCGGTGAGCGTGGCCGGGTCGCAGCGACGCACAAGGTTTTCCGCCAGCACGCGAGAGGTGTAAGGCAGGGTGTCGTAGGCGCCGGGCTGAATGGCCTCGACAGCCGCACGGACGTCGAAGTAATCCAGTTTGCTGCCGGGCAGCGATTTGCGGAATTCAGTGTTCATCGTCAGGACTCGGTCACGGTAGTTACAAAAGGCGGGGCCTGGCACCGGCTTCGAAGCCAACACAATCCACTGTGGGAGCGAGCCTGCTCGCGATAGCGATGGAACTGGCGACATTGATGTTGAATGTCAGTCCGTCATCGCGAGCAGGCTCGCTCCCACAGGGATCTGTGTTGCATTCAGATCCCGGTGCCGACCTCCACCATTCAGCGTTGTTCGATTGGTACGAACTTGCGCTGTTCTACGCCGGTGTACTCGGCGCTTGGACGGATGATGCGGTTGTTGGCACGTTGTTCGTACACGTGGGCGGCCCAGCCGGTCAGGCGCGAGCAGACGAAAATCGGTGTGAACAACTTGGTCGGGATGCCCATGAAGTGGTACGCCGAGGCATGGTAGAAGTCGGCGTTCGGGAACAGTTTTTTCTGCTCCCACATGGTCTTGTCGATGGCTTCGGACACCGGGAACAACACCTTGTCGCCCACTTCGTCAGCAAGCTTTTTCGACCAGCCCTTGATCACCTCGTTGCGCGGATCGTTGTCCTTATAGATCGCGTGGCCGAAGCCCATGATCTTGTCCTTGCGCTCGAGCATGCCGAGGGTGCCCTTGATCGCGTCTTCCGGCGACGAGAAACGCTCGATCATTTCCATCGCCGCTTCGTTGGCACCGCCGTGCAGCGGGCCACGCAGCGAGCCGATGGCTGCGGTAATGCACGAGTACAGGTCGGACAGGGTCGACGCGCAAACACGTGCGGTGAAGGTCGAGGCGTTGAACTCGTGCTCCGCGTAGAGGATCAGCGAAACGTTCATCACCTTGACGTGCAGCTCGCTCGGTTTCTTGCCGTGCAGCAGGTGCAGGAAATGGCCGCCGATGGACTGCTCGTCGCTCACGCAATCGATGCGCTTGCCTTCGTGGCTGAAGCGATACCAGTAGGTCATGATCGCCGGGAACGCGGCCAGCAGGCGGTCGGTCTTGTCGTGTTGCTCGGAGAAGTTGTTCTCCGGCTCCAGGTTGCCCAGGAACGAGCAGCCCGTGCGCATCACGTCCATCGGGTGGGCGTCGGCGGGGATGCGTTCCAGCACTTCTTTCAGCGCTTGCGGCAGGTCACGCAGCTTGCTCAGCTTGGTGATGTAGGCATTCAGTTGCGCCTTGCTCGGCAGTTCGCCGTACAGCAGCAGGTAGGCAACTTCTTCGAACTGTGCGTCAGCCGCCAGTTCACGAACATCATAACCACGATAGGTCAGACCGGCACCCGACTGGCCCACGGTGGACAGTGCGGTTTGCCCGGCTACCTGGCCACGGAGCCCGGCGCCACTGAGTACTTTTGCTTCGGCCATTTCTGCCTCCAATTTCTTGAATTTATTAGGGAGTTATTCGACTTACTTTTTCGCGGCGAACAACGCATCGAGCTTCTGCTCGAAGGTGTGGTAGTCGATGCGATCGTAAAGCTCCATGCGGGTCTGCATGGTGTCGATGACGTTCTGTTGCGTGCCATCGCGACGAATCGCGGTGTAGACGTTTTCTGCAGCCTTGTTCATGGCGCGGAACGCCGACAGCGGGTACAGCACCAGGGATACGTCGGCAGCGGCCAGTTGTTCGGTGGTGTACAGCGGCGTCGCGCCGAACTCAGTGATGTTGGCCAGGATCGGCGCTTTCACACGGCTGGCGAACAGCTTGTACATTTCAAGCTCAGTGATGGCTTCCGGGAACACCATGTCGGCGCCGGCCTCGATGCACGCGGCGGCGCGATCCAGGGCAGACTCCAGACCTTCCACCGCCAGGGCGTCGGTACGGGCCATGATCACGAAGCTGTCATCGGTACGCGCATCGACGGCGGCCTTGATGCGGTCGACCATTTCCTGCTGGGTCACAATCTCTTTATTAGGACGGTGACCGCAGCGCTTGGCGCCAACCTGGTCTTCGATGTGAATCGCCGCCGCGCCGAACTTGATCATCGACTTGACGGTGCGAGCGACGTTGAACGCCGAGGAACCGAAACCGGTGTCCACGTCCACCAGCAGCGGCAGGTCGCAGACATCGGTGATACGGCGCACGTCGGTCAGCACGTCATCCAGACCGGTGATGCCCAGGTCCGGCACGCCGAGGGAGCCGGCAGCCACCCCGCCACCCGACAGGTAGATCGCCTTGAAACCGGCGCGCTTGGCCAGCAGCGCATGGTTGGCGTTGATCGCGCCGACCACTTGCAATGGATGCTCGCTGGCGACCGCATCGCGGAAACGCTGGCCTGGAGTGCTCTTGTTCAAACTCATGACTCACCTCGTTTGGCTGTCGGGTTGACGCCGTCCTGGTAATGACGGGCGATGTTGCGTTTGGAGGCGCCGATGTGACGGCGCATCAACAACTCGGCCAGTTCACCGTCACGGTCGGCAATGGCATCGAGAATTCGGTGGTGCTCGGCAAACGCCTGGTGCGGGCGATTGGGCGTGGTGGAAAACTGGATGCGGTACATGCGCACCAGTTGATACAGCTCGCCGCAGAGCATCTGGGTCAGCGTGCGGTTGCCGCTGCCCTGGATGATTCGGTAGTGGAAGTCGAAATCGCCTTCCTGCTGGTAGTAGCCCCGGCCGGCCTGAAACGCTTCATCGCGCTCGTGGGTTTCCAGGACCCGACGCAGTTCGTCGATTTCTTCGAGGCTCATGCGCTCGGCGGCCAGGCGACAGGCCATGCCTTCCAGGGATTCGCGGATTTCGTATAGCTCAATCAGTTCGGCGTGATTGAGCGACACCACCCGTGCGCCGACATGCGGCACGCGAACCAGCAGGCGCTGGCCTTCCAGACGGTGGATGGCCTCGCGCAACGGGCCCCGGCTGATGCCGTAGGTGCGCGCCAGTTCCGGCTCGGAGATTTTGCTGCCCGGCGCGATATCGCCCTTGACGATAGCCGCCTGAATGCGGCGGAAGACGTTCTCGGACAGTGTCTCCGTATCGTCTTGCGTAGAAACCGGGGGATCGAGTTGATCCAGCATATTGTCGACACCTTGTAAGCCAATGCCGTAAAAACTAACGAATAGAGGCGCATCAGTCAAAGGATAAATAGATATTGTCGACAATCTTCTGATAACCGGCTGCACCATAACGAAGCACCCCCCTAAGGTTATAGCCACCGGCCAGCGCTGGCGCCATCAAACCACCGTGCTAGAATGCCGCCCGCATTTGTTTGTCACATCTGCACTGCCTGTCATAAAACCCTGCCAGGCATACGAGGGAGCTTGCGCAGCGATGCCAGGGCCTTGAATCAAGTCGGACCGCTGCGCACCAGGATTTATGAGACTCAAGCCCTTCCCTACCTTCCTTTATTTCCTTTGCCTGCCCGGCTTCGCAATCGCCGGGGAAAAGACCGTGTATGGCCTCAATGAGTACGCATCGCTCAATGGTATCGATCTGGAAGTGGCGGCCAAACTCGACACCGGGGCGAAAACCGCTTCCCTGAGTGCACGGGATATCAAACGCTTCAAACGCAACGGCGAGTCGTGGGTGCGCTTTTACCTGGCCATCGACGCCGCCCATTCGCACCCGATCGAACGCCCGCTGGCCCGTGTCAGCAAGATCAAGCGCCGGGCCGGCGACTACGACCCCGAAGAGGGCAAGAAGTACACCGCCCGCCCGGTGATCGAACTGGACATCTGCATGGGCTCGGCCCTGCGCAGCATCGAAGTGAACCTGACCGACCGCAGCGCTTTCCAATACCCGCTACTGATTGGCTCCGAAGCACTCAAGCGCTTCGATGCACTGGTTGACCCCAGCCTTAAATATGCTGCCGGCAAACCTGCCTGCACCACCGACGCTCATACCGCCGAGTAATTTCAATGCGCTCTCTTACCCTTCACCTGAAACTGCTGATCGCCATCCTGGTGGTGCTGGGCATTTCAGTTACGGCCTATCAGATCTTCGTGCTGGGCATCCCGGTGACCGAAGACGCCACCGACGACCTGTGGAACATCGACGCCAAGGTCGAGTTCGTCGCCAGTGCCAAGGACCCGGTCAAGATCCAGATGTTCGTGCCACCGCTGAGCCGCGACTTCGTCAGCCTCAACGAGAGCTTCATCTCCAACAACTACGGCGTGGCCGTGAACCGGGTCGACGGCAACCGCAAGGTCACCTGGTCGGCACGCCGGGCCAAAGGCAATCAGACGCTGTATTACCGCCTGGTGCTGACCAAGCGTTATTCCGGTGAGAAAGCCAAGATCAAAGGCCCGACCTTTCGCGACAGCATGACCATCGAAGGCCCGGAAAAAATCGCCGCCGAAGCCCTGCTCGCACCGATTCGCCAGCACTCGGCCGACGTCGAAACCTTTGTCGGCGAAGCCATCAAGCGGGTCAACAACCTCAACGATGACAACGTGAAACTGCTGCTGGCCGGTGATCCATCCACTGCGCACAAGGCGAAAATCGTCGAATTGCTGCTGTCCATCGCCCACGTGCCGATCGAGAAGGTCCACACCATCCGCCTGGTGGCCGACCAGCCGCAAGTGCCGGAACTGTGGCTGCGCAGCTTCAACGGCACCAACTGGCTGTACTTCAACCCGGAAACCGGTGAACAGGGCCTGCCGACCGACCGCCTGCTGTGGTGGACCGGCGACGAAAACCTGATCACTGTCGATGGCGGCAAGAAAGCCAACGTGACCTTCAGCCTGAACAACAGCGAAATGAACGCCATTCGCCTGGCCAAGCTGACTGATGAAAACACCGACGCCAACTTCCTCGAGTACTCGTTGTACGGCCTGCCGCTGCAAACCCAGCAGACCTTCATGATCATGGTGATGATCCCGATCGGCGTGCTGGTGATCCTGATCCTGCGCAACCTGATCGGCATCCAGACCCTGGGCACCTTCACCCCGGTGCTGATCGCCCTGGCCTTCCGCGAAACCCAGCTCGGCTTCGGTATCATGCTGTTTACCATCATCACGGCGCTGGGCCTGTCGCTACGCTCCTACCTCGAACACCTGAAACTGCAAATGCTGCCGAGGCTGTCGGTGGTGCTGACGTTCGTGGTGGTGCTGATTGCGGCGATCAGCCTGTTCAGCCATAAACTCGGCCTGGAGCGCGGCTTGTCGGTGGCGCTGTTCCCGATGGTGATCCTGACCATGACCATCGAACGCCTGTCGATCACCTGGGAAGAGCGCGGCGGTGGCCATGCCATGAAAGTGGCGATCGGCACGCTGTTCGCCGCGTCCCTGGCACACCTGATCATGACCGTGCCGGAACTGGTGTACTTCGTGTTCACTTTCCCGGCGATCCTGCTGATCCTGGTAGGCTTCATGCTGGCCATGGGTCGTTATCGCGGTTATCGCCTGACCGAACTGGTGCGCTTCAAGGCCTTCCTGAAAAAGGCTGACGCCTGATGTTCGGCCTCTGGAAGACCTGGAGGGCCCTGGAAGCCCGGGGCATCATGGGGATCAATCGGCGCAACGCAGACTACGTGCTCAAGTACAACAAGCGCAGCCTGTACCCGATCGTCGATGACAAGATCATCACCAAGGAGCGCGCCATCGCCGCCGGCATCCATGTGCCCGAGCTGTATGGCGTGATCTCCACCGAGAAGGAAATCGACAATCTCGAAGAGATCATCGGCGCGCGCACTGACTTCGTGATCAAACCGGCCCAGGGCGCTGGCGGCGATGGCATCCTGGTGATCGCCGACCGTTTTGAAGGCCGATATCGCTCGGTGTCCGGACGGATCATCAGCCATGAAGAAATCGAGCATCAGATTTCCAGCATCCTGACCGGCCTGTACTCCCTGGGCGGTCACCGCGACCGGGCGCTGATCGAGTACCGCGTGATTCCGGACCAGATCTTCAAAAGCATCAGCTATGAAGGCGTGCCGGACATTCGCATCATTGTTTTGATGGGCTACCCGGTGATGGCCATGTTGCGCCTGCCGACGCGCCAGTCCAATGGCAAGGCCAACCTGCACCAGGGTGCCATTGGTGTCGGCGTTGACCTGGCCACCGGCCTGACCCTGCGCGGCACCTGGCTGAACAACATCATCAACAAACACCCGGACACCACGAATGCAGTGGATGGCGTGCAACTGCCCTACTGGGACGGTTTCATGAAACTCGCCGCTGGCTGTCATGAGTTGTGCGGGTTGGGCTACATCGGTGTCGACATGGTCCTGGACCAGGAAAAAGGCCCGCTGATTCTGGAGCTCAACGCCCGCCCGGGGCTGAATATCCAGATTGCCAATGACTGCGGCCTGACGTTGCGTACTCATGCGGTCGAGGCGCGGCTGGAAGACCTCAAGGCTCGTGGCGTGACTGAATCGGTCGAAGAGCGCGTGGCGTTTGTGCAGGAGATGTTTGGGCATATTCCTGCAGTCGAAGGCTGATCCCTTGTGGCGAGGGGGCTTGCCCCCGTTGGGTTGCGAAGCAACCCCAAAAACCATCCAATTCAAGAGTATCAGGCAGACCTTGCCAGCCGATTTCACGACTGCTGCGCAGCCGAACGGGGCGGTGCGGCGTTCCGACGAGCCCCCTCGCCACAGGTTTCATACAGCCGCTGCAAACTTAGCTCTTTCCAACATCCCTCTAGGACCAAATCCTGCAGAGGACTACAATCGCCACCCCGCCTCGATGGCTGACTTCCCCCGCCCATGTTGACCTGTTCCGTACACCCGCTGCCCTATCGCGCCAACCCCGCCGAATATTTCGCGGCGATTCGTCATGCCCCCGGCGCCGTGCTGCTCGACAGTGGCCGCCCCAGCGCCGACCGCGGTCGCTATGACCTGCTCAGCGCCTGGCCGCTGGAACAATTGACGGTATCGCCCGACGAAAGTGGTGACGCTTTCCTGCAACGCCTGCGCGATAACCTGACACGCCTGGGCGAAGCCACTCTGCCGGCACCTTATGAATTGCCGTTTGCCGGTGGATTGATCGGCTACCTGAGTTACGACTTCGGCCGGCATCTGGAGCGCCTGCCGAGCCAGGCGCGGGACGACCTGCATCTGCCCGACGCGCGTTTCGGCTTGTACACCTGGGCATTGATCAGCGATCACCTTTCGCAGACCAGTCAATTGGTGTTCCACCCGACTCTGCCCGACAGCGAGCGTCAGCGCCTGATCGACCTGTTTAGCCAGTCTGCGCCGGAAGTGGTCGCGCCCTTCAAACTGCTCACCCCGATGACTGCCGACCTGAGCGCTGACCAGTATCAACAGGCCATCGAGCGCATCCAGCAATACATTCAGGCCGGCGACTGTTATCAGGTCAATTTCGCCCAACGGTTTCGCGCACCCTGCCAGGGTGATCCGTGGGCCGCTTACTGCGCGCTGCGCGCTGCGTGCCCGACGCCTTTTTCCGGTTTCCAAAGCTTGCCTGACGGCGATGCCGTACTCAGCCTGTCGCCGGAACGCTTCGTCAAAGTCAGTCAGGGCCATGTGGAAACCCGTCCGATCAAGGGCACCCGCCCGCGGGGCCTGACGCCTGAGCAAGACACCGCGAACGCCGCCGAATTGCTGGCCAGCCCCAAGGATCGCGCGGAAAACCTGATGATTGTCGATCTGCTGCGCAATGACCTCGGTCGTACCTGCCGTACCGGTTCGGTACGGGTGCCGGAACTGTTCAGCCTGGAAAGCTATCCGAACGTGCACCACCTGGTGAGCAGCGTCACCGGTGAACTGGCGGATGAGCGCGATGCCATGGACCTGATCGCCGGCAGCTTCCCCGGCGGCTCGATTACCGGTGCGCCAAAGATTCGCGCCATGCAGATCATCGATGAGCTGGAACCGACCCGGCGCGGGCTGTATTGCGGTTCATTGCTGTACCTGGACGTGCGCGGCGAGATGGACAGCTCCATCGCCATCCGTAGTTTGCTGGTCAAGGACGGACAGGTGTGTTGCTGGGGCGGTGGCGGGATTGTTGCGGATTCGGAGTGGCAGGCTGAGTATCAGGAGTCAATCACCAAGGTGAAGGTGCTGCTCGAAACCCTGCAAAGTCTGTAATGCAGTACTTTTGTGGCGAGGGGGCAAGCCCCCTCGCCACAGGGGATCGAGTTACAGGCTCAACGTCCGGTTCGAAGCCTTGATGAACTCCTGCTTCAATGCTTCAAACGTGTGCACCGCCGGGAACTGCGGGAACTCACTGATCACGTTATCCGGCGCATGGAACAGAATCCCGGCATCGGCCTCGCCCAGCATCGTGGTGTCGTTGTAGGAATCCCCCGCCGCGATCACCCGGTAGTAGAGGCTCTTGAAGGCCAGGACCGACTGACGCTTGGGATCTTTCTGACGCAACTGGTAGCCAGTGACTCGCCCGCTATCGTCAGTAATCAGGCGATGGCAGAGCAAGGTCAGGAAACCCAGTTGACGCATCAGCGGCTGGGAGAACTCGTAGAAGGTGTCCGACAGGATCACCACCTGGAAACGCTCGCGCAGCCAGTCGACGAACTCGATGGCGCCGTCCAGCGGCTTGAGTGTGGCGATCACTTCCTGAATGTCGGAGAGCTTCAGGCCGTGCTCGTCGAGAATCCGCAGGCGCTGCTTCATCAGCACGTCGTAGTCGGGAATGTCCCGGGTGGTGGCCCTGAGGGATTCGATCCCGGTTTTTTCGGAGAAGGCGATCCAGATTTCCGGAACCAGCACACCTTCAAGATCCAGACAGGCAATTTCCACAAGACACTCCCATTTGTATTGATTATTGAGTCGAGCGAGCAAAAAGACTGCCGAACTCTAGCGACTCGGGCCTGCCTGCGCAACGCAGAGGATGCCCCGGCCCGTGCAGCTTTTTGTTACCATCGACCCCATATAGAGCGCCCAGCGCCACCGACCTATAGGAAGCCGCCCTGATGAGCCCAACGTTCGACGTCGTGGAACTCGCCACGACCTATGCCAACAAATCCGCCCAGGACATTCTGAAACTCGCTTTTGCCGAGTTCGGCGATGACCTGTGGATATCTTTCAGCGGCGCCGAGGATGTGGTGCTGGTGGACATGGCCTGGAAGCTGAACAAGAACGTCAAGGTGTTCAGCCTCGACACCGGCCGCTTGCACCCCGAGACCTACCGCTTCATCGATCAGGTGCGCGAGCACTACAAGATCGACATCGAGTTGGTGTCGCCGGACTACACGAAACTTGAACCGTTCGTGAAGGAAAAAGGCCTGTTCAGCTTCTACAAGGACGGCCATGGCGAATGCTGCGGCATCCGCAAGATCGAACCACTGCGCCGCAAGCTGTCCGGCGTGAAAGCCTGGGCCACCGGCCAGCGCCGGGACCAGAGCCCCGGGACCCGCAGCGCCGTCGCGGTGATGGAAATCGACACCGCGTTCTCCACCCCGGAACGCACCCTGTACAAGTTCAACCCGCTGGCGCAAATGACCAGCGAAGAGATCTGGGGCTACATCCGCATGCTGGAACTGCCGTACAACAGCCTGCACGAACGCGGTTTCATCAGCATCGGCTGCGAACCTTGCACCCGCCCGGTACTGCCAAACCAACATGAGCGCGAAGGCCGCTGGTGGTGGGAAGAAGCGACGCAGAAGGAATGCGGGCTGCATGCGGGGAATATCATCAGCAAGTCGAAAGACTGATCCCAAGCCTTGTGAAATCCCCCTGTGGGAGCGGGCTTGCTCGCGAAGGCGTCGTGTCAGTCGTACACACGAATGTCACCATCGGTGCCATTTGTGTGTGCACTTTTAGTTTCAGCGCCCCAAAAAGTTACATCTCCTTTCCCGTCACCTCGCCTGCATCCCTTCTCCAAAAATAAATACCTGTTCAATCGGTCAATTTAAATTTTCTATTTTTCAGTCAGTTATCCGTTATCGATAACAAAACGAAATGAGCACTGGTTTTTATAGAATCGCGACTGGCACAGATCTGGCTTTAGTGCATACATGTTTTGTATACAATCAAATCAAAACATACACACACTTTAGATCCGCAAGCCTGAAGCGCCCTATCCCGTACAGGCTGCAGATGCCCCGTAACCAATGATATTCGCCACCCGCGACGAAGATTTGTCGAGCCAACGCTCATGCACAGTCATCGCGGCGTCGAGCATCAGGAGCCTGCCGGAATGCGTACTAGTCTCTCTAATAACAACATCGAGCTGGATCTACCCTCTTCCCATACCACCCACACCGCCGAGAATCAGGCGCATCACACCCCCGTGGTGCTCAGCCCCCGACTGCACAACAAGGACCTGGCACCGACCAAGTCCGAAGGTCGGCGCTGGGGCCGCTACAGCATCTTTGCCCTGTGGACCAACGACGTTCACAACATTGCCAACTACTCGTTTGCCATCGGTCTGTACGCTTTGGGTCTGGGTGGCTGGCAGATCCTGCTGTCCCTGGGGATCGGTGCGGCGCTGGTTTACTTCTTCATGAACCTGTCTGGCTACATGGGCCAGAAAACCGGGGTGCCGTTTCCGGTCATCAGCCGGATCAGTTTCGGTATTCACGGTGCGCAGATTCCTGCGTTGATCCGCGCCGTTATCGCCATCGCCTGGTTCGGTATTCAGACGTACCTTGCGTCCGTGGTTTTTCGCGTGTTGTTGACGGCGGTCCATCCCGGGTTCGCCGACTACGACCACGACTCGATCCTCGGCCTGTCGACCCTGGGCTGGGTGTGTTTCGTCGCGATCTGGTTCGTGCAACTGGCGATCCTTGCCTATGGCATGGAGATGGTGCGGCGCTACGAGGCATTTGCCGGCCCGGTGATTCTGCTGACCGTCGCCGCCCTCGCCGCGTGGATGTACACCCAGGCCGATGCGACCATTGCCTGGTCGATCCGTGAGCCGCTGACTGGCGGTGAGATGTGGCGCAACATCTTTGCCGGTGGCGCATTGTGGCTGGCGATCTACGGCACCTTGATCCTCAACTTCTGCGACTTCGCCCGCTCTTCACCGTGCCGTAAAACCATCAAGGTCGGAAATTTTTGGGGCTTGCCGGTGAATATCCTGGTGTTCGCCAGCATCACGGTCCTGCTGTGCGGCGCGCAATTTCAGATCAATGGCCGGATCATCGAAAGCCCGACCGAAATCATCGCCTCGATCCCCAATACCTTCTTCCTGGTGCTCGGCTGCCTGGCATTCCTGATCGTCACCGTGGCGGTGAACATCATGGCCAACTTCGTCGCCCCGGCGTTCGTACTCAGCAACCTGGCGCCCAAGTACCTGACCTTCCGTCGCGCCGGGCTGATCAGCGCGACCATCGCCGTGCTGATCCTGCCGTGGAACCTCTACAACAGTCCGCTGGTGATCGTGTATTTCCTGTCCGGCCTCGGTGCCCTGCTCGGCCCGTTGTACGGGGTGATCATGGTCGACTACTGGCTGGTGCGAAAAGGCCAGGTCAACGTGCCGCAGTTGTACAGCGAAGACCCGAACGGCGCGTATTACTACAGTCGCGGGGTCAATTTGCGCGCCGTGGCGGCGTTCATTCCTGCAGCGTTGATCGCCATCGTCCTGGCCCTGGTGCCGGGGTTTCACAGTGTATCGCCGTTCTCCTGGCTGATTGGTGCCGGCATCGCCGGGATGCTCTACCTGATCATCGCCAAGCGCCAACCGCTCTACACCGATGTCAGCGGCGAAGCCATCGCGGTCGACAACGTCAGCCACTGATCCTGTCGCAGCCCGGCGTTGTCGGGCCGCAGAACCAACTGCAATAAGGACTTCCCATGCGCATTCTCGTGGTCAACGTCAACACCACCGAATCCATCACCCAGGCCATCGCCCGCTCGGCGCAGGCCGTCGCGTCGCCCGGCACGGAAATCGTCGGCCTCACCCCGCACTTCGGCGCCGACTCCATCGAAGGCAATTTCGAGAGTTACCTGGCAGCCATCGCGGTCATGGACCGGGTAATGTCCTATGACCAGCCATACGACGCCGTGATCCAGGCCGGCTACGGCGAGCACGGCCGTGAAGGCTTGCAGGAACTGCTCAATGTGCCGGTGGTGGACATCACCGATGCCGCCGCCAGCACGGCGATGTTTCTCGGTCACGCCTATTCCGTGGTCACCACCCTCGACCGCACCGTGCCGCTGATCGAAGATCGCCTCAAGCTCTCCGGCCTCTGGGACCGTTGCGCCTCGGTACGGGCCAGTGGTTTGGCCGTGCTGGAACTGGAGCACGAACCGCAGCGCGCACTGGAGGCTATCGTGCATCAGGCCGAACTGGCGGTGACCCAGGACAAAGCCGAAGTGATTTGCCTGGGCTGTGGCGGCATGGCCGGGCTGGACGAGCAGATTCGCCGGCGTACCGGGGTACCGGTGGTGGATGGGGTGACGGCGGCGGTGACCATTGCCGAGGCCATGGTGCGACTGGGGTTGTCGACGTCGAAAGTGCGGACTTATGCGACGCCACGGCCGAAAAACATCATTGGCTGGCCGGCGCGGTTCGCCCGGTAGACCGCGGTGCCCCCTTCGCGAGCAAGCCCGCTCCCACACTGGATCTCCGTTGAATACAGATACTGTGTTCACAACAGATCAAATGTGGGAGCGGGCTTGCTCGCGAATGCAGCGCCTCGGTCTTGAGCCTGCCTCAAACCGCACTAAACCTCTGCCCCAACCCCCGCTCGGCAAACTGCTCAATGACGAATTCGACAAACGCCCGGGTCTTACCCGGCAGCAGTTTGTGTTCGGCGTAATAGATGGAGGTGTAGCCGTCATCGATGTACCAGTCCGGTAACACCCGCTGCAACCTGCTCGACTCCAGATAGCCCGCGGCAAACGGCATGCTCACCAGCGCAATGCCCAGACCTTGCGCGGCCGTGGCGCAGGCGGCCTCGGAATCGCTCATGGTCATCCGCGCCTTGAGCGTCAACGGGCTGTGTTGCTGATTGCGATGAGTCAACTGCCAGGAGCGCACCCGACCGGTTTGCGGCGAGCGGATCAGAATCCCGTCATGGTGCTTGAGGTCATCCGGCTCGCTGATCGTCGCATGTGTCTCCAGGTAGTCCTGCGTCGCCACCAACACCCGATGCGCCGGACTCAGCCGGCGTGCCACCACGCCCTGGGGTAATTCGAAGCCACCGCCGATTGCCGCGTCGAAACCCTGCCCGATCAGATCGACCTGGCGGTTGTCGAAATGCCAGTCCGGGTTGATCGCCGGGAATCGCCGCAGAAACTCGCCGAGCATCGGCACAATGTACAAGCAGCCGAATACCGTCCCCATGCTGACTTTCAAGGTGCCCGCCGGCTGCCCTCCGGCGCTGGCAAGATTGGCCACGGCATTCTGGATCGTGTGCAGGCTGCCGCTGACTTCTCCGAGAAACAACTGACCGGCTTCCGTCAGGGTCAGGCTGCGAGTGCTGCGCTGGAACAGTCTGACGCCCAAACGCGCCTCGAGCTTGGCGACGCTCTTGCCCACCGCCGCCGGTGTCAGGCTCAGGCGCCGCGCGGCTTCGGCAAAGCTGCCGACCTCGGCGCTGCGCACAAAGCATTCGATACTGCTGAAGGTTTCCATAGGCGCCACTATAAACTTTTGGTTTACACAGACTATCGCAATTATGGTCTACACAGCAGGTAATCCTGAATCGATACTAGGCTCCATCAACCGGGACATCTCGCCTCGGGACTTGGAGATCGACATGACTACTCAGAACCTCAGCGGCAAAGTGGCATTGATTCAAGGTGGTTCCCGCGGCATCGGCGCAGCCATCGTCAAGCGCCTGGCTGCTGAAGGCGCGACTGTTGCCTTCACTTATGTCAGCTCCACGGCCAAGGCCGAAGAACTGCAAGACAGCATCACCGCCAAGGGCGGCAAGGCCCTGGCCATCAAGGCCGACAGCGCCGACGCCGACGCCATCCGCGGTGCCGTATCCGCCACGGTAGAAGCCTTCGGTCGCCTGGATATCCTGGTCAACAATGCAGGTGTATTGGCCGTCGCACCGCTGGCTGAGTTCAAACTGGAGGACTTCGACCAGACCCTGGCCATCAACGTGCGCAGCGTATTCATCGCCACCCAGGCCGCCGCCAAACACATGACCGAAGGCGGACGCATCATCAACATCGGCAGCACCAACGCCGATCGCATGCCCTTCGCCGGTGGTGGCCCGTACGCCATGAGCAAGTCGGCACTGGTCGGCCTGACCAAAGGCCTGGCCCGTGATCTCGGCCCGCAAGGCATCACCATCAATAACGTGCAACCCGGCCCGGTCGACACCGACATGAACCCGGCCAACGGTGACTTTGCGGAAAGCCTGATCCCATTGATGGCCGTTGGCCGTTACGGTAAGGCCGAAGAGATCGCCAGCTTCGTCGCCTACCTCGTCAGCCCTGAAGCCGGCTACATCACGGGAGCCAGCCTGACCATCGACGGTGGATTCGGCGCCTGATGCGTGTCAGCCAACTGCAATAACCGTGGGAGCGAGCCTGCTCGCGAAGAGGGAGTATCAGACACGTTGATGTTGTCTGAAACACCGCTTTCGCGAGCAGGCTCGCTCCCACATTTGCCAGTGTCGACCCGTCTTTTTAGCTAGGCCCATTCCAGCGCCGGCAAACCAAAAGCACTCGGCACAAACGCCTTCAACGTACGAAGAATGCCATCGGCGTGTGCGTACCTGACGTCGGCCATTGCCGCATCCGGAATCGCAATCGCCGTCATCCCCGCCGCTTTCGCCGCGGTGACACCAAAGGGCGAATCCTCGAACACCAGGCAATCCCCGGGCGCAACGCCCAGACGCCGCGCCGCCGCCAGGAAAATATCCGGTGCCGGTTTAGCCGCGCCCACCTCGGGGTCATCGGCGGTGACGATGAAGTCGAACAAGGCGAACCAGTCGCGATGCAGGGTAGTTTTCTGGCCGAGCGACTGGCTCGAAGAACTGGTGCCGACGGCAATGGGAATGTTGTTGGCCTTCAGATGCCGTACCAGTTCCTGTGCGCCGGGCATCGCTTGCGCTGTAGGAAAACGCTCGCGCATCAGCGGATCGCGGATCACCAGGAACTCTTCGGCGGTAATCGGCAAGTCCAGCGCCTCAACCACATAGCGCGCCAGATCGCCCGCGCCCCGGCCAATGATGTTTTGTTTGATGCTCCAGTCGAACGTCCGGCCGTAACGCGCGGCAATGATGGACGTGACTTCGGTGTAGATGCCCTCTGTGTCCAGCAACAAGCCGTCCATATCGAAAATCACGGCCTTGATCGGGCCGAATGCTTTCAGTGGTGCATTCATTGCATCTGATCCGTTTTCCAAGGCATCCCGGGCAGCTCAGGTACAGCCGATGCCCGAATGGATTAAAGGGTTCAGCAGCATAGCGAGCGCCGCCGGCTTAGAGCAACGAGGAAATCCCGATCGACGCCGAATGGCCCTTCGTGATTTAGCGAATCGCCCTACAGCAAGCGCCACCTTTCCCGACTTCTTTCCTTGCCGATCCCCCGCAGAGTTTTGCGCTCCACATTCCGCCAAGCGAAAGACTGCAGATGTTCGATCCCCAAAAGGTATTGGCATGCCCCGTCAGCGGCCCTCTGACACTTCGCTCCGGCAAGCATGAACACCATGACGACGCGTCCAGACAGGCGAAAAACCCCAACGGCGACAGCGCCGACACCGTCGAGCGCACTGCCACCCACAACTGCTCGGTGTCGATGGTAACCGGCGAAAAACTGCTGACACTCACCGACGGCACCCTCGACGGGATCTTGCCGTTCGACTTCAGCCGCGTCTATCGCACCAGTGCCGTCGAGCTCGACAGCGGCCTCGGTTTTGGCTGGAGCCATTCGCTGTCCCAGCACCTGGAACTCCACGGCGAGCGGGTGCTGTGGATCGACCCCGAAAACCGCCGCACGTCCTTTCCACGGCCGACGGCGGAGCGCCCGATGATCCACAACAACCTCTCGCGGGCGGCGATTTACCTCGGCGAGGAGCCGGACGAACTGATCCTCGCCCTGGCCGGCGACCGCGCGCTGTTCTACCACTTTCATAACGGCCGGCTCAGCGCGATCAGCGACGCCTACGGCAACCGCCTGACGGTGCAGCGGGACCACTTTGACCGGATTCAGCGCCTGGACAATGGCGCCGACCGCGCCTTGTTGCTGCGTTACGAGCTCAAGCACCTGGTGGCCATCGACTATCAGGTGTTTCAGCGTAGCGACCCCGAGGCGTCCACCTGGCGCACCGAGCAGACACTGGCCAGCTACCGCTACGACGCCCGCCAGCGTTTGATCGAGGCAACCAACGCGGCGGGTGAAAGCGAGCGCTACGACTACGACGAGCAACACGTCATCCTGCAACGGCAACTGGCCGGCGGCGCGAGTTTTTTCTGGGCGTGGGAACGCTCCGGCAAAGCCGCCCGCTGCATTCGTCACTGGGCTTCGTTTGCGCAGATGGAGGCGCATTACGTCTGGGACGATCAAGGCTGCGTGACGGTGAACAACGCCGACGGTAGCGATGAGGTTTACGTTCATGACGACCGCGCGCGACTGGTGCGCCAGGTTGGGCTAGACGGCGGTGAGCAGCACAAGGCTTATGACGATCGGGGCCGTCTGATCGCCGAGCAGGACGCC
Source organism: Pseudomonas sp. P4_B4 (assembly GCF_056402255.1). Classification (NCBI taxonomy): domain Bacteria; kingdom Pseudomonadati; phylum Pseudomonadota; class Gammaproteobacteria; order Pseudomonadales; family Pseudomonadaceae; genus Pseudomonas; species Pseudomonas sp. P4_B4. Next base: position 20,401 of record NZ_JBFUHS010000024.1, read on the forward strand.
CTCGGCGCCATCACCGAATACCATTATGACGAAGTCGGTCGGCTGATCGCGCTGTTTGCGCCGGATGCGGCGCCCACGTCCTGCGAGTATCGCCACGGTTTGCTGCACACCCGTACCCAGGGTCAGGCGACGTGGACCTACCAGCGCAATGCCCAGGGCGACATCACTGCCATCACCGATCCAGACGGGCAGATCACCCGCTATTTCTACGACCCGCAGGGGCGTTTGCTGACGATCCGTTTCCCCGATCAGAGCGGTCACCGGTTTGTCTGGAACGCCTTGGGGCAATTGCTGGAGGAGACCCTGCCGGACGGTGCTCAGCGCACTTTTTCCTACGATGCCTTCGGCCGGCGCATTACCCGGCAGGACGAACACGGTGCCATCACCGGTTATAAGTGGAACGCGGTGGGCCGACTGACCCGGACCACGCTGCCCACCGGCGCCCACCGCGCCTATCGCTACAACGCGAACGGCCAGGTCACCGCCGAAACCGACGAACTGGGACGGGTGACCCGTTACGAATACGCCGACGACCTGCCCTTGGTCAGCCGCCGGATCAACCCCGAAGGCCGCGCGCTGAAGTACCGCTATGACCATGCGCAATTGTTGCTCACCGAAATCGAAAACGAGGTCGGCGATACCTACCGGCTGGACTACACGCCAGGCGGATTGATCCGACAGGAAACCGGCTTCGATGGCCGTCGTACCGCGTATGCCTATGACGGCAATGGCCAGTTATTGGAGAAAACCGAGTTTGGCAACGACGGTTCGCAACTTGTCACGCTGTACCAACGCGACAGCGCCGGACGTTTATTGCTCAAGACCCTGCCCGACGGGATCGAGGTCGAGTACCGCTACGACAGCCTCGGGCGGCTGGTCAGCGTCGATGACGGCCAGGACCATCCGCTGGAGTTCGAATACGACCCCCAGGACCGGCTGATCACCGAGCATCAGGGCTGGAGCACCCTGCGTTACGGATACGACCTCTGCGGTCGGCTCAAGCGCCTGCGCCTGCCGGACGGCTGCGTGCTCGATTACCACCATGCCCGGGGCGGTGCCCTGACTGCCATCGACCTCAACGGTACGCGCCTGACCAGCCATCGTTTTGTCGGCGGGCGCGAACAGCAACGCCAACAGGGCCTACTGCTCAGCGATTATGCCTACGACGAGCAGGGCCGTTTGCAGGCCCATGCCGTCAGCCAAAAGCAACGACCGCTTTACCGCCGCGAGTATGCCTACAGCGCCAAGGGCAATCTCCTGCAGATTGCCGACAGCCGTCACGGTCAACGCCACTATCAATACGATGCACTCGACCGCCTGACCGGCGTACGCCACGCCCGCGACCAGTTCGCGGAGAACTTCACCCACGACCCGGCCGGCAACCTGCTGATCCACGACCGCCCCGGCCCGTGCGTGCTCCAGGGCAACCGTCTGCGCCGCCGTTACGACAGCCACTACGACTACGACGCCTTCGGCAACCTGATTCGCGAACGCCGCGGTATGCCGAGCAAAATCACCGAATACACCTACGACAGCCAGCACCGCCTGATCGGCATCAGCACCCCGGACGGTAAAAGTGTCAGCTATCGCTACGACGCCTTCGGCCGGCGCATCGGCAAAACCGTCGATGGCCAGACCACGCAATTCTTCTGGCAAGGCGACCAACTCATCGCCGAAAGCGGCCCCCGGCACTACCGCAGCTACGTCTACGAACCCGGCAGTTTTCGCCCGCTGGCGCTACTCGACGGCAAAGGCCGGGCAGACACCTGCCCGTTCTACTACCAACTCGACCACCTCGGCACCCCGCAGGAACTGACCAGCTACGGCGGCGCCATCGTCTGGTCGGCCAAATACACCGCCCACGGCAAACTCCGCGAAGTGAACCACGGCGACGGCGAACGACTCGAACAGCCGCTACGGTTTCCGGGGCAATACTTTGACTCTGAGACCGGCCTGCACTACAACCGGCATCGCTACTACCATCCGGACATCGGTCGTTATCTGACACCGGATCCGGTCAAGTTGGCCGGAGGGTTGAACCCGTATCGGTACACCCGGAACCCGACGGGGTGGGTGGATCCGATGAGGTTGAGCGGGAACTGTCCACTGGCGAACAAGGCAGGGGGCTCGGCGCCAGATGGGGTGGGTGAGGCAAAGGTTGATGAGGGTGAGCCCAATGTGCCCTCTCCAAAACCTCCAAACCAATACTTACATCACGCAGACTCAGACCACTACATATCGAGGACCGGGCGATGGACACGCTCGATCAGCTAGACAACCGGTCAATCCACCAACACGACTCGATCAATCTTCGTCCTCTTCCTCATCTTCAAACTCGATATTCCCCACATCGCCCGCATCATCAGCGTCATTTAGCGGCACTGTCGCATCATCCATCAGCGATCCCGGATCTTCATTGCCGGGATCGTTGATAGATGGCAGTCCGCTCGGGCCCTTTTCTTCCTTGCCTTCGCTTTTCGCAGTCATGGGATGCCTCGCTCAACTAGTGATGCTTTTTGTGGTGCTTGTTCGAGTGTTTATAACCGTTACCGGAATGGGAATGACCGCTGTCACTCCCCAGATCATTGCCGACCGCACCGCCGGCTGCACCGCCAAGACCGGCACCGATGGCCGATCCGGTCGAACCGCCAAGACTGTTGCCGACCACCGATCCACCCGCCGCGCCCAAACCACCGCCTACCGCCGCCTCGGTGCGACTGTGCTTGGGTGCGGCAATGGCGCTACCGGCCGCTCCGCCGACACCCGCGCCAATCGCTGCCCCCGTGCTGCCACCCACCTGGCCACCGACAACATTGCCCAACACCCCACCAAGACCACCGCCCACGGCGGCATCTCCATTACCTCCCGCCAGCGCCGCCTGAGAGACCAGCCATCCAAAAATAATCGCAGGCAACATCAATCGTCGAGCACTCAGGCTTGCGGTTTTCTTGCCGTTGGTTTTTGGGTTCATGGCACGCCTCACATTTTTCAGGGGTTTGGAAGATTTGAGCTGCTGCGGCGTGAAACGTTCATATATGAAAAAGCCCGGCATCAAGTTATTCCCCACGCTTGGGAATACATAGTTAATGGGCTTATTAACATTCCTGCTTCAATACCCCTCTCCGAGGGGTATTTTTTTGTCTGGCCATTGCGAAAGCTATACCGTGATCCAGCTTCGTATGTAATCAAAATCTGAGCGCTAAATGGTCGAAATTTGTTATTGCCCAATGCCCAGCGGATGGGCGCCAGCACCTGACCTGGGCGTTGCAAGCCATGGGTGAGGTATTGCGCCAGGAACGGATGGTGTGAGTTGTTGCTGCTCAGTTCTCTGGAGCGGCATGCTTCACCAGACAAATTCCCGAATCAGAAACTGCCCCGTCCGCGGATCGAACTGGCGCACAAAGTGAACGTGCCTGGAACCGAAGGGCTGATCGCTGAACCCGGACCCTCTGATCACCTCGAAGCTGTTCATCCGGTGGATCGGTATGAAGTGCCGGTTATCCATTGGTACGAAATGCCGGTTGTGCATTGGCACGAAATGCCGATTGTGCATTGGTACGAAATGCCGGTTGTGCATTGGCACGAAATGCCGGTTTTCCATATGAAACGGGCCCCCGTGGAAATGGTGGAATTGCCCGCATTGCTGTGGCTGCCCACTGACCAGAACGGCCGGGTGAGGATTTTGACCGAGGCCGCCACCGCTGATTGCCTCCAGGGAGAGGCTGCTTGCCAGAAGCCCCGCGACCAAGAGCAGGAGTTGCTTGAAGATACGCATAGCGCCACCTCCGACGGTCCCCCTACACTAAATTATAGTAAGCCATGGACCCCGGCCTGGCCTTGGCGCTGAAGTAGACATCTAGCCAAACGGCGGGTGAGCAGAAAGTAATAATCTAAAAATTACCTTGTAATTCATTGTGTTATAGAGCGAATGTCCTAATTTTTGCCATATCTCGGCACAACCCCAAGTAGGGGTCAGGGCTATGACTAGGAATGTGGACCATGCATAAAAAAGCGCCGACGTTGCCATCGGCGCTCAGGAGTAGCGATGTCTTACGATGTATTTCTACATCGAAAGGATATGATGCTCGAAAGCCGACATCTGCTAGACCTTTGGGCCCCGCTCTCAGAACTATGTACCTTTAGGGTATAAGTCACGATGGCCGGGCTCTTTTAAATGCTCAATCAGGATCAGTGACGCTTGTGACCATTGGCCAGGTTGCTGCCTACGCCGCCACCCAATGCACCGCCCAGGCCTGCACCGATAGTGGCACCGGACTTGCCGCCAAGGCTATTGCCGATCACCGAACCACCGGCCGCGCCGACACCGCCACCGATAGCAGCGCTGGTGCGATGACCTTTTTTGGCGGCAACTGCGCTGCCCGCCGCGCCAGCCACGCCCGCACCAATCGCTGCGCCAGTGCTGCCGCCCATTTTCTGGCCGACCACGTTACCCAACGCGCCGCCCAAGCCACCGCCCAGCGCGGCAGTGCCGTCACCAGCCATTGCACCTTGAGCAACCAGAAGCCCCAGAACCAGAGCAGGCAGTGTTAAACGCATGACAAAAACCTCAAAAAATAGGGGTACACAAAAAGGGGGCGAGATTGAATGCTTTTGCGCGGATAAAGTCCAGCACGCCGGTCCAACTTCGCGATTGGCGACGGTTGGACAGCATTTTTGAAAAAGGTTTTATGACGGACAAAAAAAAGCCCGCTGGGGAAACGGGCCAGGTGTTGCTTTCTAACGGATGAGTCGAGATTACGGAGGGATCTGTGAAAAGTTTGTGAAAGATCAGCATCTTTAAAAAATTGTCATAAAACTTTTCAGACATGAAAAAACCCGCTCTATAACGGGGTCTGCCTAACGTTCGGTTACTTCCTGACCGGCGCTGTCACCTTGGGTAAAAATTTGCCCTTCAATGCCCGGCACGCCCTGGTCTTGATCTTGTCGACCTCAGTCTGGTCCTCGCCGAAACTGGCCACATACTGGGTCTGACCACACCGCACGGAATTGTTGATCGGAAATTCTGCGCCATCGTCCTCGATATACGGATCAGCCATCTCTTCACCCCTTTCAACACGCGCGATCGACATCGGCAAGCCCTTTGCCTGGAGAAATATCGATCGCCAAGGTTTTTGAGACTAGCCGGTCACTAACGGACCTGCCGTTCGGATTTCCCCGTGACCGACGAATGGCTTCTCACCTTTCACCGCAACTTGACCGCAGTCCCCGTCACAAACACCACGACCATCCCACCCTTGCCGGCCGGCATGCTGATCTCATAATCAAGCCCGACTACCGCGTCCGCCTGAAGCGCCTGCGCCCGCTCCTTGATCTCTTCGGTGGCCTGAATGCGTGCTTCCTTCAACGCTCGCTCCAGAGTCTGGGAGCGCCCACCGAAAAAGTCGCGCATCCCGGCAAACACGTCGCGGACAACGTTGATCCCTTGCACCGACTCGGCGCTGACGATATCCAGATAGGCGGTAATTTGCCGACCCTCAATGGAGTGGGTTGTGGTGGTGATCATGGGTGTTCCTTCCTGTTCAGAAATTCAGCCAGTGCATCAAACGCCGGCAAAGTGACGGGATCATTGGCCGAGTTGCTGGCCACCGGATGGGATGCGTAGCGGACGATGACCATTTCGGCCTTCGGGTCGACATAGATACGCTGCCCATGGACCCCACGCGCCATGAACGCCCCGCCCTCCTTGCCCGTCACCCACCACATCGACCGGTAACTCCAGTCTTTGAGCAATGTGTATCCCGCCTTGGCGAAAGCCTGTTTATCACCGCCGCCACGGATATCGTCGATCACTGCCTGCGGCACGATCTGCTGACCGTTGAACCGACCGCCGTTACGCAGCATCTCGCCAAAACGAGCCAGATCCCGCAACCCCGTATTCAGGCCACCACCGGCAAACGGCGTGCCGATGGAGTCCACGGTGAAATAGGCGTCCTGTTCGGCACCCAACCGGCTCCAGATGTTCTCCGACAGCAGTTGTGCAACATTGCGACCGGTAGCACGGGCAATGACCCAGCCCAACACGTCGGTGTTGACGGTCTTGTAGGCAAACGCTTTGCCGTGCTCACCTTGCGGTTGCACCGTCTGCAAAAACTCGTAGTAACTGCGAGGGCCGTCATAACCCTTGGGTTTGGGCAACGGGTTACCTGCCTTGGCATGGGCCCAGACTTCGGCATCCGGATTCGCGTAGTCTTCGCTGTATTTGAGGCCCGTGGTCATGTCGAGTACCTGCCGCACTGTCGCACTCCCAAACGCAGAATCCGTCAGCTCCGGCACATATTCGGCAACCCGCTTGTCAGTATCGATGCGCCCCTGCGCCACCAACATGGCGCCCAGCGTGCCGATCACAGACTTGGTCACAGACATCGCGGCGTGCTGGCCGTCCGGCTTCAACACGCCGAAGTAACGTTCGTAGACAACTTTCCCGCGGTGCATCACCACAATGCCATCGGTGTAAGTGGCCGCGTGGGATTGCTCCCAGGTCATCGGCGCCTTGGCGCCAAGGGGGACAAAACTGATCCCGTCGATATCTTTGCGTAGTGCTATCTCCAGTGGAACCGGAGCACCCAGGCCGCGTGAAACGTTGATCGTCGGCATCAGTTGCCGGAAATTCGAAACGCTCCAGCGCATTGCCGGAAACTGGAAATAGCTGCCGTCTTCAAAACGCACGGTGCGATCAGCGGGGGGTGGCGAACCTGCCATCCAGCCGAGTTTGGCCGGATCACTGGCTTCAGCGTCGGGAAAAGTTGCAGGGGCGGATGCGAGGGCCAGTGATGACATGGCAACTATCGACACAGCCGCGATGAGCTTGGCTGCGCCGCGAAAGCTGGCGGGAGGATGGAGCATGATGTCGATTCCGTTCGAAGAGTTTGAGCAGTCTAACAGCCGGATTGGCTTGATTACCGCTTGTACGGTAGATGCTCTTGTCTCTTATTTGCCGAAATTCAAACTCCAAAAACACAAAACCCCTGGCTTCTTTCGAAACCAGGGGTTTTGTCCCATGGCGCATCCCCACAAAAAAGACTACTGGCGATTGGTCCTGAGCATAGTCACGCTGAGCGGCAACTCAAAGTGCGTAAAGTCACCGTCGATCGGGATGTCGCCTGTGCTGGGGGTGCCATTCCTACCGCGACCGAAAGGACGAACGAAGGCGATGGTGTTTGGCCAGACATCACCCTCCCCCCACGCTAACCTATGTGGCGATCACAGAAGCGCGCCCTGTTTGCTCAGTTTTGCTTCGCCAACGCAGGAACAGGTGCACAGGGTGTTGGATTAACGCCCAGAGACATCAGCAATCAGCCCAGATCTCAGAACCTGTGGTGTTCAAATGGCGAAAGCGCTATCCGGAGGCGGGTCTTGAGGGATTGAACGAACCTGCCTAGAAGTGGCCAGCCTCGCAAGCTCAGCACTAAAAAGATGAAGAAAGTTCTTACGCTGACCACCCAGCGCGTGCCGCGTGAGGCGACGCATTGGAGTGGCAGTGGTCAGAGTAAGATAAGATGCCTGCAAATCAGGCTTGCTGTGAGTAGCCCCGCATGACAGATAACAGTCGGAACACCACCCATCTGATCAAGAAGTACCCGAATCGCCGTCTGTATGACACGCACACCAGCAGTCATTTGACCCTTGCGGATATACGCCAATTGGTCGTCGATAAAATCCCGTTCGAGGTGGTCGACGCCAAGACTGGCGAGGATCTGACCCGAAGTATTTTGCTGCAGGTCATTCTGGAAGCCGAAAGTGGCGGTGAGCCGATATTCTCCAGTGAGATGCTCATGGGGATTATCCAGTTCTACGGTCCCTACCAGAGTGTCCTCGGCAGCTACCTGGATAAAAGCATCCAGACGGTCATCGACATCCAGTCCCAGACCGGCGCTCAGTCCTCTGAAGCCTGGAGCAAGTTCATGCACCAGCAAGCACCGGTCATGCAGGATTTGATGCGCCAGTATGTCGACCAGTCAAAAAACCTCTACCTGAACACTCAGAACCTCTTCGGCCTGTTCGGCGGCATGCCACCAGGCAAGCCAGGTGCCGGTGGCGGGCCGAAAAAAAATGGCGATGGGGAGTAAACCCATCGCCATCAGTGTAACCGCTCTAATGTGACTTACTTGTTACCGCTTGTAGCCTTGGCACCAGGAGCGGTTTTGCCGGCTGCGGCGGTCGCTGCGTCAAAACCGCTCTGGGCAACGTCAGCAGCCTGTTTTACGGCGTTCTGTGCGCTTTCAAAAACGGTACCGGCATTCGCCAGCGACGACTTGAACGCGGCCACAACAGGCTCGGAGCCAGCCGGTGCATTCTTGCTGATCACTTCAACGAACTCTTGCACCTGCTGGGTGCCCACCTCGACCTGACGCGAGGTCAGTTTGGCGATTTCCGAGTGAGTGCCGACAATCAACGCTTGCACTTGGCGATTGAACTCAGCCAGGCGTTCGGCTTGCACATTTGGCTGGGTGAAAGAAGTCTGGAGCTCAGCGAGTCCTTGTAGATCACGGACTGCCAGCAGCTTGCGAAAGCCGTCGAACTGCTCCTCGGTGGAGGCCTGCAATGTCTTGAACTGCAATTGGCTGAACTGTTCAACACTGGAGAAGATTTTGCCGCTGATTTGCTGCAGGAGGTCTAGGTTGGCTTTCTGAGCGTCTTGCAATTTTTCCGAGTTAAAAAAAGACATGCTTGAATCTCCTGATTCTGAAAAGCCGACATGGGCCTGAGGACGCGATAGCGATCCTGCCGGTCATCGCGTTAGCCTTAATATTGCAGCGCACAAATCCGTTTAGCAATAATTTTTTGTGCGGTGCACAAAAATATTTCTTCTCCTGCCTCTATTCGCTATAGACTCCTAACATCGAACAGCCAGCCAAGCCCTCTTTATTAAAGAGGCGCAGGCAACTGCTTCTCATGCATAACGCCAGGAGATCACCATGGGCCAGGAAGATATTATTGCATCGCAATATGAAAAAGCCTCCTCTCAACGCGGCCTGTTCGAACACCTGAGTCATCTGCAGCACCTCAACACCCTGAACGTCCTTGATGCTTTGCGCCAGCGCCAGGAAAAAACTCTCGCGCCCCTGAAGCGGGGTCAACTCAGACAACCCACGCCCACTGACTGGCAGGAATACTTCACCGACCTCGGCCAACGCAGCCTGCTGTTCTGGGACACCCTGCGCCAGCGCGGCGACAATACGCTGGCCCATGAACGCGCCGGGTATCCACTGCTGCTCAAGTTCGATCATGAAACCCTGATCGCCGGCTCCGACCTCCCACGACCGGTCAACTATTCACTGCTGCAAATCCTCCCCGGACCAGAGCAAAGAATCGACAGCAACGGCCAGCCGGTGATCATCATTGACCCACGCGGCGGCCACGGCTCCGGAATCGGCGGCTTCAAACAGGATTCGGTATTAGGTGAAAGCCTCAGAGCCGGCCACCCCACCTATTTCATCTCTTTCAGTCACTCACCACAGCCTGGACAAACCCTGGCCGATATCGTCGAAGCCCAGGCCCGGTTCATCGAAGTCGTCAGCGCCCTTCACCCGACCAGCAGCAAGCCGATCATCGTCGGTAACTGCCAGGCCGGCTGGGCCTTGATGGGACTGGCGGCAAAACGACCGGAACTGCCGGGATTGATCATTATCAATGGTGCCCCCTTGTCATACTGGGCCGGTGTCAATGGACGCAATCCGATGCGCTATACCGGTGGCCTGCTGGGTGGCGGCTGGATGGCTCGCCTGGGCAGCGACCTGGGCAATGACCGTTTCGACGGTACCTGGCTGGTCAGCAATTTCGAAAACCTGGACCCGGCCAACACCTATTGGGGCAAGTACTACCAGTTATTCAGCCAGGTCGACAGCGAGGCTGCGCGCTTCCTCGACTTCGAACGCTGGTGGGGCAGCCCGACCCTGCTTAATGGCGAAGAGATCGAGATGATTGTCGATCAGCTTTTCATCGGCAACCAGTTGTCCGGCGGACTCGGCCGCAAGAGCACCGGCATTGACCTGAAACGTATCGAAGCACCGGTGGTGGTATTTTGCTCCTACGGAGACAACATCACCCCCCCGCAGCAGGCAATGAACTGGATCGCCGATGCCTATCCCAGCGATCTCGCTTTGCATGACGCAGGACGTACCATCGTCTACCTGCGGCACGCCAGCATCGGCCATCTAGGTATTTTTGTTTCCGGCAAAGTGGCGCGGCGCGAACACCGTGGGATGCTCGGCGCGGTCGAAACCATCAAGGCGCTGCCGGCGGGACTGTATGAAATGCTGATTGACGATCTGCCAACCTCCTCAGGTAGCGATGACATGCAATACCGAGTGCGCTTCGAATCAAGGCGAATCGCCGATATCCATGATGACGTCGAGCCGGCCCGTGATGACGATCGCGAATTCTCTCTGGTGGAGCGCGCCTCTGAAATCAACAGCGCGTTTTACGACGGGTTCATACGTCCGTGGCTGCGTCAGATAGTCAACGAGCCCATTGCCGAATTGATACGCAGGACGCACCCCTTTAATCAGCAGCAAGTGCTATGGAGCAGCCTGAATCCGGCGCTGTGGTGGTTAGCCGGGACCGCCTCCCAAGTGAGCAGTGATCGTCATCCTGCACGCAAAGACAACCCGTTGCTGGCCTGGCAAGCGTTGTTTTCCAACCAGATGCAAGACGCCCTGAATGCTTATCGCGATGTGCGTGACGCCACTCAGGAGCTGTGTTTTTACGGTATTTACGGCGCACTGAGTGCCCTCACCAGCAACAAGCCTGTGCGAAATCTCCAGGCACATGCCGACCAGCTGGACCAGGCCCTGATCGAACGCCTGCAGGATGCGCTGCCTCATGGCGGCCCCCTGGAAGCATTGGTGCGGATTCTGTTTTTGCTGGGCCGCGACAGCGACAAGGCGGGCAAGGAAAGCATCGAGAAGCTGGTCCAGCAGGTGCACCTGCTGGTCCAGGACTACAGCAATGAGCCCACTGCCCTGCGCGAAGCCATCCGATTGCAGAACCTGCTGGTTTTCGCCCACCCGCAAGAAAGCTTGCGCAGCCTGCCCTTGTTGCTACCTGAGGCAAAGGAACGCCAACAGGTCCTGACAGCCGTTGGGCAATTGATGCCTGAACTGCTAGCGACCGTTGGAGCTGAAGGCGAATTCTGGTGTGAACTGCACGCGTTGCTCGAAGTCCCCCTGCCGGGCTTCAGCCTGACCCAACCACCCAGTGAAACAGTTGTCATCCCGCAGGAGACCCCTTCGGAGCCATCTCCGTCGCCGCAGATCACACCACTGCCCGCTCCCGCCATCGTAGTTAAAGCCCCGAAGCGCAAAGCGAGCAAAGGTACAACAGGTCCCAAGCCTCAATGACACTTCACAAGGGATTAGCGGTGCATCCGTTCGGCGAAGCCTGCGACCTTATGATCTCTGTACAGACCGATGGGGTTCATGGATCGGACCCGCGCGACTTTTTCGACCACAGGCGACAACTCGTCGGTTCGATACTGACCGGGGGTCATACCGAACCAACGGATGCATGCCTTATGGAAGCTGCTGTGATCATGGAAGCCGAGCAGGGAAGTCACATGCTTCATGTTGAAATGAGAATGGCGCAAATAGAAGTCAGCCATCTGCCGGCGCACATCGTTCAGGACGTCCTTGAATTGCGTGCCATCCTTCTCAAGGCCTCGTTGAAGCGTTCGCTTGCTGATATTCAGTGCCGCCGCAATCGATTCCATATCACATTGCCCTTGGCCTTGCCCCTGGCTCAAGCGCTCGGTAATCAGCGCGCGAATCCTGCCAACGATAAAGTAACCGGACAACAGGTCCAATTGAGCCTCGGCAAAACTGTCATGGAGTGTGGCCAACGCCTCGTTGGCCATGCTCAACGGACTCAGAAGCTCCTGGCCATCGAACAAGATGCTGTCATATGCCGCCCCGAAACTCAGCGGACAGCCAAAAAGCCGCTGATGCTCCGACGTGTCTTCAGGTTCGGGATAAGTGAACTCCACACTCAACGGTTGCGGTGACTTGCCACCTGCCAGCCAATGGCAGAAACCCAGCAGCGAAGCCAAGGCTGCATCCGTGTATTGCCGGGGTTTGACCGAGCCATGTTGCTGATGATCGAGACTGGCCAATCGGTAATGCTGCTGCTCCTGGACAAGGAAAAGGCTGAATCCGGTACCAATCAACGGGCTGAAACGAACCAGACGTTCAAGCGCCCTTTTCAGATTCGAACTGGACATCATCGTGTAGCCCACGATCTGAAAACTACTGGGATGGAATTCCCCGTAGGCTTTCAAACCGATATTCAGATCATCCGAAGCCTGAGCAGCCAGGTCCCAAAGACGATAGATAACGCTTCGCTCGCAGAATGCTCCTGGTTTACCCACGAACTCGACATCCAGTCCCGCCTCCTGGCACAAACCGGCAAGGTCCAGTCCTTGGGCCAAAAACGTATTCGCCAGCATGCTGGCATAACCTGAACTCATTCTATACATGGCGTCCTCAATGACCAATGGAACCGAACATCCTGTCCGGAGCCGATACTGACATGCGCTGAACATATTTCAACAGTGTTTCAGTAATATTAACTATCCATTGAGTTTTAAGAGTTGATCCCAGTATGGGTGCTCCTCATTTTTTTGCCAGCAGGCCAAAACACCCGTGTGGCACCGATGGACAGGAGAACGTCACCTTCAAACACTTCCGCACGGCCCGTCGATATCGAACAATCTTCTCTCCTGCAGCGCAAAAAAAAATGGAGTAGATGTATGGAATCGCGTAGTCGCATTGCTTTGGTAACGGGTGGTATGGGCGGTATCGGTACGGCAATCAGCCAACGTCTATACAAGGAAGGATTCAAGGTAATCGTCGGCTGCAGCTCTGATTCCAGCCGCAAGAACGACTGGCGTGCCAGCCAACTGGAGGCGGGTTATGAATTCGAGTTCATCTATGGTGACGTCACCGATTGGGAGTCAACCCGCAAGGCTTTCGAGATAGCTCGTGAACAATTCGGCCCGATCGATGTGCTGGTCAACAACGCCGGCATCACCCGCGACGCGTCTTTTCGCAAGCTCACCCCGGAAGACTGGAACAGCGTGATCGGGACTAACCTGACGGGCTTGTTCAACACCACCAAGCAGGTCATTGAAGGCATGTTGTCCAAAGGCTGGGGGCGGATCATCAATATCTCCTCGATCAACGGTCAGCGTGGCCAGTTCGGCCAGACCAACTACTCCGCCGCCAAGGCTGGCATCCATGGTTTCACCATGGCACTGGCCCGGGAAGTCTCCGGCAAGGGCGTGACCGTCAATACCGTATCCCCAGGCTACATCCAGACCTCCATGACCGCGGCAATTCGCCCGGACATTCTCGAAGGCATGATCGCTGCAACTCCGGTCGGTCGCCTTGGCCAACCCGAAGAGATCGCCTCTATCGTGGCCTGGCTGGCTTCCGATGAGTCTGCCTACAGCACCGGTGCCGATTTCTCGGTAAACGGCGGCATGAACATGCAATAACCCCGATCAGGGCAGGAATGCCCTGGTTTGCTCGACGAATTTTGTCTTTTCGATGAGGTCACGCATGAACGAAGTCGTAATCGTTGCCGCTACTCGTACCGCCATTGGCAGTTTCCAGGGTGCTTTGTCTGCAATTCCCGCGACCGAACTGGGTGCCGCAGTGATTCGCCGCTTGCTGGAGCAGACGGGTATCGATGCTGCTCAAATTGATGAAGTGATCCTCGGCCAGGTACTCACTGCCGGCGCTGGGCAAAACCCGGCACGCCAGACAGCGATCAAAGCCGGTTTGCCACACACCACCCCTGCCCTGACCTTGAACAAGGTCTGCGGCTCCGGCCTCAAGGCGGTCCATCTCGCCGTCCAGGCAATCCGTTGCGGCGACGCGGAACTGGTAATCGCTGGCGGCCAGGAAAATATGAGTCTGGCCCCCTATGTTCTGCCCAAGGCACGCACCGGCCTGCGTATGGGCCATGCACAACTGCAAGACAGCATGATCCAGGATGGCCTGTGGGACGCCTTCAACGACTATCACATGGGTATCACCGCCGAGAATCTGGCGCAGAAGTACGAGATCTCTCGTGAAGCACAGGATACCTTCGCTGCCGCCTCGCAACAGAAGGCCGCCGCAGCCATTGAGGGCGGGCGTTTCCAGAGCGAAATCACCCCGATCCTGATTCCTCAGCGCAAGGGCGAACCGCTGGTCTTCGACACCGACGAACAGCCGCGTATCGACAGCACTGCGCAAGCCTTGGCGAAACTCAAACCAGCATTCCAGAAAGACGGCAGCGTGACCGCCGGCAACGCTTCGACCCTCAACGATGGTGCGGCCGTGCTGTTGCTGGCCAGCGCCGCTAAAGCACAATCGCTCGGCCTTCCGGTACTGGCACGGATCAAAGCCTATGCCAGCGCCGGTGTGGACCCGTCGATCATGGGCATCGGCCCGGTCCCGGCTACACGCCTGACCCTGCAAAAGGCCGGCTGGAGCGTCGAGGACCTGGACCTGATCGAAGCCAATGAAGCCTTCGCCGCCCAGGCGCTGGCGGTTGGCAAAGAGATGGGTTGGGACACCAGCAAAGTCAACGTCAACGGCGGCGCGATCGCCCTTGGCCATCCGATCGGCGCATCGGGGGCACGGATTCTGGTGTCGCTGGTGCACGAACTGATCCGTCGCGACGGCAAGAAGGGGCTGGCCACTTTGTGCATCGGCGGCGGACAAGGCGTCGGCCTGGCTATCGAGCGCTAACCAACGGCATCTGAGTAGCCCATGCGCGGACTTGGGACCCTTGTTCCGCGCATCAGATTGGCGTCAGACAACGCTGCCCGCATTCCTGCCGTCGCTACGCCGGAGTCCGGCAAAGCGCGGCTTTTTTTCTGCCCGGCTCATCTGTATGGGCAAGGAACTTTATGGACAACAACGCGCATACATTCAAAACCTATTGGTCAGGCCAGGTTCCGTTCATCGCTTCCTTTGCAGTGCAACAATTACGTCTATGGGTCAGCACTAATCCGTGGTTTTCCGGGCATGAGCACGGCGCCTGGTTCGAGTTGCCTCGCGAAACCCTGGACAGCCTTCAAGCGGACTACCAGGTTCAATGGGGCCAACTCGGCCAAAAACTGCTGACCGGCCAACCCTTCAGCTTCGATGATCGACGCTTCTCCAGCGGCAACTGGAGCGCGCCACTGTTCGGCTCCCTCGCTGCGTTTTACCTGCTCAACGCAAGCTTTCTCCTGAAACTGCTCGACAAGCTGCTGATCGACGAAAAAAAACCGCGCCAACGCCTGCGCTATCTGGTGGAGCAAGCCATTGCCGCCAGTGCGCCAAGCAATTTCCTGGTCAGTAACCCTGATGCGCTCCAGCGTGTGGTTGAGACTCAAGGTGCCAGCCTGCTCACAGGTATGCAGCATCTGGCCAGCGACATGAACGAAGGCAAAATGCGCCAGTGTGATAGCGGCGCCTTCAAGGTTGGCGTCGATCTGGCTAACACCCCCGGCGAAATCGTCTTTGAGAATCACCTATTCCAACTAATTCAGTACTACCCGCAAAGCGAAACCCAGTACCGACACCCGGTATTCGTCGTACCTCCGTCGATCAACAAGTACTACATCCTTGATCTGCGCCCGGACAACTCGATGGTCCGCCACCTGCTGGAACAGGGACATCCTGTATTCCTGATGTCCTGGCGCAACTTTGACGAGGAACACGCCGGCACCACCTGGGATGACCTGATTGAGCACGGGGTAATCGACGCCTTGCAGGTGACCCGCGATATCAGTGGCGAGCAGCGACTCAATTGTGTGGGCTTCTGCATCGGCGGCACCCTGCTGAGCACGGCGCTGGCAGTACTTGCTGCACGCGGCGACAGGGAGATCGCCAGCGTGAGCCTGTTCACCACGTTCCTTGACTACCTCGATACCGGTCCCATCGACATATTCGTCGACGAAGAACTGGTGGCCTATCGAGAGCGCACCATCGGTGGCATGAATGGTCCCATCGGTCTGTTTCGTGGTGAGGACATGGGCAATACCTTTTCCCTACTGCGCCCCAACGAACTGTGGTGGAACTACAACGTCGACAAATACCTCAAGGGGCAGAAGCCGATCCCGCTTGATCTGCTGTTCTGGAACAACGACAGCACCAACCTTCCGGGGCCGATGTACTGCTGGTATCTGCGCCACACCTATCTGCAGAACGATTTGAAATCAGGCGAGCTGGAGTGCTGTGGGGTCAAGCTTGATTTGCGTGCAATTGACGCTCCCGCTTACATCCTCGCCACCCATGACGATCACATCGTGCCTTGGAAAAGCGCCTACGCCAGCACCAACCTGCTCTCCGGGGCCAAGCGTTTTGTATTAGGAGCTTCAGGGCATATCGCCGGCGTCATCAATCCACCGGCCAAGCAGAAGCGCCATTACTGGACCAATAATCGGGTCACGAAAAACCCGGAGACCTGGTTCAAGAATGCTGAGCAGCAACCCGGTAGCTGGTGGAATGATTGGTTCAACTGGCTGGCGGGACACTCCGGCGAGCGCCAACCAGCGGTTGCGCACATAGGGAATGACAAATTCCCGCCTCTGGAGCCGGCGCCAGGCAGTTATGTAAAGCAATGAAAAACTGCTGTGGGCCAGAGCGCGACACTTTCTAGTCCGTGACGCTCAACTTCCTGGATGACGGCAGCGTCGAGATATTGTGGGTTGTGCCGAAGTATGATTGATCGGAAACGGGCAACGAGTCGAACCGCCTGCAACACAGCAGTTTGATTGTTCAGACGAAGATCAAATCACTCAAACGTAAGCTCAAGGACGAGGTTGGTACGGAGGAGGACCAGCAATTTTGACTGTTGTTGTGGAAATGCCCTGCTGCATGACGGCATGCAGCAGGTCTTCCGCGACTCATGTGTTCGGCATGCAGCTAAGTTTATCCGAAATTGCTGCTGCGAAATCAGCAATCCGCCCTGGGTCAAATTTCAATCGGCAGGGTGTGTGAGTTTTCAATCAGCGCCAACAATTTCACCAAATCTGGAAGTCTTTTTCAGAGTTTCCCTAATGAATTACTACCGTCCATTCAACTTTCACAATCGCGGGTTAATTTTTGTGAATGAAATAAAGTTTAAACAAAATTATTACTACGTGTGACCCGCCCCCCCTACTAATAAACAGCCGACCGGTAAGCCCACCCGATGGCACATCATTTGTTTGGGTACAAGGAGAGACGACCCATGAGCACTCCGTTGCGCATCAACGAAGCACTTTTGATTGCCGGCCACGCATTCGAACCTTTTCAATGCGTCGCCTGGGCTCCGCAAGACGGTAATGGCGAACTGAGCCTGACCGTCATGGACCGGGCCAACACTCATATTTGTCGCAAACAGGTTCCAAGCAGTGCCTACTCCGACCCGGCGCAGCTGGAAAGCCTGCTGGAAGAGGTGCGCGCCGAGTTGAGCCAGGAGGGCTACAAGCTACAATCCTGGACAATGCCAGAGTAAGCATTCTCGCGGATCGCTACCGGTGATCCGCCTAATACTCCACTCTCAAGATCATCGAAGGCAGCCTCATGCACCTGGTGTTGGAATCAGCCAGTCGTGCAGAGGGCTATGCCTTGGGCTTTCGCGATGCGGGGATCATCACTGAAATACAGTGCGTCGAGTGATGTACACCGCTTAGAAACTGTTGAAAAATCAGCCTTTGATCGCAAAGCACTGAACCGTCCAAAGTATGGGCTGAATTTTTTTCAGAACCGCAGAAACGAAAAAGCCCCGAATAATCGGGGCTCTAACGTTTAAATGTGGCGGTGAAGGAGAGATTCGAAAGCACCCGATCGCGGTTTTCGGAAAATCAGCCCCCGGTTTATAAGGGTTTCGCGGCGATAGTTAGCGCGCAAGCATTCCCACGGCGTTCCCATGGGTTTGTGCGGCAACGGAAATCGCATCGACTGGTAGGGCCTGATGCGTTTTTCGGGTGAGCCATCGGAAAAGAGTAATTTAGGTAATGTGAGTGCGACAATTGGCTACAGGCCTTTGTTTTCAAGGCTTCCAGACGAAACCGGAAAGGTAATATCTGAGTAATTTTTAGGTAATGAAATTACTCTTCTTGTAGGTAATCACCTTTAATCACCTGTACCTTACAAATCAATAAGTTACGTAAAAATTACCTTATGCATTACTAAAAATTACCTTTTGAAGTAATCCGTAAAACCCAGTCAATACGGGGCTTCCAGCCGTATAAATGCTCCAAATTACCAAAATTACCTTTTTCCGACGGCGTTCCTGAAAAAGCCCCCCACCCCTCCTAAAAATCCCGCTCCAGGCACTGGCACCAATGGAAGAGCTATGATTTGCCCACTGCTGAGTCCTGAAGGGCCCGGCTTCTTGAGTGATCCGAGGGTAATACATGAAAAGTGGTTGGCTAATTACGTGGGAGTGGATCGGCGACCATGCCTCTGTAGAGGAGAAGGTTGTGGCAATCGTCAACTACCGCCGTAAGGCACCGTACATAAAGGATCTGATGGAGCAGCTTTACATTGAGAAAACGTCAACCGCTTCTGAGAAACTGGATTACGCAAAGGACTCGACGGCAAATCCATATCCCGCGCACTACGGCACTATCAATGGCAGGCAATGGGAAGGAAGGGTTCACTGTGGCCATAACCCGCACCTATATGGTCGGTTGGTCAGTAACCTTCGAATAGAAATTAAAAATGGTGAAGAATCACTGAAATGGGATGAGCGACCAGTACCGGTATTGAGTTGACGCTCAACCAATAAGCAGGCGTAGCCGACCACTGTGAGGCCGGAGGTAGCGGCAAAACGCCCTCACTCCGCAGGGATCTGCAGGATTTTTCTCACTCCCCAAAACGCTTCTAAGGCTGGCACTGAGAGGTTCTCAGCTAGGTGCAGAAGTGCAGAAAAAAAGACCCATTTAGCCCGCAGGCGAGGTGGGGGGACGACGGCGCGCGCCAGTTGCTGACCCACCCAGGCCGGCCATAATCGCACCAACTTGGTGCGACACCCACATGAATCAGATCCGCCCTTGGGAGCGCAAGTGGGCGCAGCATAAGACGCCTGAATGGTCTGACCGATGCGGATCTGTTGAAATTGGAGCAGGCACGGGAATCGCTGGCCCTTGTGCAGGCGCAGGCCCAATAGACCAACCACGTCGGTGCTCGTAGGTCAAACTGGAGTGCTTAAACCGCATCGCGTCGAGAACTGCCCTACCCCCTATCAGTTCAAGCAAAAACTGACAGACGGTATAACAAGCGAAAACTGAAAGCGTAGAGTCAACACCCTCCTGCTCCGCAGAGTCATGCGAACGAGTCTCGGAAACGCAAGACGTAACCAGCACGCGCTTTACAAAGCGCTAGGTCATTTTTTAGCCGAAATTAGCCGCCATTTTTCCTGCACCGTTTCAGACCGGCGTAATCCGCCGCAGTGAATACCGCGTACGTTGCACACGTTTCGAAACCTACTACGATTGACATAGTGCTTGTTGGTGATCAAAAATGATCACCGAAGCGTTTAAACGCAACCGCCCGACGTTCGTCCGGCGAAGGAATCGGCGAAGCCGATGAGTAGCAGCGCGTACTAGCTGCGAGGGAAATGCCCATGGCAATCAAAAGCGATACCTTTAGTCGCGTTGAATTGAGTGATTCGGACGCCGTTCGTTTCGTGCAGCACATGCGCGAAGACAAACCCAACGCAAAAGCGAAAGCCTCGTATGCACGTGGCCGCGATCTGCTGAGCCAAGTATTCAACAGCCAAGCCGCCCGCGCTCGCTAATAAAGTGAGTGCAGGATGCAACCAGGCGTTGATTACTTCATAGAAAAGCTCGACCCGCTCCACCAACCAAGCAGATTCTCAATGGGCCCAGATCTTGATCTGCGGCCCTTGAAGTCGTTCATTCAGAACAACGCGCTGGAGTATCAGATTGCCAACGTCGCCGTCACCTATGTAGCCATCCTGCCACCTGCAGAGCACGGCGCCAGACCTAGGGTGATCGGATACATAACGCTGACCTGTAGCGAGATTGAGCTCAATGGTACCTACGCACTAGACGACTGCGAGCACGCTAATCGTTACCCATCAATGCCCGCTTTAAAGGTAGCTCGCCTGGCAAGCCACGCAGGCTATGCCGGCAACAAGATCGGCAGCGTGCTCATGGAGTTCGCTATCGCCATGGCGGCAGATCATATTGCCCAAAGTGTTGGATGTAGGTTCCTAGTGACTGACTCCAAGGCTCAATCTGTACGCTTTTACGAAAAGATTGGACTAACACTTTTAGATACAGAGGAAAACAGAGGCCGCCAGGAGCCTGTGATGTTTCTCGATCTCAACAAGCTAGTCCAGGACGAAAATCCCGAACCAGATGAAGAAACAGCCGCTGCTGAAGTCGCTGCCTGCTGAAAATTAGCTGGCCTATTTCGGTCTATACCTCCCCGGTGATTTCGTAGGGCTTGAACTGGATTACTTCCTCCCCCGCCCAATCATTCAGATGCAGCATCCGCGTCTGAATGGGCTCTAGCTCGTTCGCCGCGTAAATCTGCGCCGCTTCTCTGATCGACCCAAATCCCCCAGCGTTCTGCGGCACAATCCCCATCAATTGCGGCGGAATCCGCAGGCTAGCCAACACGTCATCACGCGTCTGATTCTTGATTGAGTTAAATTCATCTTTTGCCGCAACCTCGCTCACCGGGATCAACTGAATCCCATCCTTCTTGCCAGTCGGCGAATAGACAAACAGATTACGGAAATTCCCCGGCCCCTTCGAATCCTTCAGCGCCTTACGCAAAGCATCAATATCCGCCTCAGTCTGCGCCGCATCCGTCATGTACAGAATGAACCCAGCATGACTGCCATTCTCGTAATACTTACGCCGAAACAATGTCGCCGACTCATTCAACAACGCCGACTGCAAAGCACTGATCCACTCCGGCAGCCCATAAATCTCCTGGTGCAGATCCGCCTCCCGTAGATGAAAGACGCTTCCCTCCTCGAAGACATGCTCATCCTTCCACCCACGCACCTGGTAAAACCTTCCCTCCGGCCCAACACGCACGTACTTGGCCAACGGCGGCACCAGTTGCCGTGTATTGCCCAGCACCGAACGCCGAGCCTCCAGATACCCATTCCCCAAACACAAAAAGTCCAACGCAAACTGCTCAAACGAAGCCCGCGACAACAGCGGATGCGGAATAAACGTCTTGCTCAACAAATTGCGCTTGAACATCAACCCCGAATGCAAATGCACACTCGCCCCCACCGACCGGGCCAGCCCGTCCAGCGACAACGGCGGCTCATACCACCGTCCGTTAAACCAGCACTCCAGGTAATCAAACACCTCCCGACCACCCAGCACCGGCGTCGGCTCACCAAAGGAAAAAATCTGAGTCCCGGCGGTGGATGTAGTCGCGGGCAGCAGCGTCTGGCCAGCAAGTTGTTCAGTCATCAATAAATCTCCATCCGCCCGGTGTTGGCAGAGGTCTGCCCCTCAAGCGGTTCGTTGTGCAATGCATGAAAGAGCGCCCACGCCAGATCGGCGTGACCGGTGTTGTCGTTGCGCCCTGCGGTGTAGGTGTATTGCCGTCCGCTGGCAGTGACGGTCTTGCGGATCGCCATCAGCGACTGGGCCATGTCTGTCCAGCCGGCATCGAATTCGAGCCGGCCTTTGTGGATCACGTCGTAGGCTTTGAGCACCAGACGGGTTTTGACTTCGGGCGAGTAGCTGAAGGTGGTCACTGCCGGAAAGAACTGGCGCACCAGCTGAGCCACGCCACTACCCAGCCCAGTGACATCAATGCCGATGTAGGTCACCCAGTAGCGGTCGCAGACGCTCTTGATAAACGCGGCTTGCGCGGCGAAGTCCATGCCTCGGAACTGGTGGCGCTCAAGGATGCGGAACTTGCCACCCGGTACCAACGGTGGCGCGACTACCACCATGCCGGAGCAGTCGCCCATCTCGGCCGGGTCGTAGCCGATCCACACCTGACGGTCGCCGAACGGTCGCAAGGCGAAAGGTTTGTAGTCCTCAGCCCATTCAACCCAGCTGTCCACCATGCACGACTGCAACAGGGTCAGCGGGAAGATGCTCGCGCCGTCGTCGACGAAATCGCACATCAGCAGGTTGGCAAACGCCTCGGGGCTATACTCACGCCGCAACTCTTCGATGTCGAACAGGTCGCAACCGCCCCGCTCTGCGTCGAGGATTGTGACGATCTGCCGCCACAACCGATCCTCACAGAACCGCCCCAGCTGAAGCGCGCTGTGGGACACGTCTACCTTCGTATGCTGCGCGGCAGGCTTACCCTTGTTGAACCGCTCGCCCGTCCAGAAGGTGTACGCCTCGTGGGCCATACTCGACGGCGTGGAAAAGTAAGTCTTGCGCCACTTCTTGTGCATCGCCATGCCCGAGGCGACCTTGTTCAGCTCTTCAAACTTGAACGTCCAGAAGAATTCGTCGAAGTAGAAATTGCCGTGGTAGCCCTGGGCGGTGCGGGCATTGGTGCCGAGGAAAAACAACTCGGCACCGTTGGGCAAAACGATAGGATCACCCGTCAACTCGACGCCAATCACTTCCCGGGCAAACGCCTGAATGTACCCGCGAAACAGGTAGGCCTGGTTCTTCGATGCCGAGAGAAAAATCTGATTACGCCCGGTATCCAGGGCATCGATAAATGCCTCGCGAGCGAAGTAGTAAGTGGCGCCGATCTGCCGACTCTTGAGGATCACGCGAGTACGCTGATTGCCCGCCCGGTACCAGTCTTTCTGATAGTCAAAACAACCGTCGAGAAACGCCTCGCGCAGCAACTCGACCTGGTCTTCATCGATCTCGTTCTTGACGGCCTTCTTTTTCGGCTCGGCGTTACGCTTGGCCAGGTTCGGATTGAGGTCCGTTTCGGTACCGCCGCCCTGAAAGCGCTGGATCCGCGCCTGCCGTTCCAACTGCCGGTGCAGTAGATCAATCTCTTTGAAGTCACCGCCGCTCTTACCTTCTTTGAGAATCAACTGCACCAGCCGCGCCTCCAGCGCCCCACCAATGCGCTCGACATTGTCGGCCCGATCCCACTCATCGCGGGCCTTCCAGCTGTGTAGCGTTTTTTCCTTTTCGCCCGTAGCCTCGGCAATCTCGCAGACACGCCAACCCATCCAGTACAGGAATCTGGATTGGCGGCGGGGATCGATGGGCAGCAGTTCGGTCGTAGTCATGGCCGCGATGCTGCCGCCCGCGCCCGCGACTCAATAGCGCCGCCCTTTGTACCGCCCTTCCCTACAGTCCCACCTCGTTGCCGCCACTCGCGCGCGTCACGACCATGCCCTCATCGCAACGTACTGCTCCCCCACAGGCAGGCGCCCTACGCATTGAGGATTCCCGGCATGAAGAAATTCCGCAGCAACTGGTTCCGCGTCGCGGTCGAGGGCGCGACCTCGGACAAGCGCACCATCAAACGCAACTGGCTGGAACAGGCCGCGAAGAACTTCAACCCGTCCACCTACGGCGCGCGCATCTGGCTGGAGCATTACCGCAGCGTGCTGCCCGATGGCCCGTTCAAGGCCTATGGCGACGTGCTGGCCGTGAAGACCGAAGAAGTGGACATCGGCGGCCAGAAAAAACTGGCGCTGTTCGCCCAGGTCGAGCCGACCGCCGAACTGATCGCCCTGAACAAGGCCAAGCAGAAGGTCTACACCTCGATTGAAATCGACGACAGCTTCGCCGACACCGGCGAGGCCTACATCGTCGGGCTTGGCATCACCGATTCCCCGGCCAGCCTAGGCACCGACGTGCTGTCGTTCTCAGCCCAGAAACCTGACGCCAGTCCGTTCAAGGATCGCCACTACTCCGCGACCTCGATGTTCACCGAGGCGCTGGAGACCGAGCTGACGTTCGAGGAAATCGAAGACAAGCCAAGCCTCGGCGCCCAGCTGTTCAGCAAGGTGCAAACCCTGCTCAAAGGCAAGCAAGCCAAGGACGACACCGAGTTCGCACATATCAGCGATGCGCTCGAAGCCGTCGCCGAACACGTCAAGGATTTGCCCGAGCAACTGGCTGCCGAGAAGCAGTTTTCCGCCGGGCTGAAGACGCAAATCGAACAGGTCAGCACCGACCTGAAAGAGCTGAAAACCAGGCTCTCCACCACCCAGGACCACAACCAAACGAAGCGCCCTCCGGTCACCGGTGGCGACAACCAGGTCATGACCGACTGCTGACAGCCGGCCCACCCACAGCCCCGAACAACGAAGGACGATTTCATGCGCAACGACACCCGCAACCACTTCAACGCCTACCTCGGTCAGTTGGCCAAGCTGCACGGCGTGCCGAACGTGACCACCAAATTCGCCACCGCGCCGAGCGTCACCCAGACGCTGGAAACCCGCATGCAGGAATCCAGTCAGTTCCTCAGCGCGATCAACATTTACGGCGTGACCGAACAGATGGGCGAAAAGATCGGCATGGGCATCGGCGGGCCGAACGCCGGCACCACCGACACCACCCTGAAAGACCGCGAAACCACTGACATCACCACCCTCGACGACCGCGGCTACTTCTGCTCGCAGACCAACTTCGACACCCACCTGCGCTACAGCAAGCTGGATGCCTGGGCCAAGTTCCCCGACTTCCAGGCACGCATACGCGACGCTATCCTCAAACGCCAGGCGCTGGACCGCATCCTGATCGGCTGGAACGGCGCCAGCCGCGCCGCCACCTCGAACCCGGCGACCAACCCGTTGCGCCAGGACGTCAACGTCGGCTGGCTGCAAAAAATGCGCACCGAAAACGCCGCCCGAGTCATGAAGGAAGTCGTCGAAGGCTCGGGCGCGATCACCATCGGCGCCGGCAAGGACTTCACCAACCTCGACGCCTTGGTCTTCAGCATGGTCGAGGAATTCATCGCGCCCTGGTACCAGGAAGACCCGGACCTGGTGGTGATCTGCGGCCGCCAACTGCTGGCCGACAAGTACTTCCCGATCATCAACAAAGACAACGCCCCGACCGAAATGCTGGCCGCTGACATCGTCACCAGCCAGAAACGCCTGGGCAACCTGCCGGCGGTGCGCGTGCCGTACTTCCCGGCGCGCGGGCTGTTGGTGACCAAGCTGGAAAACCTGTCGATCTACTGGCAGGAAGGCAGCCGCCGCCGCACTGTCCTCGACAACGCCAAGCGCGACCGCGTCGAGAACTATGAGTCGGTCAACGATGCCTACGTGATCGAGGATCTGGAATGCGCCTCGCTCGCTGAAAACATCGAAATCGCGTCGTAAGGGGCCGACCATGACCAACCCCTGCCGCCGCCATTTCCAACGAGTCACCGCCGCCATTGAGGCGGCAGCGGCCGAACCGACCCAAACCATGGCCGGTGCAACCGCCTACGAGCATCAGCTCAACCAGCTGCTGCAAGACCGCCTGCGCCTGAAACAGGTGCAATCGAACCAGGGCAAGGCCGAACTCAAACGCCAGCTGCTGCCCGACTACGTGCCCTATGTGCAAGGCGTACTGGAGGCCGGCCAAGGCGCCCAGGACGAGGTAATGACCACCGTCATGGTCTGGCGCTTCGATGCCGGCGACTTCACCGGCGGCCTCGACATTGCCCAGTACGTGCTGCAGCACAAGATGGTCATGCCCGACCGCTTCGCCCGCACCCTCGGTTGCCTGGTGGCGGAAGAAGTCGCCACCGCCGCGTTCAAGGCGCAGAAGGTCGGTGAACCCTTCGACCTGTCCATCCTGCACCGCACCGCCGAACTGACCGACGCCGAAGACATGCCCGATCAGGCCCGCGCCAAGCTGTTCCTCGCCATGGGCCGCGCAACGCTGGAAGGCCTCACCGAAGAGCAACCCGGTCAACCCGGTCAGGTGCAGGCCGGCATCGACCTGCTGAAGAAGGCCATCGACCTGCATGACGCCTGCGGCGGCAAAAAGGATTTGGAGCGGGCCGAGCGCCTGCTCAAAAAACACGCTACCACCGGTAGCTAACCGAGCGTCCCCACGCACCCCGCCGGCTCGGGGCGGATCGGCCAGGCCGCTCCTCCTGAACGAGAAGCCCCGACCACCGGCGACCCAACGCAGAGCGCACCGACATGAGTGGATTCGTAGCGGGCAGCAAGGCCCCTGCTGGCCATATCAACACCGATCCTTTCTGGCCCTCGATTGATCTGGACGACGTGCGCGGCACACTGCGGATCGACTCCAGCGTCACCGCCATCCGCCTGGAAACCGCAACCATCGCCGCTGCCATCAGCGTCAACCGCGAGTTCGCCGAGTGGCGCCGCGCCAAGCAGGCCGAAGGCTACGCCACCCTTGCCGATGTCCCGGCCGAAAAAGTCAAAGACGTCTCGCAATTCGTCCACCTCTACCAACGCGCCATCTACGCCGCGACCGGTGCGGAAATCTGCGAACGCTACCGCTCCTTCGACAGCACCAACAGCGGCAACCAGAACGCCGACGACCTCAGCCCCAGCATCGACGAGCTGCGCCGCGATCAACGCTGGGCCGTGCGCGACTTCCTCGGTCTCGGCCGCACCACCGTGGAGTTGATCTGATGGCCGTCACTGTCCGCGCCCAGCAAGGCGACACCGTCGATGCCCTGTGCTGGCGTCACTACGGCCGCACTGCGGGCGTAACCGAAGCGGTGCTTGAAGCCAACCCTGGTCTGGCCGACCACGGCCCAACACTCCCGCAAGGCCTCCCGGTGGGAATGCCTGAAGCCCAAGCCGCGGCCCCACAACGGCAAATGGTGAACCTATGGGACTGACCCGTCCGCACCGCGCCCTTGAACCCAACCCCCTGGACCCTGGAATGAAACGCATGCCTGACCGTCACGAAACCTGGGCCTGGCTCGCCGCCTGGCTCGAACAGCACTGGCCGACCCTCTATGCCGGTTTGCTGGCCTTAGTCATCGCTGGCCTGCGGGTCATCTATGGCGGCGGCACCCTGCGCCGAATGGTGATCGAGGCGCCGCTGTGCGGTGCGCTGGCCCTTGCGGTGAGCCATGGCTTGTCACTGGTGGGGATTGCGCCCTCAACCGCGCCGTTCTTCGGCGGCGTCATCGGCCTGCTGGGCGTCGAAGGCACCCGTGCCGCAGCGAAAAGGCTCTTCACTCGCAAGGTAGATCAGCTATGACCACCCTCCGCCACGGCGACCGCTCGCAAGCGGTGCGCATCCTGCAAAAGAACCTCAACCAACACGGCGCCAGGCTGATCGTCGATGGCGAATACGGTGACGTCACAGAAGCCGCCGTGCGTGCCTACCAACTCAAGGTCGGCCTGGTCGCCGATGGCGTCGCCAGCAGCAAGACGCAGGCCGCACTCGCTGGCGCCCACTGCCAGCGGCTGCTCAAAAACGTCGACCTGGTGAACGCCGCCGAACGCCTCGGCGTGCCGCTGGCCAGCGTCTACGCGGTCAACGAAGTCGAATCGAAAGGCGCCGGTTTCCTCGACAACGGCAAGCCAGTGATCCTGTTCGAGCGGCATGTCATGTACCGCCAACTGTCGAAGGTTCGGCACAAAGGCGACGATGCAGCAGCACTCAAGCACCACGCGGACCAACTGGCCGCAACCAACCCGGCCATCGTCAATCCCAGGTCGGGTGGTTATGCCGGCGGCACCGCCGAACACCAACGCCTGGCCACCGCACGCCTGATCGACGACACCGCAGCACTGGAGTCCGCCTCCTGGGGCGCGTTCCAGATCATGGGGTTTCACTGGCAACGCCTGGGCTACAGCAGCGTGCAGGACTTCGTCGCGGCCATGGGTACGGGCGAGTCGCAGCAATTCGACGCCTTCGTACGCATCATTGAGACCGATCCGGCACTGCACAAGGCATTGAAGGGCCGCAAATGGGCCGAATTTGCCAAGCTCTACAACGGGCCGCACTACCAGCGAAACCTGTACGACATCAAACTCCAGCGCGCCTACGAACGGCACGAAGACTGCGGCTGCGGTCAGGCGGTGGCTGCATGATCGACTTCGACGCCGTGCAACGTTTGAAAGTGCAAGACGGTGATCTGCTGGTAGTGCCACCAGACAGCGATCAACACGACATGGAACTGCTGTGCGATGCGCTGTACGTCCAGATGCCGGGTCGCAACGTCATCATCATCCGCGGCCCGGTACAGCAACTGGACGTCGATGCCATGAACAAGCTCGGCTGGTACCGCGCATGACTAGCCTGCGCCAAGCCCTGTTCGGCATCGCCCTGCTCACCGCCCTGGCCTTGTTGGTCTGGAGCCAGGAGCTACGTATCAGCGTGGCGAACCAACACACCAAGCTGGCCACCCAGGACGCGACCAGCGCCCGGGACCAAGCCGAGCACCACCTCGCAAACGCCAACACCTTGCGCGCCACCCTGCAACAGGAACGCACCGCCCAGGTCACCCTGCGCACCCAGCAAGATCAATTGCGCCAAGGCCTGGCAAAACGCGAACTCACCATTGAGGCACTGAAACGTGAAAACTCCGAACTACGCAATTGGGCTGCCCAGCCTTTGCCTGCTGCTGCTCGCCGGCTGCGCGAACGCCCCGTCCTCACCGGCGCCGACGCTTATCGTCAGTGGCTGTCCGGCCGTAGTGCCCTGCACCCTGCCGGCGACCAGCCCGCGCAGTAACGGCGACCAACTCACTGACCAGGATCGTATCGAGGCCGCATGGGCTGAATGCGCAAGCCAGCTCGACATGGTTTACCAACAGCAGCAGGCCCAACCATGAACAAACCCGACAGCCTGAAATCTCACCTGCTGGCCACCGTCGCCGAGCTCAAGCACAACCCCGACCGGTTGCTGATCTTCATCGACAACGGCAAAATCCGCTGCACCGCCGCCGCAACGCTTTCCTTCGAATACAGCTTCGACCTGCAAGTCATCCTCACCGACTTCGCCGGCCATCCCGACAGCGTCATGCTGCCGCTGCTCGGCTGGCTGAGCGTCCACCAATCCGAACTGCTGGAGAACCTGAGCAAGGCAACTGACGGCATCCAGTTCGAGGCCGACATCCTGGACAACAGCAAAGTCGATTTGAGCCTGACCTTGCCCCTGACTGAGCGCGTGATAGTAGGCAAGGACGACCAAGGCAACACCACTATCCGCCATCCTGGCGAACCGCAACGGGTTGCTGACTTCCTTGACCCGAACTGGATCCCCGGCGCCCAAGGCACAGGTAGCGAATGGGTGCTGCCAGAATGACCAACCGCCTGGAAGTGCTGGAAGACTGGGCGGCCGGCCTGCTCGCGCAACTTGAGCCAACATCGCGCAACAAGCTGGCCCGCAGCCTCGGCCAGGCGTTGCGCCGTAGCCAGCAGCAACGAATCATTGCCCAACAAAACCCGGACGGGAACAAGTATGCACCGCGCAAACAGCGCAACCTCCGTGGTAAGAAAGGAAGGGTGAAGCGCAAGATTCATATGTTCAAAAAAATTCGGAACGCAAGCTTTCTAAAGGTTCGGGGTGACGGCAACGCGATCAGCGTTGGTTATACGGGGCGCATTGCCCGGATTGCGAGAGTGCACCAGTTCGGGCTAAAAGACCGCGCCGAACTGGATGCACCCTCTGTCAAATATGAGCGACGGGAGATAGTTGGCCTCACTGAGGCTGACATAGAATTAATCCGGGATGAACTACTCGTACATCTGCAGCCATAGCCAAGGTCAAGAACTAATTACTTGACTCAAAACCCAGTTCAAACGGCTGATTATTTTGGCGCGGAATCGCCAGATGATCCGGAAGCAACGCCGGGTTTTCCCTCACCGTCGGAAATAGTCTTATAGCCGGGTATGGCGAACGTTTTTATTAATGTGTTCCGGTGTTCCGTCAACTCGATGATTGCCGTAGAAAGTTCCTTTTTCTTTACTGAATCACTCGAAAAAATTTTGTCATTTAACAAGGTTTTGTTAGCAGCAATCGCGTCATCTATTTTTTTAGTTGAACTGTCAAGATCAAGGGTTTCGACTCCATATTTTTCATTGGCCCGACTCAAAATTCTAGAAATCGCGATAGGGATTGAACACAATTCGTGGTAGCCGATCGCATCCGAGACCGCTGCGGGACCGCTATATAGGTTTATGTCTTTCGCTTGCCAACTGTTAATGCGAGTAATCTCGGCTTTGCGCATGCCTTGTATCTCTTTAGCGACAGTAGGAATAAGCTCTCCTCCGTACATTTCGTTGTTTATGGATGAACGCATTTCATTGGTCACAGCAGATGTGCCCGCCAAATTTTGCGCCGCTCTGCCGCCTACGATTGCAGCCGCCGCCGCTGTAGCCGTTGTAATGGTGCTGTACCAAACATTTGTCACAGCCCGCCGCCCATAAATCGAGGAAATAAAATCGCCGCAATAAATATCTGACATTGCAAGTAACTTCAGCTGTTCAGCGTTCCGAGTTGAAGTGCTATTGATTCTTCCAATAATATCTCCAGTCTTTTCGATTTTGACTTCGGAGACCTCAATAATCGGATCAGCACGATTAGGTGGTATGAAATGAGTCGGGCGATTGGAGCAAGCGGCGGTAAATACGACCATAGAGATTAAAAGCCCTCGCCCTACTCGATGAGAATCCGACAATCCGAATATACATACTGGTCTTTTCAATCCCGACTCCCTAACCCGCCTTTAATGACTTCTTGTCACCCTTGAAAAATGTATAGCAGCAAGTAGCCATTATGCTAGGAAGAGCCGGAATTAAATTATCTCCAGTCCAGTCATCACAGATCTGAGCATGTAACTCAAAGCTATACAAATTGCTAAGGCTGCAAGCACACGCGCATGGCACCACCATCGGCGTCATGAACGACCTAGCCACCCTCGCCCGCCTCATCGAAAACCTCATCCGCCTCGGCACCATCGCAGCCGTCCAGATGAAGCCCCCGCGCGTGCAGGTCAAAACCGGATCGCTGACCACCGCTTGGCTACCATGGATTGCCCC
The DNA here is from genome assembly GCF_056402255.1 of Pseudomonas sp. P4_B4. Taxonomy (NCBI): domain Bacteria; kingdom Pseudomonadati; phylum Pseudomonadota; class Gammaproteobacteria; order Pseudomonadales; family Pseudomonadaceae; genus Pseudomonas; species Pseudomonas sp. P4_B4. Next base: position 51,304 of record NZ_JBFUHS010000024.1, read on the forward strand.
CCGAGCCGGTGCCGACCGCGAGTGGAATCCGCCTACCCTCGACGAACAAGTCATCCTCTTCAGCCCCTCCGGCCAACTCGGCAACGGCATCGTCCTGACCGGCCTGTTCAGCGATCACGTCCCGGCCAACGGCGACCGCGATGGCCTGCACCGCTGCACCTACCGCGACGGCACCGTCATCGAATACGACAGCATCGCCCACCACCTGAACGCCACACTGGTCGACGGCGGCACCACCAACCTGACCAGCACCGGCGGCATCCACATCGTTGGCCCGATCACCCATGAGGGTGACTACACACAAACCGGCAACCAGACCATCACCGGTAAGGTCACTGTGTCGGAGGACGTGGTGGCCGCCGGTATTAGTCTGGTCAACCATCTGCACGGCGGCGTGATGGCTGGCCCCGGAAAAACGGGGAAACCGGAATGAACCGAGAAACCGGCGCCACCCTCAACCTGGTCGAACATATCGCCCAGTCGATCACCGACATCCTGACCACCCGCCTCGGCACCCGCGTCATGCGCCGCGAGTACGGCAGCCTGCTGCCCGAGCTGGTGGATCAGCCGTTCAACGACTTCACCCGCCTGCAGGTGTATGCCGCCACGGTCATGGCCTTGATGCGCTGGGAAACGCGCATCAGCCTGAGTCGTGTGCAGCTCGTTGGGGCGAACCTCCAAGGCCAAGCATCGCTGGACCTTGAGGGCACCCTCGTGGACAGCAATCAGCCGTTGAGCCTGAGCGTACCTCTGCAATTGGGGGGCAGCGCATGAACACCTTCGTCGCCATTGACCTCAGCCAACTGCCGGCACCGCAGATCGTCGAGCAGCTCGATTACGAGCAGATCCTCGCCGAGCGCAAGGCCTACGCCATCAGCCTCTGGCCAGCCGAGCAACAGGAAGAGATTGCTGCTCGCCTGGAAATGGAATCCGAGCCTCTGACCAAATTGCTCGAGGAAAACGCCTACCGTGAAACCGTGTGGCGGCAGCGGGTCAACGAGGCGTCCGTCGCCAACATGCTCGCCTTGGCCAAAGGCACCGACCTCGAAAACCTCGCCGCCAACTACAACGTCAAACGACTGGTCATACAGCCCGGCAATCCATCGGCCGTGCCGCCGATGCCAAGGCTGATGGAAAGCGACGACAGCCTGCGCGAACGCGCACAAATGGCCTGGGAAGGCCTGAGCACCGCTGGCCCACGCAACAGCTACATCTTTCACGCCCGCGCGGCGGATGGACGTGTGGCCGATGCCACGGCGGAAAGCCCGTCCCCGGCCGTAGTGGTGGTGACGGTTCAGGCGCTATTGGGTGATGGTAGCGCTGCACCGGAATTGCTCAGCATCGTGAATGCCTACCTCAGCGACGACGACCGCCGCCCCGTGGCGGATCGCCTGACCGTACAAAGCGCCGCTGTTGTTCCCTACCTGGTTAAAGCCAAGCTGTTCTTGAAAACCAGTGGCCCCGAGTCGGAGCCCATCCTTGCCGCTGCCGAACAACGCTTGTTAGCGTTCGTCCACCAACGTCGGCGCTTGGCCATGGACGTGTCCGAATCTGCGATCCACGCCGCGCTGCACGTCGAGGGCGTGCGCAAAGTCGAGCTGGAGAACTGGGTGGACATCTGCGCGACGCCGTACCAGGCACCGTATTGCACTGGCATCACCCTGACACAGGGGGTTGAGTAATGGGCAGCGTTTCGCTTTTGCCGCGTAATGCCACCCAGCTGGAGCGTTTGGCGGCCGAGGCGCTGGCGCAGATTCAGCGCACGCCCATCCCCCTGCGCCAACTCTGGAGCCCATCGCAATGCCCCCTCGAAATGCTGCCCTATCTGGCCTGGGCTTTTTCCGTGGACCGATGGGATACCCAGTGGAGCGAAGCCACCAAGCGTGCCGCCATTCGCTCGGCGTACTACATCCACTCGCGCAAAGGCACCATCGGCGCCCTTCGCCGTGTGGTCGAACCGCTTGGATACCTGATCGAGGTGGTTGAATGGTTTCAGACTCATCCCGAAGGCGTCCCTGGCACCTTCGCCTTGAAGGTTGGGGTACTGGAAACCGGCATCACCGATGAGATGTACCAGGAACTGAGCTTCCTCATCGATGACGCCAAACCACGCAGCCGCCACCTCACTGGGCTGGCTATCAGCCTGGCAACCACCGGACATATGTTCCTGGGCGCCACCCTGTATGAGGGCGACGAAATCAGCGTTTACCCGCCTGCCCAACGTGACATCGAAGTCGGCGGCGTGATTGGCCGAGGCGGTCGCGACCACACCATCGACACCCTGGATGTATTTCTATGATCGACCAGAACTCGCAGTTTTTCGCCATCCTCACCAACATCGGAGTCGCCAAACAGGCGAACGCTGATGCCCTGGGTATCCCGTGGCAAATCACCCACATGGGCGTCGGTGATGCCAATGGAACTGACCCAATCCCATCAGCCACACAAACCAGGCTCATCAACGAACGCCGCCGAGCACCGCTGAACCAGATCAAAGTCGACCCCGCGAACGCGGCCGTCATCGTCGCGGAACAAGTCATTCCGGAAAACGTCGGAGGCTGGTGGATTCGCGAAATCAGCTTGTACGACTCAGACGGCGACATGATCGCCGTCGCCAACTGCGCCCCCTCGTTCAAGCCGTTACTCAATCAAGGATCAGGCCGTACGCAAGTCGTGCGTATGAACATGATCGTCAGCAACTCCAGCAACGTCGAACTGAAGATCGACCCCAGCGTGGTTCTCGCGACCCGTGCCTACGTCGACTCCAAGGTCTTGGAGGAGCTGAATAAACTCGACAGCAAGCAATCTGTGCGGGTGGCCACCACAGCCAATATCACGCTGACAGACCTCAAGACCCTCGACGGTATCGCCCTGGTCGCCGGCGACCGGGTATTGGTGAAGAACCAAACGTCTGCCAAGGACAATGGGCTGTATGTCGCGGCCGCAGGTGCTTGGCCTCGTGCGCCGGATGCCGACACCCATGCCAAAGTCAGCTCAGCGCTGCTGGTTTCGGTTGAGCAAGGTGCCACGCAAGCGGACACCCGTTGGCAACTCGTCACCGACGGAGTGATTGTCGTGGGCACCACGGCCCTGACGTTCCAGAACATTACGCAAGGGTTGGCGCCGATCAACTCCCCGGCATTCACGGGCAACCCGACCGCTCCGACGCCGGCACGGTTTGACGTGAGCACCAAGATCGCCACCATGGCAGCGCTTCAGGCTCGCGGACTCCAATACGCCGGTTTTCTCTCGTTCAGTGGTGCGTTGCTCGGGATTGTTTCCCATGTGGGTGGAGTGCTCCATTGTTCTGGCGCAACAGCAAACTCGTACAGCCTTCCTGACTCCACCGCCAACAACTTGCCATTAGGCGCTAACGTTCGTGTGCAGAATTGGGGTGTCACTAGTTTGGGCCTGGCGATTCAAGGCTCGGACAAAATGCAGGAAAACATCGACGGTACGTGGTCAGCAACGACTCGCTCGATTCCACCAGACAGCTACGTGGATTGCTTATACATCGGCACCGGCCGGTGGTTGCTAACAGGCACCGGCGTGCAAGGCAAAACCCGACCATTCGGCGCTGCTCTGGGCACCAGTGGCTGGCAGAAGTTGCCGAGCGGGCTGATTCTTCAATGGGGCCAGACTCCAGTCGCAACAGCCGGTGATGTGACCACATCACTACCCATCGCGTTTCCCACTGCGTTTGTCACAGTTGTGATTTCCCAGGGCTACACGGCGGGTTCGAACTCGATGGGCTACGCCTGCGCAGGCACAAATTCGCTGAGCAGTTTTGTCTGGAGGGCGACCGGCACCGGTAACGGCCACAACTACCTCGCCATTGGCTTCTAGCTGTCGTGACCAAACGAGCGAGTGTTGCTGGCTCAAATTCATAAGGAATGAAAAATGGCTGTCTATTCAAGCTGTTCGCAACAGTGCTTTTTGGATGATCGTATCAATCCGCTGCCGGAGGACGCACACCCCCTGACATCAGATGAGCACCAGTTGTACCTGGAAGGACAGGTTGCGGGGAAAATCATCGACTTTACCACTTGCCCGCCGTCGTTAATTGAGCGGCCAGCGTTGCCCGTTGAGCAATTGGCTGAAATAGAACGGGCATGGCGAGACACCCTGCTTTTGGTAACTGATGGCGTCGTAGCTCGGCACCGTGACGAGCTCGAAGAAGGTATCGCGACCACGCTGACGGGTGAGCACTATCGCGAATTGCAGGCTTACCGCCGAGTGTTACGCGACTGGCCGCAAGGCGCTGAATTCCCGCTTGTGGATCATCGTCCAATCCCCCCTGTTTGGTTCATGCCTCCTCGTTCATGACGCCCTATCCAAGCAATTTTTGTCCAGTCGCACTGTAGTGAGTTTCCATACAACCCCAGGCGCTCGCCCAACCAACACGCGCGCGGCAGCCTGTGCACTGTCATCCCAATCACTGCGCAGGCAAAACCCATGGCCGATTATCTTCACGGCGTGCGGGTGCTCGAACTCAACGACGGCACCCGCCCCATTCGCACCATCCCCACCGCTGTCATCGGCCTGGTCTGCACCGCCGACGATGCCGACGCCGCCGTCTTCCCGCTCGACACCCCGGTGCTGTTGACCAACGTGCAGACCGCCGTCGGCAAGGCCGGCGTGAAAGGCACCCTGGCGGTGAGCCTGCAAGCCATCGCCGACCAGACCAAGCCCTACGCCATCGTCGTGCGCGTCAAGGAAGGCGCCACCGAGGCGGAAACCACCAGCGCCCTGATCGGTACCACCACCGCCGACGGCAAGTACACCGGTATGAAAGCCCTGCTCGCCGCCAAGGCCAAAGTCGGCATGGTGCCGCGCATCCTCGGCGTGCCAGGTCTCGACAGTCAGCCGGTGGCCACCGCCCTGGTCAGCATTGGCCAACAGTTGCGCGCCTTCAACTACGTCAGTGCCTGGGACTGCAAAACCAAAGAAGAAGCCGTTGCCTACCGCGAGAACTTCGGCGCCCGTGAAGTGATGGTGATCTGGCCGGACTTCCAGAACTGGGACACCGTGACCGATGCCACAGTGAAAGCTTCGGCAATCGCCCGTGCCCTGGGCCTGCGCGCCAAAATTGACCAGGAAGTGGGCTGGCACAAAACCCTGTCCAACGTCCCGGTCAACGGCGTCACCGGGATCAGCGCCGACGTGTTCTGGGATCTGCAAAACCCGGCCACCGATGCCAACTACCTCAACAGCAACGAAGTCACCACCCTGATCAACGAGGGTGGTTTCCGCTTCTGGGGTAGCCGCACCTGTAGCGACGACCCGCTATTCGCCTTCGAGAACTACACCCGCACCGCGCAAATTCTCGCCGACACCATGTCCGAGGCGCAGATGTGGGCCATCGACAAGCCGATGCATGCGTCCCTGGTGCGCGACATGATCGAGAGCATCAACGCCAAGTTTCGCGAGCTGGTCGCCGCCGGTTACCTGATTGGCGGCAGTTGCTGGTACCCGGAAGACATCAACGACAAGGACACCCTCAAGGCCGGCAAGTTGTTCCTCGACTACGACTACACGCCCGTGCCACCGCTCGAAGACCTCACCCTGCGGCAGCGCATCACTGACCGCTACCTGATCAACTTCGCCAACAAGATCAATAGCTGACCCGTGTACCGGAGAACACCGCCATGGCCCTGCCTCGAAAACTGAAAAACCTCAACCTGTTCAACGACGCCCACAGCTACGTCGGCGTGGTGAAGTCAGTCACCCTGCCCCCACTCGGCCGCAAGATGGAAGCCTATCGCGGCGGCGGCATGAACGGCCCGGTCAAGGTTGACCTGGGCTTCTCCGACGACGGCATCCAGTTCGAATGGAAGACCGGCGGCCTGGACCTGATTTCCCTGCGCCAGTTCGGCGCCGTCAACGCCGCCGGCATCGGCTTGCGTTTCTCTGGCCCGTTCCAGCAGGACGACACCGGTGAAGTCAGCACCGTGGAAGTCGTGCTGCGTGGCCGTCACGAAACCATCGAGATGGGCGACGCAGCACCGGGGGAAGACACCGAACACGCGATCACCACCACCTGCACCTACTACAAGTTGATCGTCGACAACGAGGAAATCATCGAGATCGATTTGCTCAACTTCATCGAGAAGGTCAACGGCGTCGACATGCTGGAAAAACAGCGCGCCGCCCTCGGCATTTGACCCATCCCGCCGCGCTCAACCGAGAACGGCCAACCTTGAAATCTGGAGCCCAACATGAAGCCTGAAGACACCGTCGAAGCACTGCCCCCGGTCGACAACAACACCGTGAACCTGGATACGCCCATCGTTCGCGGCAAGAGCTACTTCACCAGCCTGACCCTGCGTAAACCCACCTCCGGCGAGCTACGCGGCATCCAGTTGGTCGAACTGCTGAACATGGACGTGACCACCCTGATCAAGATCCTGCCGCGCATCACCAGCCCGGGCATTACCGCGCCGGAAGCCGCCGGCATGGACCCGGCCGACTTGCTCGCGTGCGGCAGCAAGATTGCCGGTTTTTTGTTGCAGAAGTCGGTGAAGACGGATGCATTCCTCGATGCGTAGAGGACGCCATGGCCGACCTGGCCGTCGTTTTTCACTGGGCACCGGCTGAAATGGACCAGTTGGGCCTGCAAGAACTGATGGAATGGCGCGAGCGCGCCAGGGTGCGGAGTTCCACTGATGGCCAATGACTTAAAGCTTCAGGTGCTGCTCAACGCCATCGATAAAGCCAGCGGGCCGCTCAAGCGCATCGCTGGCGGCAGTACCGCAACCGCTAAAGCCCTGAAAGCGGCGCGTGAACAATCGGCACAGCTCAACCAACAACAACGCGACATCAGCGCCTATCGCCTCGCCAACATCGAGATCGTCAAACAGAGCCGCGCCCTTCGCGAATTGAACCGTAAAACCAGTGATACCACCGAGCTGCTGAACAAACAGCGCACCACCCACGTCAACCTCAAGGGCAATCTCAAGGCTGCCCAGACCCAGTACAACAAACTCTCCAGGGCGTTGGTCAATGGCAAAGGCGATAGCGCGGGATTCATGCGTGAGCTGGAAAAAGCCCAGATCAAGCTGCAAGCAAGCCAACAGGCATTCACACGATCCAGCAGCAGTATCAAGACGTACCAGGACCGACTGCGTGCCGCCAAGACTCAACTCGGTCTACTGAATACCCAGCACACCGCCAGCCAAAGCAAACTTGAACGGTACAAAACCAAACTGGATCAAGCCGGCATTGGTACTGATGGCTTGAGTCGAAAAGTACGGCAGCTGCGCAACGAACAGCACCTGCTGAACACCTCGATGGACCAACAGAAGGCCAAGCTGCAAGCGCTGAACAAGGCTAATCAAAGCTATCAACGAAGCAAACAGACCGCCCAGGTGATGGCAACCAAAGGTGCTGCCGGGATGACCGCCGGTGGTGCTGCGCTCTACGGTGGAGCGCGTGTTCTTGCACCCGGTCTGGAATTCGACGCCAGCATGAGTCGGGTGCAGGCCATCACCCGACTGGACAAAGACGATCCAGAGAAAGGGGCGCAGCTTCAAGCATTGCGCAATCAAGCCCGTGAACTGGGCGGTTCGACAATGTTCACCGCCGGCCAGGCTGCCGACGCCCAGGGCTACCTCGGCATGGCCGGTTTCGACCCTAAAGCCATCAAAGCGGCGATGCCCGGCATGCTCGACCTCGCGGCCGCCGGTGGCGCTGACCTGGCGCAGACAGCCGACATCGCCTCAAACATCATGTCCGGTTTGGGCATGTCGGCCGATCAGATGGACCGACTGGGCGATGTATTGGTGGGCACCTTCACGCGTTCCAACACCAACCTGCAGATGCTCGGCGACACCATGAAATATGCCGCGCCCATGGCGAAAACCTACGGCGTCGAACTGGAAGTGGCAGCCGCCATGGCCGGCAAACTGGGCGATGCGGGATTGCAGGGCAGCATGGGCGGCACCGCCCTCAGCTCCATCATGAACCGCCTGGCTGCGCCACCCAAAGCCGCGCAAAAGGCCCTTGAACAACTCAACATCAAAACTGCAGACGCCAACGGCAATCTGCGGCAAATGCCCGACATCCTCAAAGAGATCTACGACAAAACCAAAAACCTGGGCAGCGCGAAAAAAGGTGGGCTGTTCAAAGCCATTGCCGGTGAAGAAGCGGTCAAAGGCATGGCGCAACTGGTCGAACAAGCCGGGATCGGCGAGCTGCAAAAACTCATTGCGACCCTGCGTGAGACCCAAGGCGAAGCAGCCAAAACGTCAAAGGTGATGGCTGACAATCTCAAGGGTGACCTGACCACCCTCGGCAGTGCCTGGCAAGACCTGGGTATTGAACTGCAAGAGCAGCAGGATGGCCCGCTGCGGGGAATAGTGCAGTCGGTCATCGACATCGTTCGCGGCGTTAAAACATGGGCCAGGGAAAACCCCGGACTCGCCTCGGGGCTGGTCAAAACCGTCGCCATTGTGGCCGGCTTGACCATGGCCATCGGTGGGCTCTTGGTGACCGTGGCGAGCGTGCTACTGCCCTTCGCCGCCCTGCGCTTGATGTTCGCTCAACTGGGCATTCGACTGCCCAGTCTGATAGAACTGCTGTGGAAACTGGGCAAAACCGTGTTGCCCTTCGTCGGCAAGGCCCTGCTCATGATCGGCCGCGCGCTGATGCTCAACCCCATTGGCCTGGCCGTGACCGCCCTTGCCGGCGCGGCCTACCTGATTTACCAAAACTGGGACGCGGTAAAGCTGTACTTCACCAGTACCTGGGCCGAAATCAAAGCCGGGTTCAGCAGCGGAATCGGCGGCATCCTCACGACGCTGGCCAACTTCAGCCCCATCGGGTTGATCTACCAGGCGTTCGCCGGCGTGCTGAGTTACCTGGGCGTGGATCTGCCCAGCCGCTTTACTGAGTTCGGCAACATGATCGTCAACGGTCTGGTCAACGGGCTATTCGCCGGCATGGGCCAGATCAAGAGCGCCATCACCTCAATCGGTGATTCAACCATTGGCTGGTTCAAGGAAAAGCTCGATATCCACAGCCCGTCGCGAGTGTTTGCCGAGCTGGGTGGCTTCACCATCGCCGGCCTGACCCTCGGTCTGGAGGGTGCTGCAAAAGGCCCACTCAATGCCATCGCCCGCATGGGCAAACAGCTCACCGCTGCCGGAACCCTGGCACTCGGCGCGGCCTCGATGCCCGCCCTGGCCATCGATGATCGACCGCCGATCAGCAGCATGACGTCGCCGGCCTACGACAGCCACGACAACTATGAGATCAACATTCATCCCGCCCCCGGCATGGATGCACACGCCATTGCCCGTGCCGTGCGCGCTGAGCTAACCCGCATCGAGCGCGAAAAAGGCGCCCGCACGCGCAGCCGACTGTCGGACCTGGAGTAAACAACCATGATGCTGGCCCTCGGCATGTTCGTCTTCAGCCTCTCCACTGCCGCTTACCAGGAGCTGCAACGCCAAACCGAATGGCGCCACGCCAGCAACAACCGCGTCGGTGCAGCACCGGCCAGGCAGTTCACCGGTCGTGGAGACGACACCATCACCCTCCCCGGCATCATCCTGTACGAGCTGGCCGGCAGCGCCCTGAGCCTCGACGCCCTGCGCCTGATGGCCAACACCGGCAAGGCCTGGCCCATGGTCGAAGGCAGCGGACGCATTTACGGCTTGTGGATCATCGAGAGCCTGAGCGAAACCAAGACGATTTTCTTCCGCGACGGCACCCCGCGTCGCATCGAGTTCACCCTCACCCTCAAGCGCATCGATGACGAGCGCATCGACCTGATCGGCGCCGGCACCCGCGCGGGCGTTGGCATCATGAGGTCGCTGCTGTGATTGATACCGCCCTCTCCCGCGTCACCGGATACCTGAGCGACAGCGCCGAGCGCTCTCGACGGGATGCCACCTACCCGGTGCCGGCATTCCGCATCACCGTCGATGGCAACGACATTGCGCAGTTAATCAGCCCGCGGCTGATGAGCCTGGACCTGACCGACAACCGCGGCATCGAGGCCGACCAACTCAGCCTCACCCTCAGCGACCACGACGGTCTACTGGCCATCCCGCCCACGGGTGCGGTGATCCGGCTATGGCTCGGCTGGAGCGACACCGGCCTGGTCGACAAAGGCACCTACACCGTCGACGAAACCGAACACAGCGGCGCGCCTGATGTACTGAGCATCCGCGCCCGATCGGCGGACCTGCGCAAGGGGTTGAAGAGCAAACGCGAACGCAGCTGGAGCAACACCACGCTCAGCGACGTGCTGGGCGACATCGCCCTGGGTAACGGCCTGACCGCGACCATCGCCAATGCCTTGGGCGGATTGCCCATCTTGCAACTCGACCAGGCCAATGAGTCCGATGCCAACCTGCTCAGCCGTATTGGCGAAGAGTTCGATGCGGTAGTCACAGTCAAGGCTGGTTGCCTGCTGTGCCTGCCGGCAGGCGGTGGCAAAACCGCCAGTGGCGCCGAACTGCCCCACATCACCCTCACCCGTGCTGACGGTGACCAACACCGCTACCTGCAAGCCGACCGCGGCAGCTACGACGGTGTGCGGGCTTACTTCTACGATGTGAACAATGCCAAGAAACAGGAAGCCATCGCCGGCGGCGGGGAAAACCTCAAGGATCTGCGTCACACCTACAGCGATCGACAATCCGCCTTACGCGCCGCCCGGGCCGAGTTCAATCGGCTGCAACGTGGCAGCGCCACCCTCAGCTACACCCTGGCCATGGGCCTGCCGGATTTGATCCCCGAACTGACCTACACGCTCCAGGGCGTGAAGCCGGAGATTGATGAAATCATTTGGTATGGCGGGAATGTACAGCACAGCCTCAATGCGGATAACGGGTACACCGTCAGCTTGGAGCTGGAGAGCAAGCTGCCGGAGGACACCGTTAAGGACTTGGCCGAAGAGAATCAGGGGGACTTTACGGGGATCATCGCGTATTACCGCGACAAGAAGACTGGGAAAGAGAAGACGGTGACAACAGGAGATCAGAGCAAACCTCGGCGGTTGCGGTGGTTGTATGCCACAGAGTTGACTGCGAAACGTGCGGTAGATCGAGAATGGTTGCGCTATGAATCGTTGAAGTCAAAGAGTTCTCTACGAACCACGTCAATCGTCGATATCGATATGTAGTATGGAATTTTTTCGTCAGCAATGTAATATAGAGGCCATTTGCCACAATAACGGACTAGGTAATACGCTGTGGGACGAACCTCAAGATGGACATACACCCCTAATGTAAATGGCGTACAGGAATACGGCTTATCATCCTGGAAGTATTTCTCTGACTTTATCAACCAAGAGATGCTGGATTACACCACTTACGTTTACAGAGGTCACGGCAACTACAAATGGAAGTTAGAGCCAACAATAGACCGCTTAATTAAACAGCCTACATCCATAAAAAGAGAACAACATCTAGAACGCTTTAAATTTGCAACCCGCGGTAGACGTGGCACTAACCCTATCCGCATCGAAGATGAAAATGAGTGGTGGGCTTTGGGCCAACATCATGGACTTGCTACTCCTTTACTAGATTGGACAGAATCACCTTTCGTTGCATTATATTTTGCGGCAAGCTCGGCCAAAAATGCAAAAAGTTCTCACTTTACGGTTTTCGCTATAAGCCAATTAGCTATAGGCCGCACGAACATTAAAGTCCGAGAAAACGAAGAGATACCTTTAGTTAACGGCCACAAACAAACTGTGAAAATCATCAGACCATTGAGTGATGAAAACGCACGTTTAGTAAGCCAAAGAGGACTATTCACTCGGGGGCCTAACAATGTGGATCTTGAAAGCTGGGTAACCAAGAACACGCCCATTGACAACCAAAAAATCTATTTAATGAAAATAAAGATCCCCTCCACTGGAATTGAAGAATGCCTTAGATACCTCAACAGAATGAATATCAATCATTCTACTTTATTCCCAGACTTACCTGGCGCTTCCGAGTTTTGCAATTCACACTTAACCATTCCGAAATATTAAACCGCAAACCGCCGACAACAAGAACAAAAATTGCAAAACCTCGGAATATAGAGCCATAAAACCCGGCAGAACGTTGGTTTTTTTACCTCGTGCTCATCAGCACGTTAAGAAGCCGAACAGGAAGGAGAATACGGCGAGATCAACGCAAACCGAAGCGGTTGCATTGATTGTATGCGAGTGGGGAGGCAGCGAAACTTGGCCGCAGAAAGGGAGCCTCGAAAATATCAGTATAAAAATCAATCTTTTTTAACTGGTTTGAACCCCTCTATGACGTTCTTCACATTCAGCTTTGCCTGCTCTTCTTTTTCTAAAATCAAAGACTCTAGAGCAAAAGAGTGAACATCATAAATCTGAAATGGTAGAAAAATTGTACGGTAGACCCCGAGAGAAAAATAACCCATGGCCAGTGCAAAAACCAGCTGAGAATCAACAGAGCTCAACTTAGAATTCTTGCACATTATTGCAAACAGACTAAATCCCACACAAAACAAAAAAGCAATTAATGTTTGAGTCTGGGACACCAATATGTACTTTGTTTTGAGCGCATATACTCTAGCCTGTTCGAGTCCAAGCTTATCTGCTGACTGATTGCGCCCTGAAAAAAGCATAGCCGTAATAACAAAACCAATAACAATTGCGCAAAAACTCAACAGTGAATCGAGAATCTTGTCCTGAGCGTCGATACTTAACATATATCCAACAGCACCACCGGCAACCAAAAAGACAAGATTCAACACAAGCGAGCACACATGGTTTGTGGCGGCTCTCGACACCACCCCAAACTGCCTGAGAACCAGCACCACATTTACTATTTCTTCAGGAACCCATTTCCTAGACATTATTTATCAAATTACCCTCATCATCCAACATACGTCGACCTCTTGCATCCGGCTGTAACAGACGGCCCAAGTAATCAATCATAGTCTCTTTTACCTCTTTGTGATCAGGATTCCGACCACCTGCATCCCTGACAACAATAGGATTGGTAATTCTATACTTTGACAACCCTCTAATACTACCACGCTTCAGCTTAATGAAAATTTTGTCAAGATTATCATCTTTAGCAGTACGCGCCTCACTTACAACTTCTTCCGCACTTAATGTCGAATTGCTCCCTGCACTCCAATTGAGCGTAACCAATTCAGTTTTGCTGAATATCGAATGCGCGTCCGAGAGAAGCCCAACCACTTTATTATCTGAATGCTGTTTAGCGCCCGCCATCCCCAGCGATATAGATACAGCTCCGCCGCCCTGCTGAATTTCATTCAACAAATCAGAAAAAATGGCTGTTGTAAACGCAACATGCGGAGGACGTTTCGCACACCTCTCCCTAAGTAATTTGTTCAAGTATTTTTCGATCAAATAGGAACCACCCGTTCCTTTCGTAGCTTCAACAATGGCAGCATTTTTATACACAAGAACATGAGAGATCTGAATTAACTCTTTGACATTCCCATTCCCATCTACAATCTGCGCAACATCATACATTGCATTTTTTGCTTTAAGATCAGGAGTAAAACCGGCAGGCATCCTTCCTGGAACATAAGACCAAAGTTCAAAAAAAACAGCACCATTCTCATAAAACTCTAGGTTATTATAAAAATAGCTGTAATCTGGTATAGGGCCATCTGCACCAATGACCATATCATGCATTATTCTGTCGCCGACAGTCTCACAAGCCTTATCAGCCTCAACCAACAGTTCCGCCAATTTTTTATCAACTTCTTTAGCGAACACAATTGGCTTAAGTGCCAATGTACGATTTAGAGACTTCTGCTTTACCGCCATTAGAGAACCCCGCACAACACTATTAATTAATAAATCACTAAACGCCACCTTGCTAAACAGTGATGTATATACAGATCACTATCAACTGATCGCTTTTATATTTCACTTACGATGGCAACTCTGCGTATCTGATCGATATCGTGAAGCAGGAGGTAACCAGAGACCGGCAAAGTACGGCGTTGCTTTGATCATGGTGCATGGATCACGTCCCTATGTCGGTTTAAGGTGGCGCCGATCGGCAGTCTCACCAGCCCTGTCATCGGTTTGGCGAGTGGATCATCGGCGTCCTTATCTGACTGATCCGTTCTCAATGGGTACAGATTATGCTGGCCTTTTAGAATCGGCAAGGGCTTCGGTCAGATCCTTGAGGCGTTGCTCTACGTCCATCAGGCGTTTTTTTTCTTCGGCGGCGCTTTGGATTTCTCGCTTTCCCGCCTCTCCCAGGGAGCGGAAGAGCTCAAGCATGGCCTTTTCCTGCATGTTTTCGGTCGCAGGGTCTGAACCTTCGGTCGACACACCATGAAACATTGTGCCTTCGCCCGTGAGTAGCCAATCGACACTTACACCTAAATTGGTGCGTATCGCACCCATTGCCTTGGCGTTCGGCTCCCTCTCATCAAGGAGATAGTTCTGAAGGGTTCGGTAAGGAATTCCTACAATCTCAGAAGCCTCCTTGATGGAAAGGCCCTTAAGGTCCAGAACGCTGCGTAGACGCGTGGCTATACTCATTTTTTCATAGATCCGATTGACGCACCTGTTTTGGTGCGTATACTGCGAACAAACAGGTACATATTAACCAACTAGGAACACATCAACCATGAGCCAGGCCATGGAAAAGCGCCATATCCAGGCGCGATTGATCGAGCACGGTAGCAACTTCCGCCAATTCGCCCTCAGCCACGGTTACGAGCCGCGGACAGTGACGCAAGTCGTCCAGCGCTGGGCCGGCCACGACACGCTGCCACGAGGGCGGCTCTCGTTCTGCATCCTGCGCGATATTTCAAGGTTGATTGGGAAGGAAGTGCTGCCCGGCATCCTTGTGGATCCCGTTGAGCCACCTGATTTAACTGAGGCTGCGAATCAACTGTAGAGGCGGTAGCGCCAGGGAGAAACCAGAAGATGAAACGTCCAGTTCTAGCCAACCGGAAAGATGTTGTCAGCGCCGTTATCTGCGCCTACCCAGGCGGTCGCCTCTACGCCGCTGCCGAACTGGGTATGCCAGTGAAGAAGTTCGATAACCAAGCCTATGAGAGTGCCGGCAGCCGTCCCTTGAGTGACGATCACATTCACCGGCTCGAGCAGATTGCGGGCACTGCCTATTTGGCTAACTACATCGCGGCCAAGTACGGCGGTATTTTCGTCCCGCTGACCGCTGCGGCAGACCTGGACAACGTCGAGTTGTACAACCGATCGGTCAAAGCTGCCGCCAAGCGCGGCAAGGTTGATCAAATTATTGCCGCGGCCCTGGACGACGGGGTGATCAAACCCGGTGAGGCCCAGGCGATTATCACGGCCTTGATGAACTACATGTCCGCTCGCTACGCCGAGGTGCTGGCCACCATCCAGCTACACGCTCGGGGTGCTGTCAGGTGAGCACTTACAAACTCGTTTGCCCCCACTGCTTTGGCCGCATGCGCATTCGCACCAGCGAAGGCACCCACATTTTCCTGCGCGTGGCCTACCTGCAATGCACCAATGAGGCCTGCGGCTGGTCGGTGCGTGCCCAGTTCGAAATGACTCACGAGATGAGCCCCAGTGGCATGGCCAACCCGGCCGTGCGCCTGCCCGTCGCCGATATCGCCCTGCGTCGCGCCGCGATGAAGACCGCCAACGATCAACCCGACCTGCTCGACCAAATGGAAATGGAGTGTGCGCAATGAACCACGAACAGCTTGATCACGACTATCGCAGCAGCATGCAGCGGGCGGCATTCGCCTACCTGCAACGGCACGAAGCACAGCACCTGGTGGATTCCGACCTGCTGTATGAAAACTGCGTGCGGCATATGACCACCGCCCTGGAGGTGCCGGTGTTCCTGGCGCAGCAGCTGGTGCACAACGCCTGGACTGAGTTGCAGGTGATCAACCAGCGCAAGTGGATCGGTGTGGACTGGGGCAATTCCCCCGGTAGTACCGTCGTGCACCTGATCGACACGCGGGCGGACCTGCGTTACCCGGTCCCGGCGAGACTGCTGCCGCAGACCTTGCTCGCCCAACGCGAGTCCGCCCCGAAGCAACACCCTCAGTAAGCCCTCTCCAAAACTCCCGCCCTGCCCCGCTTCCCGTGGGTTTGGGTGAGCTTTGCCCGAAATCAGAGGTGGACCATGGAAATCGACGTCGCCATCACCGCAAAACTGAGCCGTTCGCAGGCCGAGGCGTTGCTCGAAACGCTGCGCAGCCAGTACGCGATGCAGTTCAACGAGCATTGGTACGACGATCGGTTTCGCCTGGTGCCCGAGGGTTTGCGGCATGGCTCGTTGCTCGCGGCCTTCCCGGTGATGGCGGCGCAAAAGCGCTTGATTGGCGCCCTCAAACACAGCCTCGGCGAAGCGAAGTAAGCCCCGATGAACATGAAACACGAGCTACGCGCCGACCTCCTGCAACGGCTCCAGGCCGACTACGGCCTCAAGCACAAGGCCGGCAGGTACATGCGCGAAGGCGAATGCCCGGCGTGCAAGAAGAAGGAGCTGTACGCCTTCCACGATGCCCCGTGGATGATCCGCTGCGGCCGGGGCAAGTGTGGCCAGACCTGGCATGTGAAGGAGATCTACGAAGACCTGTTTGATGACTGGAGCAAACGTGCGCCGGCGACCGAGCAGCATCCCAATGCGACGGCCCGGGCGTATCTGGAATTTTCGCGCGGCTTTCGTCTGGATTTGATTCAGGGTTGGTTTACCCAGGAGACGTATTTCTCCGGTGAGTTGAATGCCGGCAGTGCGACGGTGCGCTTTGCCCTGGACAAGGGTGGGTACTGGGAACGGCTGATCGATCGGCCGCATCGCTTTGGCAAGATGAAGGCGCGGTTCAAGCCCGGCGATAGTCCTCGAGGTGTTTGGTGGTGTCCGCCCTGTGTCGAGCTGCTGGACGTCAAAGAGCTGTGGATTGTCGAGGGGATCTTCGACGCCATTGCCCTGGTGCATAACGGCATTGCGGCGGTGTCGGCGATGTCGTCCGGTGCCTACCCGGAAGAGTCGTTGAAAGAGCTGTCTCGGTTGCGGGGCGACAAGCTGCCCAAGTTGGTGTGGGCCTTGGATAACGAGCCGGGGGCGCACAAGTACACTAGGCGCTGGGTACGGCAGGCGCGTGCCTTGGGCTATCAGTGCGAGGCGGCACAGATCCCTCAGCCCGATAGCCGCAAGGTTGACTGGAATGACCTGCATCAGCGCTGGGCCTTCATCGATGACGAAACCAAGCGCGCCGAGCAGGTCGAAAAAGACCTGGCCAGCGCTCGTTACCATGGCTCGTTGCTGATCGCAGAAAGCGCCTCAGAGAAAGGCGTGCTGATGTATGACTGGCGGGAGCGACACGAATTTCACTTCGGCTTCGACAGCCGGTTGTACTGGTTCAAGATGGACCTGGAGAAGTTCAACAAGGCCATGCTGTCGCTGGAGGCGTCCACCAGTCACGAAGACCAGTTACTCAATGAAAAACAGCGCCGCCAAAAAGCCCTCCGCCAATGCGGCGGTGTGATCGAAATCGCGAACTGCTACCCGCAGGCCTTGTACTTCCAGCGCAACGAAGTCACCGACGAATCCTGGTACTACTTCCGCGTCGACTTCCCGCACGACAGCGGCAGCGTCAAAAACACGTTCACCGGTGGCCAGGTCGCAGCCGCCAGTGAGTTCAAGAAGCGCCTGCTCAGCATGGCCGCCGGCGCGGTGTTCACCGGCAGTGGCCAGCAGCTCGACAAGATCATGAAGGACCAGCTCTTCGGCCTGAAAACCGTGGAGACCATCGACTTCATTGGCTACAGCAAACAGCACAGCTGCTACGTGTTCGGTGACATTGCCGTGCGCAACGGCATCGTCAGCCAGGTGAACAAGGAGGACTTTTTCGAATTCGGCAAGCTGCGCCTCAAGACGCTGCAGAAGTCGATTGCCATGCACATTCAGCGCGATAGCAAGGTGTACCGCAGCGACTGGCTGCCGATGTTGTGGTTGTGCTTTGGGGCCAAGGGCATCGTTGCCCTGGCGTTCTGGTTCGGCGCGCTGTTCGCCGAGCAGATCCGCGCGCAGTACAAGTCGTTTCCGTTCCTCGAGGTCACCGGTGAAGCCGGCGCCGGCAAGACCACGCTGCTGACCTTTTTGTGGAAGTTGCTGGGCCGCGAACACGAAGGCTTCGACCCATCGAAATCAACCCGCGCCGGCCGGCAGCGGGCCATGGGTCAGGTGTCGAACATGCCGGTTGTGCTGATCGAGGGCGACCGTAACGAGCCGGATAAAGCGCACGCCAAGGGCTTCGACTGGGACGAGCTGAAGGACTTCTACGGCGGCGGCACGCTCGGCACCAAGGGTATGAAGACCAGTGGTAACGAGACCTACGAACCGCCGTTTCGTGGCGCCATTGCGATCAGCCAGAACGCCGATGTCAACGCCTCAGAAGCCATCCTGACCCGGATTATCAAATCGCACTTTGCGCGCCCTGAAGTCACCACAGAGAGCCGTGCAGCGGCTGACAACCTGAACCTGATCCCTGTCGAGCAACTGAGTCACTTCCTGCTGATGGCTGTGCGCGCTGAGGCGCAGGTGATGGCGAAGTTCGCCGAACGGGTGCTGATTCATGAACGGCAGCTGCGCATCCTCAAAGAAATCCGCGTGGAGCGGATCATCAAGAACCACAGTCAGTTGATGGCCCTGGTGGATTGCCTGCGGCTGGTGTGCCCACTGGATGAAAACCAGGTGGTGACGACGCAACAGGCGCTGACGGTCATGGCCCTGGAGCGTCAGGCTGCGATCAGCGCGGATCATCCGTTGGTGGCTGAGTTCTGGGAGGTGTTTGAGTACCTGGAGAGCCTAGGCGAAGGTCCGCAGGTGAACCACAGCACCGATCCCACGCTGATTGCTATCAATCTCAATGAGTTTGCCGAAAAGGCCGGCGAGCATCGACAGAACCTAGCTGACCTGAAGACCTTGCGCACGCTGCTGACCGAGAGCCGCAGCCGCAAGCTGTTGGATACCAACAAGCCCACCTACAGCGCCGTACGCGCCTCGCAGAGTGCGGGCAATTCGATGTTCAACAAACCATTAACCGTGCGCTGCTGGGTGTTCCAGGGCGCGTAACGCAACCAGGCGCGGCAACGCCTGAATTCAGCACTACAAGGAGAAGCACCATGCCCAATCCCGCTGCACGAGAGTTTTTTGATGAGTTGTTTCAGTGCCGGGCAGAACGCCCTGCCATTCGCGCAATAGGCATTGATGCCTTGCTGCGCTTGGTGCCCGTCGCTCAACGCGATACCGGCCAGAGCGGAGTCATCGCCCGTTTTCTGCTGGGTCTGTACAACGGCCCGGCATTTCCGTTTGATCTGACCGAGTTGCGCAGCCTGGACGCGGGGTTGTTCGACGACTGCATTGCCGTCCTGCGGCTGGATAACAGCCCTGAACAGGAGGTGCACACCTACGTCCACAACGGCGATGCCATTTGGGAAAACCTGCGCAGGTGCTGGGCATGAAGTGGGCTTCAAAACGTGACCGGGCTGGAAAGGTCATCCCGCACTGCTGGGTGACCGACGGCGGCTACACCGTGGCCGAGTGCCGGTTACCGGACAGGCGATTTCCCATCACCCGACCAGACGGCACCCTGCCCTTTGCGTATGCGAAAGACCGGGATGAAGTGGTCGAGATCATTCAGAAAGACCTGGCCAAACAGGCCTGAAGACGGTGTCGAGGAGCGGCAACTCCCCGACACCTACCACCCCAAGGAGAAGCACCATGCAAGCACAATACCCAAGCGGTAGCGGGACTGAGGCTATCACGAACGCATTTGCAGTCGGAAAAGGGAGACGGCATGAACAATGGTAAATCCTTCCCCTGGAACCTTGACCTGAGTGGCACCTGCGACCAATGCGGCAGATCCCGCGCCCATGGCAACCACCGCAAGTGCAGCAAAGTACGCCAGGCAATCAACGCGCGGCGCAGGGCTGAAGAAGAACGGGCGGGAATCGCCCCAAGACCTAGAAAAAGCGCAGGATTGTTCTGGTTACTTCGCCAGGAATGATCGGCAACACTTGACCCCGAAAGGCCCGGCAACGGGCCTTTCCTTTTTCCGGAGGTTGTCGGCTGTTCAATTCATCGCGTGGGGACGCACATGGCAGATGGCGTAGAGGCCCGGGGCAATTCGGTACGGGTCTATTTTCGTTTCAATGGTGAGTTGTGTCGGGAGCTTGTGCCCGGCGGCAACACCGCGGCCAACCGGGAGCATGCCGCGCGCTTGGTGAACATCATCGAGTACGAGATTCAGGCTGGTACCTTTGAGTACAGCCGGCATTTTCCCAACTCGCCCAGGCTGGTGGAAAACACCTTTGGCCATTACCTGGACCTTTGGCTGAAGATCAAACGCAACAGCGTGGCCGCCACCTCCTACCGGGGTTATGCCAACAAGGCAGAGGTTCATGTGCGGCCGCGCTGGGGCAAGGTTCAGATCGATCAGATCGATCACCTGGATTTGCAGGAGTGGGTGCAGGACACGCTGTCAAAGCGGCTGAAGAACAAGACCATTCGCGACATCATCAGCAACGTGCGCCAGGTGTTCAGGCTGTACCGCACTCGCAAGAAGGTTGCTCATGACCCGACTGAGGGGTTGTTCGTTCGTCTGCCCGATCCTGAGGCGCCAGACCCGTTCACCAGGGCAGAGATCAAGCAGATCCTGGAAACGCCGACCAGCCGCACGCAGGAGCTGTTGATGGTGCAGTTCATGATTTGGGCTGGGCCCCGGGTTTCAGAAACGATTGCGCTGGCTTGGGAGGATGTGGACCTTGAGCGAGGGACGGTAATTTTTCGCCGGTCGAAGGTGCGCGGGGCTTATCGGGTGACGAAGACTCGGCGCTCGACGCGGAAGGTGCGGTTGTTGGGGCCGGCGTGGGATGCGCTACGCAAGATCGATGCGATCAACTCGAAGAAGAATGCGGAGACGGTGGATGTCGTTGAGCGGGACAACAAGACGGTACGGCCGCACACATTGCATTTTGTTTTTTTGAACAGCAAAAGCGGGTTGCCGCATGTCAGCGACTTCGTTGTACGGGATCGTTTCTTCAAGGCGCACTTGCATAAGGCTGGTGTTCGCTATCGCGGGCCGGGGCAATGTCGTCACACCTACGCCAGTCAGTTGCTAACGACGGGCGTGGCTTCAATCGATTGGATCGCTGAGCAGATGGGGCATACCAATGGGAACATGATCCGCCAACACTACGGGACCTGGATCAACGAGGATGGCCCGGACGTCATCGGAATGCTGCAACACGCCCTGAATCTCTAGCCCACTGCCCATTCAGCACAGGGCCAGACTCGGCGCAGTGTAGAATGGCACCTTTCTGCGCTCACCGGAGGTTATCACCTGCCGCGTTTTGCCCAGGTGATGGCATAGCCGATCCCTGCAACGCCCAACTAGGACACCAATAAAGTGTTTCTCATGCCTGTGCTGATGGGAAACAGCGACCGGCTATTTTCGACTCGAAGCGACCGGTCAGAATTGGCGAACCCTCACTCCAAGGAGTTGGCAGCAGTTGCCGGACTTACGCCTTTCGCAATACAGACGTGCCTCCTTGCTCTTATTCATGTTCCTTGCGAGTGGACAGCGCCTTTTGAGCAGCGTCGAGTCCACGACTGACAATGTCGTAGTCGTACGGCTCGCGTTCCCGGGTGTATACCATCAACGCCCCTTGATACGCCGTCACAGCCTGCTCCAGCCGTTCCGTCCCCGCCTCGCGTTCGCCCAAGGTCGCTAGCGCGAGACCTAGGTTTTTCTGCGTCTTCGCCCAGTCCTGCGGTACTCGCTCGCGCGTACGCTCCCTCAAAGCCTGCTGGTAGGCCGCCACCGCTTGCTCCAACCGCATTGTCCCCGCCTCGCGCGTTCCCAACGCCGTGAGCGCGAGGCCCAAGTTGTTCTGCGCCTTCGCCCAATCCAGCGGCACACGCTCGCGAGTGCGCTCCTTCAACGCCTCCTCATACGCCGCCACCGACTGTTCCAACCGCGCATTTCCCACCTCGCGCTCGCCCAAACGCAAGAGCACGTGTCCCAGATTGTCCTGCGTCCCCGCCCAGTCCAGCGGCACGCGCTCGCGGGTATTTTCCTTCAGCGCCTCTTGGAGTACCGCCACTGCCTGCTCCAGCCGCATCGTCCCCGCCTCGCGCCCGCCCAGCATCCCAAGCGCGATGCCCAGGTTGTTCTGCGTCGCAGCCCAGTCCAATGGCACGCGCTCGCGGGTGTATTCCTTCAGCGCCTCCCGGTGCGCCGCTACCGCCTGCTCCAGCCGCATCGTCCCCACCTCGCGCCCGCCCAGCGTCCCAAGCGCGATGCCCAGGTTGCTCTGTGCCGACGCCCAATCCAGCGGCACGCGCTCGCGGGTGTATTCCTTCAGCGCCTCCCGGTGCGCCGCTACCGCCTGCTCCAGCCGCATCGTCCCAGCCTCGCGCCCGCCCAGCGTCTCTAGCACGATACCTAGGCTGTTTTGCGTCTTCGCCCAGTCCAGCGGCACGCGCTCGCGAGTGCGCTCCTGCAACGCTTCCTGATACACCGCCACCGCCTGTTCCAGCCTCGCCGTTCCCACCTCGCGCTCGCCCAGAGCCCAAAGTGTGTCGCCGAGGTTATCCTGCGTCCTCGCCCAGGCCAGCGGTACGTGCTCGCGGGTACGCTCCTTCAACGCCTCCTGGAACGCTGCCAGCGACTGCTCCAGCCGCATCGTCCCCACCTCGCGCTTGCCCAGACTGAAGAGAGCGCTTCCTAGGTTGTTCTGTGTCCTCGCCCACTCCACCGGTACGCGCTCGCGGGTAAATTCCTTCAACGCCTCCCGGTGCGCTGCCACCGCCTGCTCCAGCCGGGTCGTCCCCACCTCGCGCTCGCCCAACGTCGCTAGCGCGATGCCTAGGTTGGTCTGCGCCCCCGCCCAGCCCAGCGGTACGCGCTCGCGGGTATATTCCTTCAGCGCCTCTTGAAGTACCGCCACTGCCTGCTCCAGCCGCATCGTCCCAGCCTCGCGCCCGCCCAGACTAGAGAGTGCGGCTCCCAAGTTGCTTTGCGTCGACGCCCAACTCAACGGCATGCGCTCGCGGGTGTACTCTTTCAACGCCTCCTGAAACGCCACCACCGCCTGCTCCAACTGCTTCGTCCTTGCCTCGCGCCTGCCTAGACTCAACAGCGCACTTCCCATATTGTTCTGCGTCCTCGCCCAGTCCAGTGGCGTGCTCTCGCGGGTATACTCCGTCAACGCCTCCCGGTACGCCGTCACCGCCTGCTCCAGTAGACTCGTTTCCGCCTCGCGCTCGCCCAGAACCTCAAATGCGATAGCCAAGTTGTTCTGAGTCATCGCCCAGTCCAGGGGCAAGCGCTCGCGGGTACGCTCTTTCAACGCCTCCTGAAACGCCGCCACTGCCTGCTCCAGCTGGAGCGTCCCCGCCTCGTGCTTGCCCAGACTTAAGAGAGCGGTCCCCATGTTGTTCTGTATCCTTGCCCAGTCCAGTGAACCGCGCTCGCGGGTGTACTCCTTCAGCGCCTTTTGGTACGCCGCCACTGCTTCTCGCAATGCATTGTCGTCGCCACTCTGCTCGCCGTAGGTGGTGAGGCTGTCTCCGAGAATCACCTGTAAGTTCGCTTGCCGCGACTCAGCTATAGAATTGCTTTCCATGAGATGTCGCACGCGCGCAATGAATGGCTTCAGTCGGTCAGCAATATATCTCCCATTTTGCTCGAAGAACGATGCTCCTTGACTGCTCGCCAACAACAGCAGTAGGTCGTTCAAATCATTGCGAAAAAGCTCAGGCAAGTCATAACTGCCGCTGGCTAATTGGTACTTCTCAGAAGTTTTCCCCAGCTCAACTCCACTGGTCGCTGTCCAGTGCAGACGCATCGGAGCGTCTGGCCTCACATCCAACGCTTCGCCCCAGATCATGACCTGAGCATTGGCTTCGCCAAGCAACTTTCTGGCCCACTGGTGCCCCACCCTAATAGCCTCTTGAGGTTTTTCGCTATCGCTGACAGAGATGCGTCTGTCGAGCAACAAGACCTCTATCTCGTTGTTACTGAATTGAGCGGTCAGAGCATCTCGTATAAGCCGCCGGTGCGCGTCGTCCTTGTCATTCTCCAGTCTTGCGATGGCAATTGTGAAACGTTCTGCGTTGGCATGCGGAAGCGGAAACAGCTCGTGAATCGCGGTCAGCGCCGTACTGAAGCCAGGGGCCTGAGATACCTTGTCCCAGTTGTACCAAACAAGCACGATAGACATTATCAATGCTGCCAAGGGCCAGCCGAGTCGGGTATTTAAGAAGTGGTAAAATTTCTTGAGCGCAACCGCCAACGGGTTGTCACTGGCCTGCGAGTCGGAAGAGGCTTTCCTCGTCGCAAGCCTTTCTCTAAGCCGCTGAATATGCTTTTGCTTGCCACGAGCCATTCCCGCATCCTCGCGATTGTTATTGTGCCGCTACTGCAAGATAGCCCGACTTCCGATGACAAGTTCGAACACGAAACTTCAGATGGCCCATACTTGGTCTCACTTAGCTAATGTTCGGTTGTTACCTGACAGGCGGCGCAGATGATTCGAAGGTTTGCTTTGCAGCGAATCGTGACTTCGCGTTGTGCAGGTCTGCGCGTGGCCGATCTCTGCCAACAACAATGCGACCGACAGATGTGATCCAAAGTTGACGTTAGCGAGAGTCCGTTTCTGGGCCGAATACGGACATTAGCGAGATAGGCGCTTATCTGGCGCACTGATTCCTTTCGAGGTAGATAACAGGGCCAAAAAAGCCACCCGTATTCCCATATCGTTCCCATATCGCCCTTTTTCAGACGCCAGAAACCACAAACCCCCGACTTTCTCTAGGAAAATCAGGGGTTTGTGTTTGCAGAATATGGCGGTGAAGGAGAGATTCGAACTCTCGATACAGTTTCCTGTATACACACTTTCCAGGCGTGCTCCTTAAGCCACTCGGACACTTCACCGTATCTCTTCAAACATGTTCTGTCTGTCGAGGCGCGCTAATGTAGTCGAAAGCTTTTCCGATGGCAAACATTTTTTTCAGAATTTTCATGCGGTTAACGCGATTCAGCATTTGCGGTCGCTCCGGGCCATGGCAAACCGGCCAATCTCCGGCTTCGTGCCCGCCTCTATATAGAGGGGAATGCGCGGCAGGCACGGCGGGCTACGCTTGGCGGGCAGGCAAAGGGTGACTGACGGGTCAGTCACGGCGCTTTACCTGGCCTGCGGCGGTGGGTAACGTCTGCCCTACTTTATTGAAAGGAATAGCGTCATGAGTGAGTTGATTTCCTACCATCTCGAAGACGGTATCGCGACCCTGACCTTGAGCAATGGCAAGGTCAATGCCATCTCCCCGGATGTGATTGCCGCGTTCAACGCTGCGCTGGATCAGGCCGTGACTGATCGTGCGGTGGTGATCATTACCGGCCAGCCGGGCATTCTCTCTGGCGGTTATGACCTGAAGGTGATGACGGCCGGCCCTAGAGAAGCCGTGGCACTGGTGACCTCCGGCTCGACCCTGGCCCGCCGCCTGCTGTCGCACCCTTTCCCGGTGATCGTTGCATGCCCGGGGCACGCGGTGGCCAAGGGTGCGTTTCTGCTGTTGTCGGCCGACTATCGCATCGGTGTAGACGGTCCGTTCAGCATTGGCCTGAACGAAGTGCAGATCGGCATGACCATGCACCACGCGGGTATCGAGATTGCCCGTGACCGCCTGAACAAAGTGGCGCTGCAGCGTTCGGTGGTCAACGGCGAGATGTTCAATCCACAAGGCGCCGTGGCTGCCGGTTTCCTTGATGTCGTGGTCTCGCCTGAAGAACTGCAGGGCGCGGCACTGGCGGCGGCTCGTCAGTTGAAGAAGATCAACATGACCGCGCACAAGAACACCAAACTGAAAGTACGCAAAGCGCTGCTGGAGGCCCTGGACAACGCAATCATCCAGGACCAGGAACATCTGGGTTAAGCCCGGATCTGCTGCAAAGAAAAGCCCGACCGTCGTGTCGGGCTTTTTCATACATGTCTGTGTTAAACGTCTGTAATCGCTCTAGACCGCATCTGACCAAATAGTCGGAAACATCAGCTCAAACATCGGCCATCTCCCACCTCCCTGGCAGCAATTGCCGAAAACAGTGTACATCCGTACACTGCGCCACCTTTTGTCCCGGTGGGGCCTGTAAATGCTGTTTGTGTTCCGTATGTCATTGATGGGCCTGCACTTTATCGTGGCGGGTGTGCTGGGGGTGATTCTCGGCCTGTGTCGGCCATTCAATCCGGACAATAGCCGTCTGTGCGCACGCCTGTACGCATGGCCGGCCATGTGTATTTTGCGTTTGCGGGTGAAGGCCGAAGTCGGGCCGTTGATGGATAAACCTGACAGCTGCGTGATCATCGCCAATCACCAGTCCAACTACGACCTGTTTGTGTTTGGCAATGTGGTGCCCCGCCGTACCGTGTGCATCGGCAAAAAGAGCCTGAAATGGGTGCCGCTGTTCGGGCAGTTGTTCTGGCTGGCCGGCAATGTGCTGATCGACCGTGGCAATGCGCAAAAGGCACGCAAGTCGATGTTGACCACCACCCATACCCTGCAAAACAAAGACACCTCGATCTGGGTTTTCCCGGAAGGCACGCGCAACCTGGGTGAGGACTTGCTGCCCTTCAAGAAAGGTGCCTTTCAGATGGCTATTGCCGCCGGGGTGCCGATCGTGCCGGTGTGTGTCAGCAGTTACGTCAAACACATGCGATTGAACCGCTGGCGCAGCGGGAAAATTCTGATTCGTTCGTTGCCGGCGATTCCCACTGCCGGATTGAGCCTGGACGACATGCCCCTGCTGATCGCCCAGTGCCGCGAGCAGATGCGTGAATGCATCGAGTCGATGGACCGGCAACTACAAGCCATCTGAAAAAGAAAACCCGCCTGGTGCGGGTTTTCTTTTGCCTGCGCGTCTTTCCCCAGAACTCGGCAGATTTAACTGACTCTCAAACACTGCGAGGCTAAGCTGATCAACACTGCCATTGCATTTGTTGCCAATTAAAAGCTGCCAAAAGAAGTGAATCACCATCATGGGTAGAGTTGTTGCTTCAGCGGTTTATAGCGCCGGTAAGAGAGTCACCAATATCACCCTCGACGAAGGCGCAGCCTGGGCTGCAAAACCCGGGCACTTTGTCTGGATCGGCCTCGAAGAGCCGAACGCCGAGGAACTCTACAATCTGCAACGCCAGTTCAAGCTGCACGAACTGGCCATTGAAGATGCCCTGGAAAAGCACAGTCGGCCGAAGCTGGAAACCTTCGGTGATGCGCTGTTCATCGTGACGTATTCGCCCATCCGCCATGAAGGCAAACTCGAGTTCATCGAGACGCATATCTTTGCCGGCAATGGCTACATCATTACTGCGCGCAACGGCCACTCGGCGTCCTACGCCCATGTCCGACAACGCTGTGAGGCGCGTCCGCTGTTGCTTGAGCACGGGGAAGATTTCGTACTCTATGCCATCCTCGATTTCGTGATCGAAAACTACCAGCCGATGGGCGAAGCCATTCACGCGGAAATCGATGAGCTGGAACGCAACGTGTTATGCGGCTCGTTGAATGACTACGACATCCAGAAGCTGCATGGCCTGCGTCGTGATGTTTTGCGCTTGCGTCGTTATGTGGCACCGATGATCGAGATAGGAGAGGAACTGCAGAGACTGAGCTTCCCGTTCATCGACAAAAACATGCGGCCGTACTTTCGCGATGTGCAGATTCATGTCACGCGGCAGATGGAAGACCTGACGACGCTGGCGGATATTGCCAGCCAGACGATTGAAGTCGGGGTGCTATTGGAGGCCTCTCGCCAGAGCGTGGTGCAACGCAAGTTTGCGGCCTGGGCGGCGATCCTGGCCTTCCCGACGGCGGTGGCGGGGATCTACGGGATGAATTTCCAGAACATGCCGGAGTTGAACTGGCACTACGGGTATTTCGGGGTGCTGGGGTTCATTACGGTGGGTTGTTTGGGGTTGTGGGCGAGTTTCAAGAAGTCGGGGTGGTTGTAGGAGCGAACTCGCTCGCGAAAAACCCAAGGGCGCCGCTGTGTACCTGGTTCAACGCGCTATCGTTCACGACCTTCGCGAGCAGGCTCGCGTCCACATTGATCTCTGCAACACCGAAGATCCACTGTGGGAGCGAGCCTGCTCGCGATGCTTTTAATTTCAATCAGCTGCTGGCTTGTGCGCCACAAACCGCATCATCCACTCGGCAACCGTGGTGCCGTGGTGTTCCTGTTCCAGGCTCGCGATACCTTTGGAGTAGACCTGCTCACCCAGTGCCTGCTGGCGAATTTCCAGCAGGGCGCGGGAGTAGTCGTGGATGAATTCCGGATGCCCCTGGAAGCACAGCACCTGATCGTTGATGTGGTAGGCGGCATATGGGCAGAAATCGCTGGATGCGATGACCGTGGCGTTCTCCGGCAGCGACGTAACCTGGTCCTGGTGACTGATCAGCAGCGTCAGTTCTTCGCGCACCGGGCTCATCCAGGGCGCCTTGGCGGCCAATTTGTAGTTGTGGGTGCCGACGCCCCAGCCTTGGGTCGCACGCTCGCTCTTGCCACCGAGCAGCAACGCCAGCAACTGATGACCGAAGCAAACGCCCAGCAACTTGTCGCCGCGCTCGTAGCGGGTCAGCAGATACTTCTTGAGGGTTTCGATCCACGGGTCGGTGCCGAAGGAGTCGGCCTTGCTGCCCGTCACCAGGTAGGCGTCGAATGTCAGGTCGTCGCTTGGGTATTCCCCCTGCACCACGTTGTAGACCGTGAAATCGGCGGCAATCGGCTGCTGCGAAAACAGGTGTTTGAACATCTGCCCGTAGCCCTGATATTGGTCAACCAATTCCGGACGCAGGTGGTCGGTTTCCAGAATGCAGATGCGTAACGACATAAAAATACCTGACACGTGATGGGAATAATGCACACCCCAGAGCCTGCCTTGAAACACCGCGTCAAGGCAAGCCCCGAAATGCATCATCTCCCCCCTAGAACGCCTCCCCTTTGGCTGCCTTCTCCAGCAGCAAGGCGGGAGGCGCGAACCGCTCGCCATATTGCTTGGCCAGATACTGGGCGCGGGCAACAAAGTCTTGCACGCCGTACTGGTTGATGAACTGCAGCGCACCACCGGTCCAGGCGGCGAAACCGATGCCGAAGATCGAGCCAACGTTGGCATCCGCTGTCGAGGTCAACACGCCCTCCTCCACGCAACGCACGGTTTCGATGGCTTGCACGAACAGCAAGCGATCACGCACGTCCTTCGGCGAGATCTGCCCGTCGCTTTTCTCGAAGCGGGTTTTCAACTCAGGCCACAGGTGTTTCTGGCCGCCCGCCGGATACTCGTAGAAACCTCCACCGCCAGCCTTGCCCGGACGATTGAACTCATTGAGCAGCACGTCAATCACGGCAAACGCCGGATGCTCTGTCAGCGGTTTGCCTTCTGCTTGCAGGTCCTTGGCGGTTTGCAGACGGATATGGTTCATCAGGCTGAGGGAAACTTCGTCAGAGATCGCCAGCGGTCCTACCGGCATGCCGGCCTTGCGCGCTTCTGTCTCGATCATCGCCGCGCTCACGCCCTCGCCCAGCATGGCAATGCCTTCGTTGGTGAAGGTGCCGAACACCCGTGAGGTGAAGAAACCGCGGCTGTCATTGACCACAATCGGGGTTTTCCTGATTTGCAGGACGTAATCGAAGCCGCGGGCCAGGGTTTCGTCGCTGGTATTGGCGCCCTTGATGATTTCCACCAGCGGCATTTTTTCCACGGGGCTGAAAAAATGCAGGCCGATGAACTTGCTCTGATCGGGCACGGCGCACGCCAGGCCGCTGATCGGCAGGGTCGAGGTATTGGAGGCGATCACGGCGTCCGCGCCGACGACCTTCTGCGCTGCCAACGAGACCTTGGCCTTCAATTCACGATCCTCGAACACGGCCTCGATGATCAGGTCGCATCCGGCCAGGTCGGCATCGCTTTCGCTGGTTTGAATGCGTGATAGAACGGTGTCGCGTTGCTCGATGCTCATTTGTCCGCGAGCGACCTTCTTGTCCAGCAGCGCCGCCGAATGCGCCTTGCCCTTCTCAGCCGCCGCGAGGTTGACGTCCTTGAGCACCACCTCGATACCCGCCGACGCACTGACAAACGCGATACCGGCGCCCATCATCCCGGCGCCGAGCACGCCGACCTGGCGGGTGACATAAGGCGCAAAACCTTGAGGCCGCGATCCGCCGGCATTGATTTCGTTGAGCTGGAACCAGAACGTGCCAATCAGGTTTTTCGAGACCTGGCCGGTGGTCAGTTCGGTGAAGTAGCGCGTTTCGATCAGGTGCGCCGTATCGAAATCCACCTGCGCGCCCTCAACCGCCGCGCAGAGGATTTTCTCCGGCGCGGGCATCGTGCCCTGGGTTTTGCTGCGCAGGATCGACGGTGCAATCGCCAGCATCTGCGCGACTTTCGGGTTTGACGGTGTGCCGCCCGGAATCTGGTAGCCCTTCACGTCCCAGCGCTGCACCGCCACCGGATTGGCGAGAATCCACGCCCGCGCCTTGGCCAACAGGTCTTCTTGATCGGTCGCCAGCGCGTCGATCAATCCTGCCTGCAACGCTTGTTGCGGTCGCAGCCTCTTGCCTTCAAGCAGATAAGGCAGGGCTTTTTCCAGGCCGAGCATGCGCACCATACGTACCACGCCTCCGCCGCCCGGCAGCAGGCCGAGGGTGACTTCCGGCAGGCCGAGTTGCACCGACGGGCTGTCCAGCGCCACGCGATGATGGCAGGCCAGGCAGATTTCCCAGCCGCCGCCGAGTGCCGCGCCGTTGATCGCGGCGACCACCGGTTTGCCTAGGGTTTCCAGGGTGCGCAACTGGCCCTTGAGGCTCAGCACCATGTCGTAGAAGGCCTTGGCCTGGGGTTTGCCGACCTTGATCAGTTCATTGAGGTCGCCGCCTGCGAAGAAAGTCTTCTTGGCCGAGGTGATGATCACACCGGCGATGCTGTCCTTGTCGGCCACCAGGCGCGCAACGCAGTCCGCCATGGCTTCGCGGTACACCGCGTTCATGGTGTTGGCGCTCTGGCCGGGCATGTCGATGGTCAGGACGACGATCTGGTCCTGGTCTTTTTCGTAACGAATGGCTTCGTTCATAACTGGGTTCCTTGAAGTCCGGGCTCAGAGGCGTTCGATGATGGTGGCAATGCCCATGCCGCCGCCGACACACAGGGTCGCGAGGCCATAACGCAGGCGTCGGGCTTCCAGTTCATCGAGCAGCGTGCCGAGAATGGCGCAGCCAGTGGCGCCCAGCGGGTGGCCCATGGCGATTGAGCCGCCGTTGACATTGACCTTGTCCGGATCGACGGCCATGTCCTTGATGAATTTCAACACCACCGAAGCGAACGCCTCGTTGACCTCAAACAAGTCGATGTCTTCGACCCGCAGCCCGGCCTTGGCCAACGCCTTGCGGGTCGCCGGCGCGGGGCCGGTGAGCATGATGGTCGGATCGGTGCTGGTGACTGCCGTGGCGACAATCCGCGCACGTGGCTGCAGGCCCAGCGCCCGGCCCTTGGCTTCGGAGCCGATGAGCATCAGCGCCGCGCCATCGACAATCCCGGAGCTGTTGCCAGGGGTGTGCACATGATTGATCCGCTCGACATGGCTGTAGACCCGCAGCGCGGTGGCATCGAAACCCATCTGCCCCATCATCTCGAAACTCGGCTTGAGTTTGCCCAGGCCTTCCAAGGTCGAATCGGCGCGGATGAACTCATCGTGATCGAGCAGGATGATGCCGTTCTGGTCCTGCACCGGCACCAGCGACTTGTTGAACGAACCGTCGGCCCGCGCCCGCGCAGCCTTTTGCTGGGAATGCAGGGCGTAGGCATCGACGTCTTGACGGCTGAAGCCCTCAAGGGTGGCGATCAGGTCGGCACCCACGCCCTGTGGCGTGAATTGACTGTGCAGGTTGGTCGCTGGGTCCAGCGCCCAGGCCCCGCCATCGCTGCCCATCGGCACCCGGGACATCGACTCGACACCACCGACCACCACAAGGTCTTCGAAGCCGGAACGCACTTTCATCGCGCCGAGGTTCACGGCCTCCAGCCCCGAAGCGCAGAAACGGTTGATCTGTACTCC
Source organism: Pseudomonas sp. P4_B4 (assembly GCF_056402255.1). Lineage (NCBI taxonomy): Bacteria > Pseudomonadati > Pseudomonadota > Gammaproteobacteria > Pseudomonadales > Pseudomonadaceae > Pseudomonas > Pseudomonas sp. P4_B4. The sequence goes on from NZ_JBFUHS010000024.1 coordinate 83,391, forward strand.
CGCCACGCTGACATCCCAATCGGCCACCTGAGCGGCGGTCTTGGCGATGTCGGAACCTTGATCGCCAATCGGTGTCACGCAGCCGAGCACCACATCATCGACCTGGCTGGTGTCCAGCGCCGTGCGCTGTTGCAGTGCGGTGAGCAAACCGGCAACCAGGTTCACCGGTTTGACGCTGTGCAAGGCGCCATCGGCCTTGCCTTTGCCACGGGGCGTGCGTAACGCGTCGAAAATCAATGCTTGGGTCATGACATCCTCGAACCGCAGTGCAGGTGGGTAAATACCGAGTGCCCACTCTTGGCCCGAGCCGCGTTTGATTCAATGACCGCAGCGCTCACAGACGTTGACGCTCACGCTCAGACGGACGGTAGTCAGCTACCGTTCAGGACACCAAGCTGTCTAGCCAACGGGCGCCAAAGAAGCTGGCAATAGGCCTCATGCCATTTTTAAAGCGAATTGCAAGAACACCATACGAAATGGATCTAAGCCAAGCTTAACGCGGGCTCTAAGGTGAACTTGTACGAAGTTGTCGTCGGGTTTTGCCGAGGCACTCGTCACTACAGGAAGTGCAACGCGCTGCCATCATGGAGCTATGCGGGCAGGCATCAGGAAATAACAAAAAAGGCGGTCAAGCCATGTTCAAACAATCGAAAGTACGTCAAGCCGGGCTCATCCTTTTCGCCACCACGCTGTTGTTGATATTGCCGAACCTGACCAAGGTCATCGGCTAGTCGCGTCTAAAAAATACGGCGTCACAGTTTTTGAATTGCCACTATCAAAATGTGACTGGCCCGCTACCCGGGCCAGCGTGGCTGTGCCAATCTTTGCGGCACTTGCACGACATGGACGGCGATCACTTGAAAATGCTCATTCTGCTCGGGGCCATGCTGTTCGGCTCGCCCCTGTATGCCGCACAGCTGAACCTGGAGCTGGGCGCGAACAGTCGCACCTGGCAGACCGAGCAATTGCTCAAGCATCCCCAGGTTCAAACCATCAACATCAGCAACGACGTTTCCTACAAACAGGACATGAGCTACCGCGCGGTGCCGCTGTCCGCACTGCTGACCGGCATCAAGCCTGAGGACCATCTGCAAGCCGTGGCCCTGGATGGCTTTGCCGCCGAAATGACCGCGGCGCCGTTGCTCAATACCCTGGGGGCACAGGCGTGGCTGGCGATTGAAGACCCGGCCAAACCCTGGCCACCGCTATCCGAAGGCAAGCCCGGCGCCGGGCCGTTCTATCTGGTCTGGAGCAACCCGCAGGCCGGCAACATCAGCCCCGAACAATGGCCGTTCCAGGTGGCGAGCATCAAACGCCTGGCGCCCGTGGCCGAGCGCTTTCCCGCCCTGCTGCCCGATCCGGCGTTGAAGGCGGATGATCCGGTAAACAAGGGATTTGCGATATTCCAGAAGAACTGCCTGGCCTGCCACCGACTCAATGGCGCCGGTGACGCGCAGTTCGGGCCGGACCTGAATATTCCGTACAACCCGACCGAGTATTTCGGTGCGGACTTCCTCAAGCGCTACATCCGCGATCCACAGAGTTTGCGCCAGTGGCCGCAGGCGAAGATGCCCGGGTTCTCGGCCGAGGTGTTGCCGGATGGGGATCTGGGGATGCTGGTGGGGTATTTGAAGCATATGGTTGGGCGTAAACAGGTTTCCGCCAAATAACACGTATCTGTGGCGAGGGAGCTTGCTCCCGCTGGGGCGCGAAGCGGCCCTCAATTCAGGCGATGCAATCCGTCAGGTAAACTGCATTCACCAGGTTTGCGACTGCTGCGCAGCCGAGCGGGAGCAAGCTCCCTCGCCACAGAACTCCCTCTTGCATCAATGGACCGCGATTACTGCTGTTGCACTGAAATCACCGGCGCCGGCGTCGGTGAAACCAGCACCTTGGCGTGCATCTGCTCACACCCGCCGCCCCGGCGCATTCCGCGCACCGGGCAGGCATCCAGGTAGTCCAGGCCCACCGCCAGCTTCAGGTGACGCTCCGGCCGGGCCAGTTCATTGGTCACGTCGAAGCTGTACCAGGCGTCATCCAGCCAGGCTTCGGCCCAGGCGTGGCTGGCCAAGTGTTCGCTGTTTTCGCTGTACAGATAGCCCGACACATAACGCGCTGGAATGCCCAGGCTGCGGGTGCAGGCGAGAAACGCGTGGGTGTGGTCCTGACACACGCCGGAGCGTCCGGCAAAGGCCTGGGCGGCGCTGGTGTCCACTTCCGTGGAGCCCGGCGTATAGGTCATATGCTGGTTGAGGCCATGCATCAGATCGATCAACGCCGTGCGATCGCGGCGTTGCTTGCATTCCTTCTCGGCGAACGCCCGCAGGGCGGCGTCGGCTTCGGTCAAACGGGTGAAGCGCAGAAACGGCAATGCAGACTGGCTCTCGTGCTCGGCCTCACGCCATTCGTCGATATCGACCTGGCCACGGGCACCGATGATGATCGCCTCATGGGGCTCGTCCATGGTCAGCACATGCAGGATGTTGCCGAACGGATCAAGTTGCGCCCGCACCGGACGCGGCAGGTCGAGCTGCCAGCTAAGTACGTGCTGGCGTTCGCTGTCGTGGGGAGTCAGGCGCAGATACTGGATGCTCGCCCGCACCTTGTCTTCGTAGTGATAGGTGGTCTCGTGGCTAATGGAAAGTCTCATGCGGCCTCCAGATAAGAACTGTGAATCGCGTTACCCAACTGGCGCACCAGCGGGATGAACTCGGTGAGCCAGGCGTGCAGGCCTTCTTCGAGAATTTCTTGGATGCCGGTGTAGCGCAGGCGTGCGTCCATTTCTGCCGCCAGGCGTTGTGCGGGACGCCCATTGGCCCCCGGTAATTGCGCGAGGATCAGGTCGATTTCTTCGGTGCAGGCACGCAGGGATCGCGGTACATCGGCCCGCAGCAACAGCAATTCCGCCACATGCCGGGCACCAGGGGCGTCGCGGTAGATTTCCGTGTAGGCCTCGAACGACGACAACGCCCGCAACAACGCGCTCCATTGGTAATACGCGTGAGCGGTGCCATCGCTGACCGCTTCGGCCTGATCGCCGGCCATTTCGTAGCGGGCATCGAGCAGGCGCAAGGTGTTGTCCGCCCGTTCGATAAAGGTCCCCAGACGAATGAAACGAAACGCATCGTTACGCATGATGGTGCCGTAGGACGCGCCCCGGAACAGGTGGGAACGCTCCTTGATCCACTCGCAGAAACGGCTCATGCCGTAGCGACTGAGGCCCTGTTCGGCGATGCCGCGAATTTCCAGCCAGGTGGCGTTGATGTTTTCCCACATGTCGGCGGTGATGCGCCCACGCACCGCATGGGCGCTGGCCCGTGCGGCACCGAGGCAGCTGTAGATGCTCGCCGGGTTGGCCGCATCCAGGGCGAAGAAATGCAGCAGCCGCTCGGCATGCAGTTCGCCATGGCGCTCCAGGTAATCGTCCAGGGTGCCGGTGATCAACAGCGGCATGGCCAGTTCGTGCAAACCGTCGCCACGACCGTCTTGCGGCATCAGCGACAGCGAATAGCTGATGTCGAGCATCCGCGCGAGGTTTTCCGCCCGCTCCAGGTAACGCGACATCCAATACAAATCCGAGGCAGTTCTACTTAACATGACAGGCTTCCTTTAATCCTCGACCACCCAGGTGTCCTTGGTTCCGCCGCCCTGAGAGGAATTGACCACCAGGGAGCCTTCGCGCAGGGCGACGCGGGTCAGGCCGCCGGGCACGACCCGGGTTTCACGGCCTGACAATACAAACGGACGCAGATCGATATGGCGCGGTGCGATACCGTTTTCGACAAAGGTCGGACAGGTCGACAGCGACAGCGTCGGTTGCGCGATATACGCATGGGGCTTGGCGATGATCCGCGCGCGGAAGGCTTCGATTTCCGCCGCCGTCGCCGCCGGCCCCACCAGCATTCCGTACCCGCCGGAGCCTTGGGTTTCCTTGACCACCAGTTCTGGAAGATTAGCCAGCACGTGGGACAGCTCAGACGGATTACGGCATTGCCACGTAGGAACGTTCTTCAGGATCGGCTCTTCATCCAGATAGAAACGGATCATGTCGGTAACGAACGGATACACCGACTTGTCGTCCGCCACCCCCGTGCCGATGGCATTGGCCAGCACCACGTTGCCGGAACGGTAGGACGACAACAGCCCCGGCACGCCGAGCATCGATTCCGGGTTGAACGCCAGCGGGTCGAGGAACGCATCGTCAAGGCGACGATAAATCACGTCGACCGCTTTCGGCCCGTCGGTGGTGCGCATGTAGACCTTGTCGTCACGTACGAACAGGTCCGCGCCCTCCACCAACTCCACACCCATTTCCCGCGCCAGGAACGCATGTTCGAAGAACGCACTGTTGAAGCGCCCCGGCGTCAGCACCACCACGCTCGGATTATCGATCGGGCTTGAGCTTTTCAGGGTGTCGAGCAACAGGTTCGGGTAGTGGTCGATGGGGGCAATGCGTTGCGCCGCGAACAACTCGGGGAACAGACGCATCATCATCTTGCGGTCTTCGAGCATGTAGCTGACGCCGCTCGGTGTTCGCAGATTGTCTTCGAGCACGTAGTAGGTGCCATCGCCGTCGCGCACCAAGTCGACGCCGGAGATGTGCGAATAGATATCGCGGTGCAGATCCAGGCCCTGCATCGCCAACTGGTACTGCTCGTTGGCCAGCACCTGCTCGGCCGGAATGATGCCGGCCTTGATGATGCGCTGCTCGTGGTAAAGGTCGGCGAGGAACATGTTCAACGCCTTGACCCGCTGGATGCAGCCGCGCTCGACAATCCGCCATTCGCTGGCGGGGATACTGCGGGGGATGGTGTCGAAGGGAATCAGGCGCTCTGTCCCCTGCTCATCACCGTAGAGCGTGAAAGTAATCCCGGCGCGATGAAACAGCAGATCGGCCTCGCGTCGCCGTTGTGCCAAAAGCTCGTCAGGCGTTTCGGCCAGCCAACGGGCAAACTCCCGATAATGCGGGCGGACCTGGCCGCCGGCATCGTACATCTCATCAAAATATGTGCGGATCATGCCGTACTCCTTGTCACCCGGACGTCCAGACCTTCGCAAGGCCCGTGCCATCGGCATAAACGCTTAGATTTCAATCGGTTGGATAATCAAGACGCACGCACCGCACCAATCCTGTGCGGTAAATGCCCCAACCTGATCGCCCCCGCTTCATTGCAAGGCGTGGTAGTCGCCTATCACCAGCATAGTCAGAGTTGATTTCACTGCCCGGCAGTCGCTGGGGATAATTCATGCATTCGCTGGAAAACCTGCCGATCTCCCCCTTATAGCCGCCTGCCCAGGCGGCTTTTTTTCCTTTCTGCAACGTGTTGAAACGAAAACGGCCAACCCGAAGGTCAGCCGTCATTGCTGGTTGTCACTGTTCATAAGGTTATGCGAGTCGCCCTCGTACCTCCTGTTTCACACCCCAGCCTTCGATGATGCCACCCAACGGCTCGACCACTGCTTCGAAACCCTGTTCGAAGTCGCCGATGTCGTCGTAGGTGGCATACATGACCTTGCACAACTCCAGCGCCCAGGCGCCATCGTCGCGCACACTGACTTGTGCATCCAGGGATTCACCACGGTGGAAATGACCTGCCGCCCTGCGTGCCCGCTCCTCGTCCGGGAAAATGGCGTAGAACTCGATGGGATGAAACCGCGAAAAGTCAAAACCGCCTTCTTTCATGCGGCGCAACACGCTGCTGCTGATGTCTTCTTGATAGGCTGTGCTCATGAAACGTCCTCCTCAAAACGATGGATAGACTTTCCGTACTCCCTCACCCGCAACCGAACAGCGCGAGCGACGGCAACCGATGTGCCGGCGGGAAACAAGCATGGAGCTGACAAGACCAGACCTTAGCGATTCATTCGCTGATCTCGCTTGCAGAGTAGCCTCAAGGTAGAGCCTCTGCCAAGGCCTGGATGTGAATGCGACAGGTGCCGTTCAGATTGGAGTAATGCCGAGGATTTGAATGCTGTTCTGGGACTTGAGCTCTTTGACGCATGCATCAGTGGTCCGCCCTTCCAGATCGTTCAGATCCAGTTCGGCAGCGACAGGAAGAAGCCGGGCCTTGATGAGCTTGGCGGCACGCTCGTAGTCCGGGCGCTCGGGGCACTCAAAGACTTCGTTGATGGTTTCGCCATGATCATCCACGAAAGTGACTTTCCACTTTTGCATTGGTGCCTCCTCGATAAAACCCATGGATGGGCTTACCTCTATCTCGACCTTGTTAGCTGGCTAATTGTTCCGCCGAATTACATAGGTCGGTGCATGTAATCAAAGACTCACAACACCCACTGCCACTGCGTCGAGCGCAATCCATGTAGGAGCGAGCAGGCTCGCTCCTACAGGGTTTTAGTCGTTGCTTGGCTTGTTCACCGCCTGCAACACGTATTGTGGCAAGGCGAAGGCGCCGATGTGGATTTCAGGATTGTAGTAACGGGTGACGATGCCGCTGCCCGTGAAGCGCTGTTGCAGGGTTTCGCGGGACAACTTGCGATAAGCGGTATTGCTGGCGCCCCAGGCGAAGGTCATCGAACCGCCGATGTAGGTCGGCACGGCGGCCTGGTAGAAGTGCCAGTCCGGAAACAGGCTGCGCAGGCGACCGGCGGTGGTCTTCACTTCTTCGATCTGCATGAACGGCGTGCCGTTCTGGGTCACCAGGATGCCGCCTTCGTTCAGGCAGCGGTGGCAGGCCTGGTAGAAGTTTTCCGAGAACAGCACTTCGCCCGGCCCGATCGGGTCGGTGGAGTCGGAAATGATCACGTCGAATTTTTCAGTGGTGGTGGCGACGAAACGCATGCCGTCGTCGATCACCAGGTTCAGGCGTGGATCTTCGAATGCACCTTTGGAGTGGTTCGGCAGGAATTCCTTGCACATGTCGACCACGGTACCGTCGATCTCGACCATGGTGATGTGCTCGACACTGCGGTGCTTGGCCACTTCACGCAACATGCCGCCGTCGCCGCCGCCGATGATCAGCACGCGTTTGGCAGCACCGTGCGCCAGGATCGGCACGTGGGTGAGCATTTCGTGATAGATGAATTCGTCGGCTTCGGTGGTCTGGATCACGCCGTCCAGCGCCATCACCCGGCCCATGCGCGGGTTTTCGAAGATCACCAGGTGCTGGTGCTCGGTGCGCACTTCGTGCAGCAGTTTTTCCATGCGAAAACGCTGGCCGTAGCCTTCGTAGAGGGTTTCCAGGTAGTCGCTGGTCGGGGTGTTGCTCATGGGAAGTGCTCCGATGAATGCGGGTGGCAACGGACGGTTACCCGCCCATGATGGCCAATCGAGCGTCTCGATTGCCCGGGAAAGGCGCGCATTCTACGTCGCGGAACATGACAGGTCGAACCTCACTTGATCAGCATTCCACAATCCTGTGGGAGCGGGCTTGCTCGCGAAGCAGGCAACTCGGTCTGTCGGCGAACCGCGTAATCGTTCTTCGCGAGCAAGCCCGCTCCCACAGGGTCGGTGTAGTTTGTGGGAAATCCGTCAGAATTTGACGTTGCCCCGCGGCCCGGCGATGGCCCAGATGATCAGTCCCAGCACCGGCAACAGCGCGATCAACAATACCCAGAGGATTTTCATCCCGGTCTCGGCGCTACTTTTGAACACGTTGATGATGGCCCAGATGTCCAGGACAAAAATGATCAAGGCAACCAGGCTGTTGAACGTGGAACCCATGGTGACGCTCCCAAAGAGTGATATGCCCCCCTCAGGATAGACGGTCGTCGCGAGGATTCCTTTTTATTGACAGTGTTTGGATCAGACGTGGATCGCCACTTTCAGCGCTTCCAGGGATGGCGCGGCTGCGATGCCGACTTCTGCGCACAATTCCAGCACCCGAGGCAGGTCATTGCCGTAGACCAGGACCACCTGCAGCTCGTCATCGAGCAACTGGCTGAAGTTCATCAGCGTGTAGCCACCGTTTTCCTTGTTCATGCTGCTCATCTGCACCTGGATGCGGTTGAGCGCGGTCAGGGCTTCGGTCTTGGCCAGTTGCTTGGGCTTGAGATTGAACTCCACCCCCGGGCCGAACGAGGCGACGATCTGGGCGAACAGGTCCATGTAGGTGTCAGCCTGGAACAGCACCGTTTCCGGCAGGCTGCCGACCACCACCCACTCACCCAGCGGGATCGGGAAGGTTTCGTCGTAGTTGATGTCCGGATTGGCGGTCAGAAAAGCCTCGGGATCGGCGTAGGCCTGGGCCGCTTCGTCCGCGACCTTGAGGATTTCGTCTTCGCCCATGCACCCGGAGCTGATTTTGCTGATGAGTTCGACGAGTGCGGCTTTCATGGGGAGGATCCTGTAGCGAGGTGAATTTTGAGGGCGCGAAGGATAGCGCATTTCCATGACCGATAACTTGAAGCAGGCACTAACTTGTGGCGAGGGAGCTTGCTCCCGCTGGGTCGCGAAGCGGCCCCAAAATCAGACAATGCGATTCGTCAGACTTACCGCGCCGAATGGTTTTGCGACTGCTGCGCAGTCGAGCGGGACGGTGCGGCGGTCCGACAAGCTCCCTCGCCACAATGGGGATTACCAGCCTCAAATTAGTCGATATCAGCCAATCAGCTTCTCAAGCTGCGCAACGGTATCGGAAGCACCCATGGTTTTAGCCGCCTCCAGCGCAGTGATGCCATTGGCGTCCTTGGCTTTCGGGTCGGCGCCCTTGCTGATCAGGTAATCGACCACTTCGACGCGGTTGAACATCGCCGCCATCATCAGCGCCGTGCGGCCATCGAAGGACGAGCCTTCAACCTGGGCGCCGCCGTCGACCAAGGCCTTGATCACCGCCAGGTCGCCCTTGAAGGCGGCGCCTGCAATCGGGCTCTGGCCGTTGTCGTTGCGGATCTCCGGATCGGCCTTGTGCTCGAGCAGAACTTTTACCGTGTCCACATGACCGTGATACGCGGCCAGCATCAGCAAGGTATCGCCCTTGTGGTTACGCAGGTTCGGCGGCAAACCCTTGGTCAGCAGCGCGGCCATCATCGCCGCATCGCCCTCCCGTGCCTTGTTGAATACCTGTTCGGTGAATTCGGCGGCTTCTTCGGGGGTCATCTGGCGGCTTTTGTCTGACATTGGGCACTCCCTTTTCTGTCATTCGTAAAAGCCGACAGTTTCCCGAGCGCCCCCGGCACTGTCACTTGTTTTTTCTCATGGGCCGCCATAGCCAGATTCAATAGCGGTACTTGCCGCCGTGAATGTCGGACAACAACTGCTCCGTGACCTGTACGTAAGTCTGCGTTCCCGGCAGCCAGGCATAGATCGGGTCATCTCCGGTTTTACCCGGGTCGAAGGCCTCGTCCTTGAGTCGGGTCTTCTGATATTTGAACGTCCCGGTGGTTTCCATTTTCACTTTCACCCGCAGGAACAGTGGCACCGCATAGGCCGGCATGTGCTCGCGGGCGAACGCCAGCAGTTCACTGAAGTCCAGGGTTGCCAGAGATTCGGCCGGGGTAATCGCCGCCATCCCGGCCCGGCCATTGGTGTTGCGGATTTCCACGCCATAGGCTACGGCTTCGGAAATAAGCGGGTGTTGCAGGAGGATGTTTTCGACCTCCGTGGTCGAGACGTTCTCGCCCTTCCAGCGGTAGGTGTCGCCCAGGCGGTCGACAAACTGCGCATGCCCAAAGCCGATGTTGCGCAACAGGTCGCCAGTGTTGAAGTAGCGGTCACCCTTTTCGAACACATCCTCGAGCACGACCTTGGCGGTTTTCTGCGGATCGGTGTAGCCGTCCAGGGGTGCCTTGTCGTCGATTTTTGCCAGCAACAAGCCCTGCTCGCCCTTGGCGACCTTGCGCATCAGGCCGTTGGCCTGACGAATCGGCGCACCGCTGTCATGGTCGTACGCGACCAGCTCCCAGGACATCAGGGAAAAACCGATGGTGTTGTCGAAATTGAGAATGTTGGTGAAACCGATGTTGCCGTCGCTGGCGGCGTACAGCTCGCAGATGTGATTGACCGCAAAACGGGTCTTGAACTCGCTCCAGGCACCGGGACGCAAGCCGTTGCCGATCATTTTCTTCACATCGTGCCGGCTGTCGTCGGCGCTGGACGGTTGATCGACCAGGTAGCGGCACAATTCGCCGACATAACCGATGGTGGTCGCCCGGTACTTGCGCGCGTCGTTCCAAAACTGACTGGCGCTGAATTTGCGGCGGATGGCGAACCCGCTGGCACCACTGACGGCCGACCCCCAGCACACGCAAAGGCCCGTGGCGTGGTACAGCGGCAAGGTGCAATAGACGACATCGTCGGGGCGCATGTCCAGGGCGATCATGCCGAAGCTCGCCGAGCTGCGCATCCAGCGTCCGTGCTTGAACACGCCCGCCTTGGGCAGCCCCGTGGTGCCCGAGGTGTAGATATAAAAGCAGGGATCGTCGAAGAAAATCTGCCGGCTGCTGACCGGGTTGTCGCTGACGTCGTCGAGACTGACGGTCATCAGGTTGATGAAACCTTCAGGCGCGATACCCGGTTGGCGAGAGGTGTCCTGATCGGCGACAAACCAGGTTCGGTCAGCCTTGATCGACACCCGATCACGCACCGCCAGGTACGCCGGGACCAACTCCTCACCGACAATGATCGCCACCGGCGCCACCAGATTCACACTGTGCACCAGGGTATCGCGGGTCTGCGAGGTATTGAGCAGCGCACTGATCGCGCCGACCTTGGCCACCCCCAGAATCGTCACCAGCAGTTCCGGGCGGTTCTCGATGAAGACCGCCACCACATCACCCTTGCCGATGCCCTGGCCGGTCAGGTGATGGGCGATGCGATTGGCCCATTGGTTGACCTCGGAGTAACTGAGCGTTACATCGCCTTGCAACAGCGCCGGACCATCCGGGTTGCGCAACGTGGCTTGCTCGAAACTCCAGCCCAAACCACACGCTTGGGTCGGGTCCTTGACGTTGGCGGCCTTCATGCCCTTCACCACCCGGGGGATGGCCTTGACGATGGAAGGCAGCTTACGGAGCATCATGCTCCAGGTAATCGTGTCGTTCGACGTGCGACTCATGATGCTCCCGTTCGATCTTTTTATTGTCGGGCTGCGGTGAATGAGCCCGAAAATACGTCAACGGTTCTTGAGCTGTACACGCGGTTTTTGAAATGTTTTGTATCTACGATCTTGATCCGCGATCTTGATCCGCGCTTGATACAGGGCCAATCGTGAACCCCCGCACACGCAATGGTTCCATCGAAGCGCCGAGCGACCGCGCAAAATGCAGGATGCACGATGGCCGTTCATGCAGAATGCACGAAAGCAAAAATCACCACAGATACTAACTAGTTGTTTTATAAGGTTATTTACAAACAACCAAGGCTGGCACAATCACTGCAACCCTCTCCGTATGCTTGCCATTCAAGAGCCAACGGAGCTGAAAGACATGAACCTGATTCAGGAAAAATTTTCGTCCCTGTTCTCCAACTTCGAAGTCACCACCCAGGCCCGTCCTGACGGTGGGATCCTGCTGACCCTGAGCGGCGGCGAAGGCAAAGTGTTCAAGCGCTCGATTTCCTACCAGCAATTGCACAATGGCGACCAACTGACGTGGGTCATCAGCGCGATTCGCCGCGACCTCGCCGAACAAGCCAGTGAACTGCCGCAGATTTCCATGCTGCAGAGCCAGCAACGGTTTGCCCTGCCGACCTATCATTCGCTGTAGAGCATGTGAGAGCGGCGGTGCGGCGATCCGACTTGCTCGCGAAGAGGGAGTGTCAGTCAACATCAACGTTGAACGACACACCGC
>NZ_JBFUHS010000025.1:0-80600 GCF_056402255.1 Pseudomonas sp. P4_B4
GCAAGCCCGCTCCCACAGGGGATATGTGATCCCTTGGGGAGCGAGGTTTTTAGACGCTCAGCATCAGGAACTCACGCTCCCACGAACTGATCACCCGTTTGAAGTTCTCGTGCTCGGCGCGTTTGACCGCGACATAGCCCCGCACGAACTTGCTGCCCAGGTAGCGGCTGATGGTGTCGCACTCTTCCATCTGGGTCAGGGCGTCCTCGATGGTGATCGGCAGGCGCAGATTGCGACGCTCATAGGCGCGGCCCTGTACCGCAGCGCTCGGCTCGATGCGCTCGACCATGCCCAGGTAACCGCACAACAGGCTGGCAGCGATGGCCAGGTACGGGTTGGCGTCGGCGCCCGGCAGACGGTTCTCGACGCGCATGGCGTCGGGGCTTGAGGTCGGCACGCGCAGGCCGACGGTGCGGTTTTCTTCGCCCCATTCGACGTTCACCGGTGCCGAGGTGTCCGGCAGGAAGCGGCGGAACGAGTTGACGTTCGGGGCGAACATCGGCAGCACTTTCGGGATGTACTTCTGCAGGCCCCCAATGTGGTGCAGGAACAGCTCGCTCATGTTGCCATCGGCATCGGCAAAGATCGGCTGGCCGGTGGCGATGTCCACCACGCTCTGGTGAATGTGCATGGCGCTGCCAGGCTCGTCGCCGACCGGTTTGGCCATGAAGGTTGCCGCCACATTGTGCTTGAGCGCCGCTTCACGCATGGTGCGCTTGAACACAGTGATCTGGTCGGCCAGGTCCAGGGCGTTGCCATGACGGAAGTTGATTTCCATCTGCGCCGGGCCGTCTTCGTGGATCAGCGTGTCGAGGTCCAGACCTTGCAGTTCGCACCAGTCGTAGACGTCTTCGAACAGCGGATCGAATTCGTTGGCCGCGTCGATGGAGAACGACTGACGACCGCTTTCGGCACGGCCCGAACGGCCCATCGGCGCCTTGAGCGGCAAGTCCGGGTCTTCGCAGCGCTGGGTCAGGTAGAACTCCATTTCCGGCGCGACAATCGGCCGCCAGCCCTTGTCGGTGTACAACTGCAGGACTTTCTTCAGCACGTTGCGCGGCGACAGTTCGATCGGGTTGCCGAACTTGTCGAACGTGTCGTGGATCACGATGGCGGTCGGCTCGATGGCCCATGGCACCACGTAGACGGCGTCGGCGTCCGGCTTGCAGACCATGTCGATATCGGCCGGGTCGAGCAGGTCGTAGTAGATGTCGTCGTCGACAAAGTCCCCGGTTACCGTTTGCAGAAGGACACTTTCCGGCAGGCGCATGCCTCGCTCATGCAGGAACTTGTTGGTCGGTGCAATTTTGCCGCGTGCAATGCCGGTCAGATCGCTGACGACGCACTCGACTTCGGTAATCTTGTGATCTTTCAGCCAAGTGAACAGCTGATCGAAAGGGACATTCATAAAGACCTCGTTATTGGTTTTATTAACGCCAGGAGAGACCGGTTTCATCCGCCGGACACTTCCCCTGTAGCGCGTTGACGACTATCTTGTGCGAGCCTTGCGGTTCCATCTATCCACTTTAAGCAGCACGAAGCGCACCAAAAGAGTGCGTAAGGTCGCCCCATGACAGGTTCCAATTCCCTCCAGGTCCAAGCGTTCAACACCGCCGATGTCGCCGAGCAAATCCGCGCCACGCCGGGCTGGGTCCAGCAATACCAGCAGATGTCGCCGGGGCATTTCGCAGGGCTGGTGCGTTATCTGGATCTGCAGGGCGTGGAGATTTACGAAGAGTCGATGAACACCCGGGTCGAGCAGAATTTCAGCGCGCCCCAGGGCTCGTTGTCGTTCTGTTTCGATCGTGGCGACAACGCGCTGTACGTGTTGAATGGCGAGAGCCGCAACATCTGGATCACCCCGGAGAACTACCAGGAAATCGCCGTGGTGTTCGGGCCGGAGTTTGTAAAGCGCCACAGCCTCGACATCGCCAGGCTCGAAGGGTTGTTCATGGCGCCGCTGAACTCCCAGCAGAACGCGCTGTTCTGCCGTTGGCTCAGCGGGACCTTGACGCGGCTGTCGCAGACCTTCGATCCACCGAGCCGCGAAGCGCTGACCCAACAGTTGCTGGAAGATTGCCTGTTCATCCTCGACAACGCCTGTGTCGGCCTCGACCAGAGTGCGTTGCAGCGCCGGGCCGGGGAGCGGGCGATCATGAAGCGGGTAGGGGAATGGGCGGCGGACACGCCGGAAGAACACCTCAACCTGCTGGAGTTGTCCCAGGTTGCCGGGGTTTCACTGCGCCAGTTGCAGCATGCGTTCAAGACCTACACGGGCATGTCGCCGACCCAATGGCTGCGCCTGCGCCGACTCAATAGCGCCCGCCGCGAACTGCTGAGCCGCACGCCCACGCAAACCACCGTGGCTGAAGTCGCCATGCATTGGTCGTTCTGGCATCTGGGGCGGTTTTCCAGCAGCTACCGCGCGCTGTTCAACGAGCTGCCGAGTGACACCCTCAAGCGTGCGAGTGTCACGCCGTCCCCAGGTCGCAGCCGACGTTAGAACGTCGGCGGCGTAATCACCCAGATCACCACCGCATCGACATCGCCGGGGTTGCCGTAGCGGTGCGGTTCCTGGCTGGAAAAGCTGAAGCTGTCGCCTTCATTGAGCTGGAAATGGCGCTCGCCGACCCACAACTCGAAACTCCCCGAGAGCAAGTAGCCGGCTTCTTCACCGTCGTGGCTGTAGCTTTGCTGGCTGTAGGTGCCGGGCGGGAAACGCGAGTGGAGCATTTCCAGTTGGTGGTTGGCTTGCGGCGTCAGCAACTGGTCGACGATGCCGTCTTCGTAATGCACGTTCAGGCGGCTGTTCTTGCGCACCACGACGCCATCGTCTTCGGGCGCGGTGACCGCTTCACTGGCGAAGAACCACTGGATGGTGACGCCGAGGCTGCGGGCAATGTTGAACAGCGCCGGAATCGACGGGTAGGCGAGGTTGCGTTCCAGCTGGCTGATGTAGCCGGCGGTGAGTTCGCTCTGTTGCGCCAGTTCCGCCAGGGTCATGCCCCGGCGCTTGCGCAGGCCGCGAATGCGCGTGCCGAGAAAATGCGGTTCGGCGCTGCCTGATGCGGGCGGGGTCTTGCTGTTGTTGCTCATGGAAAATTCCGAACCGGGGGCTGAGCCAAAGACCACAATCCCTGTGGGAGCGGGCTTGCTCGCGAAAGCGGTTAATCATTCAACATCAATGGCGATTGATCCACCGCGTTCGCGAGCAAGCCCGCTCCCACAGGAGGTTACGCGGACCGTAAAAGCCCCGGAGTATAAACAGCCTTAAAGCTCCCACGCGACTTTCAGGCCTTCATAAATCGCTTCTTCGGCGGTACGCGGCGCCAGGCAGTCGCCGATGCGGCGAAACTCCACCAGCCCTTGCAGTTCGGCGCCCAGGGTATCCACCGGTTGATGGCCCTGACACAGCACCAAGGTGTCGATGTTCTCCATCAGTATCGGTTCGCCACTGGCGGTGTGCTGCAAGTACACCGTGTTGTCATCGCAGCCATACAGCCGCGCGTACGGTGTGATCGGCACGCCCAGCTTGTGCAGCTCGCCGGCCAGTTGATCGCGCACGTACAGCGGCAGGTTTTCTCCGCAATGGGTGCCGTTGACCGCCAATTGCACCTGGTGCCCGGCACGGACCAGACGTTCGGCGATGCCGGGGCCGATCCAGTCGCAGCGCCAGTCGACCACCACCACCGAACGGCCGATCCGTACTTCATCGCGCAGCACTTGCCAGGCGTCCACCACCTGCAATTCACCGCCGCGCTCGAAGGGTGGCCAGTAGGGTTCGGCACCGGTAGCGACGATCACCATGTCCGGTTTTTCCTGCTCCACCAGTGCCCGGTCGACTCGGGTATTGCGCACCACGCGCACGCCGGCCAACTCCATTTCCCGCTGCAGGTTGGTGCTGGCACCGCCGAACTCGCTGCGCCGAGGCAGCAGTTGCGCGAGCAACACCTGACCGCCCAGTTGCGAACTGGCTTCGTACAGCGTCACCTCATGGCCACGTTGGGCCGCGACGGTGGCGGCTTTCATCCCGGCCGGACCACCGCCGGCGATCATGATGCGTTTGCGCTGTGGCGCTTGTCGGCGTTCGCCGAAGATCAGTTCGCGCCCGGTTTCCGGGTGCTGGATGCAGGAAATCGGCAAGCCTTTGTGGAAGTGGCCGATGCAGGCCTGGTTGCAGGCAATGCACGCCCGCACGTCTTCGACGCGGCCGGTGTCGGTCTTGTTGGGCATTTGCGGATCGCAGATCAGCGCGCGGGTCATGCCGCACACATCGGCCTGGCCGCGAGCCAGAATCAGCTCGGCTTCCTGGGGCTGGTTGATGCGCCCGGTGACAAACAACGGAATGTTCAGACTGGCCTTGAACGTCCCGGCTTCCCTGGCCAGGTACGCCGCTTCGATCGCCATGGGCGGCACGATATGCACCGCGCCACCCAGGGATGCCGAAGTGCCGGCGACGATGTGCACGTAATCAAGCTGCGCTTGCAGTGACTGCACGGCGGCCAGGGATTCGTCCTCGGTCAGGCCTTCAGGGTCGCGCTCGTCGGCAGAGATGCGCAGGCCGATGATGAACTGCTCGTCGGTCGCCGCACGCACGGCTTTGATGACTTCGCGTAGAAAACGCAAACGCTGTTCCAGCTCACCGTTGTAGCCATCGGTACGCCGGTTGACCCGCGGGTTGATGAACTGCGCTGGCAGGTAACCGTGGCTGGCCACGACCTCGACGCCGTCGATGCCTGCCTGATGCAGACGGCGGGCGGCAGCGGCATAACCGGCGACGATCTCGTCGATCATGGCCTGGTCCAGCGCACGGGGCATCACCCGGAAGCGTTCGTTGGGCACCGACGAGGCGGAGTAGGCCACCGCCAGCAGGCCATCGCTGGACTCCATGATCTCCCGCCCCGGATGGAACACCTGGGACAACACCACGGTGCCGTGGGCGTGGCAGGTTTGCGCCAGTTTGCGGTAGCCCTCGATGCACGCATCGTCGGTGGCCATCAGCACGTGGGAGGTGTAGCGCGCACTGTCATGCACGCCGGCCACTTGCAGCACGATCAGCCCGGCACCGCCTTCGGCACGCGCCCGGTGATAGGCGATCAATTGTTCATTGACCAGGTTGTCGGTGGGCATCGAGGTGTCGTGCCCGCTGGACATGATGCGGTTCTTCAGGCGCTTGCCACGGATCTCCAGGGGTTCGAACAGGTGCGCGAAGGCGGGTGTCGAGGTCGGCATGGGGCGGGTACTCCTGACAGGCTGAAGCCGAAAGGCCGGGTTTCGGCGTTGTTATTATTTGCCTATAGAAATTTACCATCAGTAAAAAATCAACTTGTTTTTTTACTGTGTCTTACAGTAGTTTCGTCTCGAGCCCGCTCCTGGGCCAAACCTCACAACAATAAAAAAGGGCCGCATCGGCATCTGTCCGGGTGGCACCTGCAAGAGGAACCACTGATGAAATCGCACATGCTCAAGCACGGTTTTTATCCCTTGGTGTTGTCCGTGGCCATGGGCCTGGGCAGCGCCCAGGCAGCATCGGACATGGTGGTGGTCGGATACGGCGGAGCCGGACAAAAAGCCCAGGACGTGGCGTTCTTTCAACCCTTCGCCGCCGTGGATCAAAGCAAGGTGATCCAGAGCGAATACAACGGCGAAATGGCCAGGATCAAAGTGATGGTCGACACCGGCAACGTCGACTGGGACGTGGTGCAGATCGAAGGACCGGACCTGATGCGCGGCTGCGAAGAAGGCATGTACGAGCGCCTGGACTGGGCCCGCCTGGGGCACGCCGACCAGTTGATCCCCGAAGCGGCGCAGGAATGCGGGTCTGCGGCGTTGGTGTGGAGCGTGGCGATTGCCTATGACACCGACAAACTGGCCCAAGCGCCGACCTCTTGGGCAGACTTTTGGGACGTGAAGAAAACCCCCGGCAAGCGTGGGCTGCGTAAACGCGCGGTGTACAACCTGGAGTTCGCCTTGCTGGCGGACGGGGTGAAAACCGAAGACGTCTACAAGGTACTCGGCACCCCGCAGGGTGTGGACCGGGCATTCGCCAAACTCACTGAACTCAAGCCTTACATCCAGTGGTGGGAGGCGGGCGCACAACCGCCGCAATGGCTGACCGCCGGCGATGTGGTGATGACCTCGACCTACAGCGGACGCATCGCCGACGCCGCGCAGAAAGGCAGCCACCTCGGCCTGGTCTGGCCCGGCAGCCTGTACGGCATGGATTACTGGGCGATCATCAAAGGCTCCCGGCACGTGGATCAGGCCACGCGCTTTATCGCCTTCGCCAACCAGCCGGACGCCCAGATCAACTACGTGCAGCAGATTCCCTACGGCCCGACCAACACCCAGGCCGCCGCACGGCTGGACGACAAACTGGCGCAATGGGTGCCCACGGCGCCGCAGAACCTCAAGGACGCGCTGTCGATGAACGTCGGTTTCTGGGTCGATCATGGCGAAGAGCTCGAAGAGCGCTTCAACGCCTGGGCCAGCAAATAAACGCGGACGGCTGGACGTGTCCAAGCGTCCAGCCTTACTGTCTGCCCCAGCCGATCAGCCTGGAGAACCACAACCATGAACAACATCGCCAGCCACCTGGCCCCTGAACGCAGCGCCACCGAGCAGCGCCTGCGTGAGGAACTGGCGGCCTGTTACCGCTTGATTGCGCACTTTCGCATGACCGATCTGATCTTCACCCACATCTCGGTACGCATTCCGGGGCTGGAGCATCACTTTCTGATCAACCCTTACGGGTTGATGTTCGATGAAATCACTGCGTCCAACCTGGTCAAGATCGACCTCGATGGCCACGCCGTGGAGCCGTCGCCGTACCCGGTGAATCCGGCCGGTTTCGTGATCCACAGCGCCATTCATGGCGCCCGTGAAGATGCGCAATGCGTGCTGCACACCCATACCAAATCCGGCTGTGCGGTGGCGGCGTTGAAGTGCGGGCTGTTGCCGGTGAACCAGATTTCCATGGAGTTTTATGGCCGTGTTGCCTACCACGACTACGAGGGCGTGGCGCTGGACCTGAGCGAGCAACAACGCTTGGTGGCGGACCTGGGCGACAAATCGGTACTGATGCTGCGCAACCATGGTTTGCTCACCGTTGGCGAGACCGTGAGCCAGGCATTCCTGCGCATGTACTACCTGGAAAAAGCCTGTGAAATCCAGTTGGCCGCCCAAGCCGCCGGTGAAGTTGTGCTGCCGTCGCACGAGGTCTGCGCGCATACCGAGCGGCAGTTCAATGATCCGGGGCGACCGTTGGAGGATGGGGAGCTGAGTGATCCCGATGCCATGCAACTGGCCTGGGCGGCGTTGTTGAGAATGCTGGATCGAGTGGCGCCGGGGTATCGGGACTGATCCGGGTTCTGTGTTGTTTGAGCTGGCCCCTTCGCGAGCAAGCCCGCTCCCACAGGGGGAGGTAGGTGTACGCAAAATCTGTGACCAACAAAAAAACCTGTGGGAGTGGCGGTGCGACGATTCGACTTGCCCGCGAAGCAGGCACCACGGTCTACCAGACTGGCAACTGACTGGAGAAATGGCCCGCTCTTGCTGTACAGTCGTTCAGCCCGCCGCTAACCCGCGCGGGCTTAAACGATTAAACCAAGGAGCGTGTCGCCCATGAACCAGGAAGCCCGTTTTTCCCGCATGGAACCGGAGTTGCGCAAAGCCAACCTGATCGAGGCGACGCTGGTGTGCCTCAAGCGTCACGGCTTCCAGGGCGCGTCGATCCGCAAGATATCCGCCGAGGCCGGAGTCTCGGTGGGGCTGATCAGCCATCACTATTCCGGCAAGGATGAACTGGTGGCCGAGGCCTACATGGCGATCACTGGGCGGGTCATGACCCTGCTGCGCGACGCGATGGAGCAAGCCGCGCCGAATGCCCGGGAGCGCTTGTCGGCGTTTTTCCGCGGCTCGTTTTCCGCCGAGCTGCTCGATCCGCAACTGATCGATGCGTGGCTGGCGTTCTGGGGCGCGGTGAAAACCGCCGAGGCCATCAACCAGGCCCACGATCATTCCTATGGCGAGTATCGCGGCATCCTGCGCAAGGTGCTGGCGGAACTGGCCCGGGAGGAAGGCTGGGAAAACTTCGACGCCGACCTTGCCGCCATCAGCCTCAGCGCCTTGCTCGACGGCTTGTGGCTGGAGTCCGGGCTGAACCCCGGCACCTTCACCCCGGAGCAGGGCATCCAGATTTGCGAGGCCTGGGTCGATGGTTTGCAGGCCGGCGGACGCCAGCGCTTCTGCGTGCAGACGAGCGACTGTTGATCAGTCGTTCAGCAATCGATACTCTCTGGCGCCGATGCAGGAAAACACTCTAATAAGAAACTGGCCTCAGGGCCTATGCCGGACACCAAGCGATGACTCCTCGGGTATTGATCGTCGATGACGATCCGCTGATTCGCGATCTGCTGCACGCCTACCTGTCCCAGGAAGGCTACGACGTCCATTGCGCCGCCACGGCGGAACTGGCGGAAACCTTCCTCGCCAGCCAGAGCGTCGACCTGGTGATGCTCGACATCCGCCTGCCGGGCAAGGACGGCCTGACCCTGACCCGCGAACTGCGGGTGCGTTCGGAAGTCGGGATCATCCTGATCACCGGGCGCTTTGATGAGATCGACCGTATTGTCGGCCTCGAATGCGGCGCCGATGACTACGTGATCAAACCCCTCAATCCAAGGGAACTGGTGTCCCGGGCGAAAAACCTGATTCGCCGGGTACGACATGCGCAAACGCCAGCGCCGGCCGTCGCGGCGGCCAAGCCGGTCAAGCAGTTCGCCGACTGGGCGCTGGACACCGATCGCCGTCGTCTGATCGACCCGTCCGGCAGCGAAACCCTGCTGACCCACGGCGAATACCAATTGCTCAGCGTGTTCCTGCGCAACAGCGGCCACACCCTCAGCCGCGATCAGTTGATGGACCAGATCCGCAACCGCGAATGGGTGCCCAACGACCGCTCCATCGACGTGCTGGTCGGGCGCCTGCGCCGCAAGTTGCACGACGATCCGGCCGAACCCCAATTGATCATCACCATTCACGGCGCCGGTTACCTGTTCACCGCCAGCGTGGCGGCCTGAAGCTGATGGCGCGATGGCTTTGCCTGCTGGCGGTGCTGGTGGCCGGCCATGCCGTCGCGGCGGACAAGGTTCGCTATTGCGATTACCCGGTGTATCCGCCGATCTCCTGGAGCGATGGCAAACAAGTGCGCGGCCTGGCACCGAACGTGGTTAAAAACCTGTTCGGCCAGTTGGGTTACGAGGTCGAGATGGTTGTGCTGGGCAACTGGAAACGCTGCCTGCTGGACGCCGCTGAAGGCCGGGTCGATGTGGTGCTGGCCTACAGCACCGCGCAACGGGAGCAGAGCATGCTGTTCTCGACGGTGCCGGTCTTGCGTGAAGAAGTGGCATTGTTCATCAACCGCCAGCATCCGGTGAAATTCGATCAACTGGACGACTTGGCCCATTACCGTGGCGGCCTGTTGTTTGGCGAGAGTTACGGCGTGGAGTTCGATCGCATGGTCGCGCGCAACAACAATATCGAATGGGTTTCCGACAGCCACCAGAACTTCGGCAAGCTGATTCGCGGGCGCATCGATTTCATCACCCAGGAGCGGCGCACCGGCCAGTTGTATGTGGAAAACCTGCCCGGCGGCCAGGACATCGTTGCCTTGCCCAAAGCCTTGAGCGTGGATTATCTGCGGGTTGCGGTGTCGCGGCGCTCGCCCTTGGCCGCTCGCATGCCCGAGATCAATGCGCAGTTGCAGCGCATGGTCGATGCCGGAGACATCGAGCGCTGGCTCAACGAAAGCGAAGTGACCTACCGCGACATGATCAACCTGCCGGCGGATGCGCAATGATTCGCGCCCGTCCCGGTGGACTGTTGCGGCGCCTGTTGCTGTTCATCCTGTTGTTCAGCCTGTGCTTCACCGTGCTGGCCAGCAGCGTGCAACTGTACATCGAGTATCGACGGGAAATGCGCGACATCGATTCGCGCATGGAGCTGATCCGCGCTGGCTACCTGGCCAGCCTGGAACGCAGCCTCTGGGACTTGAACCAGGAACAGTTGAACGTGCAGTTGCGCGGGCTGGTGGACTTCTCCGACGTCGCGCGGGTGCACTTGAGCAGCGCCGATTTCGACCTGGTACAGGGTAATCCGCACCCCACGGGACCGCTGCGCATCGAGCGCTTTGCCCTGGACTATCAGCCACCGTCCGGCCTGTTGCGCCACCTTGGCGAGCTGGAAGTGAGCACGGATCTGGGGGCGGTGTACCAGCGTCTCTATGCCACCGGTTTGACCAGCCTGCTGTGGATGGCGGTGTTCCTCTGCGGTCTGGCCGTTGCCTTGTCGGGGCTGTTTTATCGGCTGGTGACCCGGCACCTGAAAGTCATGGCCGAGTTTGCCCGGCGCATCGCGGCCGGTGAATGGCATGAGCCCCTGCACCTGGACAAGCGTCGCGGCAGTGACGAAATCGACACCGTGGCCCATGCGCTGGACGATATGCGTCGGGCGATCCTGCGGGACATCGAACGCCGGGAAACCGATCGCCTGGCCCTGCAGGACAACCGTGACGAATTGCTGAAAATGGTCGAGCGCCGCACCGCCAGCCTGATGCGCGCCAAAGATGAGGCGGAAGCGGCCAACCTTGCCAAGTCGCGGTTTCTGGCGACCATGAGCCACGAACTGCGCACGCCCCTCAATGGCATTCTCGGCATGGCCGAATTGTTGCGCGGCGCGCGCCTGGATGCCCAGGACGGCAAACGCCTGGATGCCTTGCACAAGGCCGGCGAAGGCTTGCTGACGATCCTCAACGAAGTGCTGTATTTCGCCAAGCTGGAGGAGGGCGTCAGCCATCCCGAACCGGTAGATTTCTCGTTGCGCCAGTTGCTCGACGAGGTGCTGACACTGTTGGAACCGCGAGCGCTGAACAACGACACGATCCTCAGTTGCCGCATCGATCAGCGGGTTGCCGAGCATCACCACGGCGCCGAGCAGTTCCTGCGTCAGGTGCTGAGCAACCTGCTGGCCAACGCGATCAAGTTCACCGAAGGCGGCGAAGTCAGCGTCGAGGTGGCGCTGCTCAGCGAAACCGGAGAACAGACCGGGCAGCGCCTGCGGGTCAGTGTCACGGACGACGGCATCGGCATTGCCCCGGCGATGCAGGCGAAGATTTTCGAGCGGTTCACCCAGGCCAGCGAAGAAGTCGCGCAACGTTTTGGTGGCACGGGGTTGGGGTTGGCGATCTGCAAACATCTGGTGGAGCAGATGGGCGGCTGCATCGGCGTGGACAGTGAAGAGGGGCGCGGAAGTTGCTTCTGGTTCGAGCTGTCCTTGCAGCCGGCCAGTGCTGTGGTTGAAGTCGCGCCGGTTCGCGCGGCGGGGCCGGCACTGAACATCCTGGTGGTCGAAGACGTTGAACTCAATCGCGAAGTGGCCAAAGGATTGCTGCAACGGGACGGCCACCGGGTGTGGCTGGCCGAAGAAGCGGATCAGGCGCTGCAACACTGCGCGGCGCAGGTGTTCGACCTGATGCTGCTGGACGTGCATCTGCCGGGCATCAGCGGTGTCGAGCTGTGCCGGCAGATCCGCCACAGCGACGGGCCGAACCGCCATACGCGCATTTTCGCCCTGACCGCCAGCGTGCAACCGGCACTGTTGCGCGGTTATCTGGAGGCCGGGATGGACGGTGTCCTGGCCAAGCCCTTGAAGCTGGAAAACCTGCGCCAGGTGCTGGAAGGGCATGCGCCTGTGGCCGAGTCGCTGCCGAGCGATGAGGCAATGGACTGGCCGCTGTTGCAGACCCATCGCAGCCTGCTCGGCGCGCAAAAGGTCCAGGGCCTGCTGGCGGTGCTACGTGACTCGATCCTGCAACACCGTGACGCGCTGCATGAAGCCATGGACGCCGACGACTGCACAGAGGTCGCGCAACTGGCTCACCGCCTGGCCGGTAGCTGCGATTCCCTGGGTTTTCGGGCCTTGGCCAGCACCTTGAGGGCGCTGGAGACCTTGGCGCTGGCAAACGATGAGTCGGCGATCCAGCGCATGAGCCCCGCGCTCGATGAGCAATTGCAGCACTCACTCGACACCCTCGAAGGCCTGTTGCAGAGCTGACGTACAAGTTTGTTACGACTTTGTACAACTTCGATCTTTACGGTCAACGCGAACTTACATGGCTTTCCAATAATCGACGCAACCGCCGCAGCGCGGTCTTCGAAGCTTATTGGAGATAATAATAATGAATTGCCGTAAAGCTGATCCCTCCCTGCGCCGTGACGTCCTGTCGCGCGCTGTACACCTCACTGACTGCTGAGGTGCCGACATGAACGAAAATACTGATCGTAAAGGCATACAGCTGACCCGCGCCCTGAAGAGCCGGCACATCTTCATGCTGTCCCTGGGCGGCGTCATCGGCACCGGGTTGTTCATGGGCTCCGGCGTGACCATCAATCAGGGCGGCCCGGTGGGGGCGATCCTGGCTTACCTGGTCGCGGGTTTCCTGATGTACCTGGTGATGGTCTGCCTGGGCGAACTGTCGGTGCAAATGCCGGTGTCCGGTTCGTTCCAGACCCACGCCACCAAATTCATCGGTCCGGCCACCGGGTTCATGATCGGCTGGGTGTACTGGATGAGCTGGGCCACCACCGTGGGCCTGGAGTTCACCGCCGCCGGTATGCTGATGACCCGCTGGTTCCCGACCGTGCCGATCTGGTACTGGTCGGCGCTGTTCGTGGTGGTGCTGTTCGCTATCAATGCCATGGCGACCCGTGCCTTTGGTGAAGCCGAATACTGGTTCTCGGGGATCAAGGTCGCGGCGATTCTCGGTTTCATCGTGGTCGGCGTGCTGGTGATCTTCGGCGTGATGCCCCTGAGCAGTGGCGCACCGGCACCGATGGCGACCAACCTGATCGGCGATTCGTTGTTCCCCAACGGTCTGTCGGCGGTGTTCGCGGTGATGATGACCGTGGTCTACGCGTTCCAGGGTTGCGAGATCATGGGCGTGGCCGCCGGTGAAACCGATCAGCCGGAAAAGAGCATTCCCCGCGCCGTACGCAACGTGGTGTTCCGCGTGCTGATCTTCTATGTGCTTGCGATTATCGTGCTGTCGGCCATCGTGCCGTGGCAGCAGGCGGGCCTGATGGAAAGCCCGTTCGTGCAGGTGTTCGACATGGTCGGCATTCCCTACGCCGCCGACCTGATGAATTTCGTGATCCTCACCGCGATCCTGTCGGTGGGCAACTCCGGCCTGTACGCCTCGACGCGCATCCTGTGGGCGATGTCGAAAACCGGCATGGCGCCGAAAAGCCTGTCTCCTTTGAGCAAGCGCGGCGTGCCGCTGCGCGCCTTGAGCATCACCCTGTGCTTCGCGCTGGTGTCGCTGATGACCAGCTTCGTCGCCGCCGACACCTTGTTCATGGTGCTGATGGCGGTGAGCGGCATGTCCGGCACCGTGACCTGGATTGTCATCGCGCTGGCGCAGTACAAGTTCCGCAAGGCGTACTTGCGTGACGGCGGCAAACTCAGCGATCTGAAATACCGCGCGCCGTGGTTCCCGGTATTGCCGCTGATGTGCATCACGCTGTGCTGCTCGCTGTTCGTGTTCCTGGCCCTGGATGAAACCCAGCGTCCGTCGCTGTATTGGGGCTTTGGCTTCATTGCCCTGTGCTATGGCGCGTACTTCCTGATCCATCGCAAGCGTCAGGGCGTGTTGGCGCCGAGCTTGCCGACTGCCTGATCCCTTGAACTAAACACCATCCCCCTTGTGGGAGCGGGCTTGCTCGCGAAAGCGGAGTGTCAGTCACCATCAATGTTGACTGACAGGGCCTCTTCGCGAGCAAGCCCGCTCCCACAGTTGTTTTGTGGTGGATGTGAAAGCTGCGACATACCACGTGTCGCCAGTTGTTCGAAGTTGTAACAGCGCCAATGGCTTACGCTCGCCCATTTATAAATAATTCAATAAAACCAATGTGTTACATGATTTTTGAGCTTGTTACAGCCCATTTCTCCGCCGATTGCCGCCTTACTGAACACTCGTTTAGTATGGCCTCAAGTCGCATCACCTCAGACCAATCACAATAATTCGAGGATTCCCATGACCACTCAATCGTCGCTGCTCAGCCAGGTCGAAGCAGGCGTTGCCTGGATCACCCTCAATCGCACTGCCCAGCGCAATGCGCTGGACATTCCGACGCTGAAAAACCTGCATGCCTTGCTCGACGGTTTCAACGCCGATCCAGCGGTGCGTGTGGTGGTGCTCACCGGCAGCGGCCGCAGTTTCTGCGCCGGCGCCGACCTCGATGAATGGGCCGATGCCGAAGCCCGGGGCGCCTTGGAAACCTATGGCTGGACCGAAACAGCCCACGCCCTGATGACCCGCCTGCACAGCCTGGAAAAACCCACCATCGCCGCCATCAATGGCACCGCCGTCGGCGCCGGGATGGACCTGACCCTGTGCTGCGACCTGCGCATYGCCGGGCAATCGGCGCGCTTCAAGGCCGGCTACACCAGCATGGCGTATTCGCCGGATGCCGGCGCCAGTTGGCACCTGCCGCGTTTGATCGGCAGCGAACAGGCCAAGCGCCTGCTGTTCCTCGATGAACTGTGGAGTGCTGACCGTGCACTCGACGCCGGTCTGGTCGGCGATGTCTGTGCCGACGATCAACTGCTGACGGTCACCAGCGAATTGGCCGCACGCCTGGCCGCCGGCCCGACCTTTGCCTTCGCCCAGACCAAAAAACTCATGCGTGAAGGCGCAGAACGCAGCCTGCCGGAACAGCTGCAAGCCGAACTCGCCGCCGGCCTGCTCTGCGGTCGCAGCGAAGACGGCAACGAAGCCCTGCGCGCCGCCATGGAAAAACGCCCGGCACGCTTCATCGGTCGTTGATTCCTCTCCATCTCCCAGAACACGAACAACAGGTAGCAGCATGAATTTCCAACTGACCCAAGAACAAGAAATGTTGGTGGACTCGGTACGCAGCTTCGTCGAGAAGGAACTGCTGCCCTATGAAGAGCAAGTCGACCGCGCCGACGAGGTTTCCCCGGAACTGGCGGCACAGATTCGCGGCAAGGCGATTGCCGCCGGGTTCTACGCCTTCAACATGCCCGAAGAGGTGGGCGGTGGCGGTCTGGACTACCTGTCCCAGGCGCTGATCGAACGTGAGCTGTCCAAGGTGTCCTGGGCGCTGCACGTGTTCGTCGCGCGGCCGTCGAAAATCCTCATGGCCTGCACCGGCGACCAGATCAACGACTACCTGTTGCCGTGCATCCAGGGTGAAAAGATCGACTGCTTTGCCCTGACCGAACCGGGCGCCGGCTCCGATGCCAATGCGATCAAGACCCGCGCCGTGCGTGAAGGCGACGACTTCATCCTGAACGGCAGCAAGCATTTCATCAGCCACGCCGGCCATGCCGATTTCGCCATCGTCTTCGCCGTGACCGACACCTACGAACACAACGGCAAAAAGCGTAACGCCGTGACCTCGTTCCTGGTCGACCGCAACACCCCGGGCATGACCATTCGCCGTGGGCCCAAGTGCGTGAGCAACCGTGGTTATCACACCTTTGAAATGTTCTTCGACGACTGCCGCGTGCCGGCCAGCAAAGTGCTGGGCGAAGTCGGCAAGGGTTGGGAGGTGGCCAACGCCTGGCTGACCGCCGGCCGGGTGATGGTCGCGGCCAACTGCGTCGGTCAGGCCCAGCGCGCACTGGACGTGTCGCTGCAATGGGCGGCGGACCGCAAGCAATTCGGCCAGCCGATCGGCACTTACCAGGGCGTGTCGTTCAAATTGGCCGACATGGCCACGCAAATCCGCGCTGCCGAACTGCTGACCCTGCACACCGCCTGGAAAATGGACCAGGGCACCATGACCGATGGCGAGGCTGGCATGGCCAAGCTGTTCGCCAGTGAAGTGCTCGGCCGTACCGCCGATGAAGCAGTGCAGATTTTCGGCGGCATGGGCCTGATGGACGAAGGTCCGGTGGAGCGCATCTGGCGTAATGCGCGGATCGAACGGATCTGGGAAGGCACTTCGGAAATCCAGCGCCACATCATTTCCCGCGAGCTGCTGCGGCCACTGTTGCGCTGATCGGCCCGGAGAATTCCCATGTCCAAAACCATTCGTGACAACCTCAAACGCATGCTCGCGCCGCAACACGTGGCGTTCGTCGGCGGCCGCAGCATGGCCCGCGCCCTCAAGCGCTGTGCCGAGGGCGGCTACCAAGGGCAAATGTGGCTGGTCAATCCGCAGCACGACAGCCTTGAAGGTGTGCCGTGCGTGCGCAGCGTTGCCGAGCTGCCTTGCGGCCCGGACGCGGTATTCATCGCCACCAACCGCGAACTGACCCTGACCTGCGTCGCCGAACTGGCCGCCATCGGCGCGGGCGGCGCGATCTGCTACGCATCAGGTTTCGCCGAGACCGGCGCCGAGGGGCAGGCACTGCAACAAAAACTGCTGGAAGCCGCAGGCGACATGGCCTTGCTCGGCCCCAACTGCTACGGCCTGCTCGACTACCTGCACAGCTCCGCGCTGTGGCCGGTGGCCCATGGCGGCAAAGCGGTGGAGAAGGGCGTGGCGGTGCTGACCCAGAGCGGCAACTTCGCCTACAACCTGTCCATGAGCGACCGCTCGCTGCCGGTGGCCTACATGGCTTCGGTGGGCAATCAGGCGCAACTGTGCGTGGCTGAGCTGATGGACGTGTTGCTCGACGAGCCGCGCGTCACCGCCATCGGCCTGCACCTCGAAGGCCTGAAGAACGTGCCGGGTTTTGCCCGCGCCGCGCACAAGGCGCTGG
Organism: Pseudomonas sp. P4_B4; assembly: GCF_056402255.1. NCBI lineage: Bacteria > Pseudomonadati > Pseudomonadota > Gammaproteobacteria > Pseudomonadales > Pseudomonadaceae > Pseudomonas > Pseudomonas sp. P4_B4. Next base: position 16,789 of record NZ_JBFUHS010000025.1, read on the forward strand.
AGAAGGGCATCCCGATCATTGCCCTGAAAACCGGCGTGTCGCAGATCGGCGCCGAACTGGCCCTGAGTCACACCAGTTCGCTTTCCGGCTCCGATGCGCTGTACGACGCGCTGTTCGACCGTCTCGGGGTGATTCGCGTCAGCGGCCCGGTGAGTTTTGTCGAAACCCTCAAGGCCGCCGCCTGCGGCAACCTGCCGGCGGGCAACAGCCTGATCGCGCTGGCCTGTTCCGGTGGCGATGCCGGGCTGATTGCCGACTACGCCGAACGCAACGACCTGGGCCTGCCGAAACTCGATCAAGGACAGGTCGGCGAACTCGCGCAAGTGCTGCCGAGCTACGCCAACCTGGTCAATCCGCTGGATTTCACCACGGCGATCTGGGGCGACGGCGAAGCCTTGAACCGCATGCTCGACAGCGCGCTGCGCACCGAAGCCGACGCGGCGATGCTGGTGCTCGACTACCCGTCGGAGTTCACCGGCGAGCGCAAGGAATGCGACCTGCTGCTGGAGTTGTACTGCGCGGCACTGCAACGCCACGGCAAGACCGGCTTCGTCACCTCGGCCTTCCCGGAGTTGCTGCCGGCCCATGCCCGTGAGCGTCTGCACGCGCAAGGTGTTGCGGCGTTGCAGGGCGTTGAAGACGGGTTGGCCGCGTGGGGCCGCATCGCCGGTTATCAGTGCAATCGCCAGGCCTTGCTGGCGCTGGGCGAATCGGCGTTGGTGCCATTGTGCCCGCAAGCGCTGGAAGGTGAGGGACGTTTGCTCAATGAATGGGACTCCAAGCAGGCCTTGAGAGCTTTCTGTCTGCCGACGCCAAACGGCGTATTGAGCACCCCGAGCCAAGCCCTGAAGGACGCCGAATCACTGGGCTATCCGCTGGTATTGAAAGCGGTAAGCGCACAGCTACCGCACAAGACCGAGGCCGGCGCCGTGGCGCTCAATCTCAAGGATGGCGCAGCGGTAAGCGCTGCACTGGAGAAGATGCGCGCCAGCATTGCCGCTTATGCACCGGGCGTTCCATTCGATCAACTGTTGCTGGAACCGATGGCCAAACCGCCACTGGCTGAGCTGATTGTCGGCATCAAGCGCGAAAACGATTTCGGCCTCGCGCTGGTGATCGGTGCCGGCGGCATTCTGGTGGAGCTGCTCAAGGACAGTCGCAGCCTGTTGCTGCCGACCACCGACGGTGCCATCCGCAATGCCTTGCTCAGCCTGCGCAGCGCACCGTTGCTGCAAGGTTTCCGTGGTCGCGAGTCTGCTGACCTGGACGCCTTGGTGGCCGCGATTCGCGCCGTCGCCGATTACGCCTGCGAAAACGCCGCGCAATTGCTGGAACTCGATGTGAACCCATTGTTGGTCGGTGCCCATGGCACGACCGCGGTCGATGCGTTGATTCGCCTCGGCCACGAGTGAGGACATGAATATGCAAAGCAAAACATTGACCGGTGGCCAGGCCCTGGTGCGTCTGTTGGCCAACTACGGCGTCGATACTGTGTTCGGCATCCCCGGCGTACACACCCTGGAGCTGTATCGCGGCTTGCCCGGCAGTGGCATTCGCCACGTGCTGACCCGCCATGAGCAGGGCGCCAGTTTCATGGCCGACGGTTATGCCCGGGTCAGCGGCAAACCCGGCGTGTGCTTCGTCATCACCGGCCCCGGCGTGACCAACGCCGCCACCGGCATCGGCCAGGCCTACGCCGACTCGATTCCGATGCTGGTGATTTCCAGCGTCAACCACAGCGCCAGCCTGGGCAAGGGCTGGGGCAGCCTGCACGAGTGCCAGGATCAACGGGCGATGACCGCGCCGATCACTGCGTTCTCCGCCGTGGCGCTGACCGCCGAAGACCTGCCGGAACTGATCGCCCGTGCCTACGCGGTGTTCGACAGCGAGCGCCCGCGCCCGGTGCACATTTCGGTGCCGCTGGACGTGCTGTCGGCACCGATTGCCCGTGACTGGAGCAATGAAGTGGTGCGTCGTCCGGGTCGCGGTCCGGCATCCGCCACCGCCATCGATCAAGCCGTGGCCAGACTCAAGGCTGCCAAGCGACCGATGATCATCGCCGGTGGTGGTGCGCTCAATGCCACCTCTGAACTGCAAGAAATCAGCACCCGGCTGGCCGCGCCACTGTTCACCAGCGTTGCCGGCAAGGGCCTGCTGCCGCCGGATGCACCGTTGAGCGCTGGTTCATCCCTGTGTGTGGAACCGGGCTGGAACCTGATCGCCGAGGCCGACGTGGTGCTGGCGGTCGGCACCGAAATGGCCGACACCGACTTCTGGCGCGAACGCCTGCCGCTCAATGGCGAACTGCTGCGGGTGGACATCGACCCACGCAAGTTCAACGACTTCTACCCATGCGCCGTGGCGTTGCATGGCGACGCACAACAAACCCTCAGTGGTTTGCTTGAGCGTCTGCCGTCTGATGTGCGCGATGCCAGTGCTGCGATTGCCTCGGTCGCCGCCCTGCGTGAAGCGGTCAAGGCCAGCCATGGCCCGTTGCAGTCGATCCATCAATCGATTCTCGACCGTATCGCCGCCGAGCTGCCGGACAACGCGTTCATCAGCACTGACATGACCCAACTGGCCTACACCGGCAACTACGCCTTCGACAGCCTGGCCATTCGCAGCTGGTTGCACCCGACCGGCTACGGCACCTTGGGTTATGGCCTGCCGGCCGGGATCGGCGCCAAGTTCGGCGCGCCGCAGCGGCCGGGTCTGGTGCTGGTGGGCGACGGTGGTTTCCTCTACACAGCCCAGGAACTGGCTACGGCTGTTGAAGAGCTGGACAGCCCGCTGGTGGTGCTGCTGTGGAACAACGACGCCCTGGGGCAGATTCGCGATGACATGCTCGGCCTCGACATCGAGCCTATCGGCGTGTTGCCACGCAACCCGGATTTCGCCGCCCTCGCTCGTGCGTTCGGCTGCACCGTGACCCAGCCGCAAAGCCTGGCCGAGTTGCAGGCCGACTTGCGCCAAGGCTTCAAGCGTAACGGCGTGACCCTGATCGAACTCAAGCATGCCTGTGCGCATTGATCTGCATTTTAAGGGGATGAAGCCATGCGCTTTTCCGATCTGACTCAACGTATCGCCGGCGACGGCGCCGCCGCGTGGGACATCCACTACCGCGCCCTGGCAAAGCGCGAGCAGGGTGAAGACATTCTGCTGTTGTCCGTGGGCGATCCGGATTTCGACACGCCACAGCCCATCGTGCAGGGCGCCATCGACAGCCTGCTGAGCGGCAACACTCACTATGCCGAGGTGCGCGGCAAGCGTGCCCTGCGTGAAGCCATCGCCAAGCGTCATCAACAGCGCAGCGGCCAATCCGTTTCGGCGGATCAGGTCACCGTGCTGGCCGGGGCGCAATGTGCGCTGTTCAGCGTGGCCCAATGCGTGCTCAATCCGGGTGACGAGGTGATCGTTGCCGAACCGATGTACGTCACCTACGAAGCGGTATTCGGTGCTTGCGGCGCCGTGGTGGTGCCGGTGCCAGTGCGCTCGGAAAACGGTTTCCGTGTGCTGCCCGAAGATGTCGCCGCGCGCATCACCCCGCGCACCCGGGCACTGGCACTGAACAGCCCGCACAACCCGTCCGGCGCGAGCCTGCCGCGCAGCACCTGGGCTGCTTTGGCTGAGTTGTGCATCGGCCACGACCTGTGGCTGATTTCCGATGAGGTCTACAGCGAATTGCTGTTCGAAGGTGAGCACGTCAGCCCGGCGAGCCTGCCGGGCATGGCCGAGCGCACCGCGACCCTCAACAGCCTGTCGAAATCCCACGCCATGACCGGCTGGCGCGTCGGCTGGGTGGTGGCGCCGCCATCCCTGGCCGCGCACCTGGAAAACCTCGCGTTGTGCATGCTCTACGGCTCGCCGGATTTCATTCAGGACGCTGCCGTGGTGGCCCTGGAAAGCAACCTGCCGGAACTCGAAGCCATGCGCGAAGCCTATCGCCAGCGTCGCGACCTGGTGTGCGACAGCCTGGCCGATTGCCCCGGTGTGCGGCCGTTGAAACCCGATGGCGGGATGTTCGTGATGCTCGATATCCGCCAGACCGGGCTCAGCGCCCAGGCGTTTGCCGATCGTCTGCTGGATCGCCACGGCGTGTCGGTCTTGGCGGGCGAGGCCTTTGGTCCTAGCGCGGCGGGGCATATTCGCCTCGGTCTGGTGGTCGGCGCCGAACCGCTGCGCGATGCCTGCCAGCGCATCGCCCGTTGTGCTCAAGAATTGATGGAGGCCCAGGTTCATGCTTAATCACAAGACACTGTTTATTGATGGCCGCTGGCGAAACCCGTCGGGGCAGGGTATCGCCGAGGTGATCAACCCGGCCACCGAGCAAGTGTGCGGCAGTGTTCCGCTGGGTGATGAACTTGATGTCGAAAACGCCGTGGCGGCTGCACGCCGGGCGTTCGATACATGGTCGCGTACACCGTCCAGCGTGCGTGCCGGTTATATCCGTGCACTGGCCGATCAACTGCGCAATCGTGCCGATGAGATGGCCGCGGTCATCACCACTGAATTGGGCATGCCGGTGCAATGGTGCCGCTCGGTGCAGGTCGACGGACCGATCATCGGCCTTGAGCAGTACGTCGAACTGGCTCATCTCATGGACGAAGTGCGCGAAATCGGCAACTCGCTGGTGATCCGCGAGGCCGTGGGCGTCTGCGCGTTCATCAATCCGTGGAATTACCCGCTGCACCAGTTGATCGGCAAACTGGCCCCGGCACTGGCCGCCGGTTGCACGGTGGTGGTCAAGCCGAGTCAGGAAACCCCGCTGCATGCCTTCTTGCTGGCGCAGATGATCGAAGACATCGGTCTGCCGGCCGGTGTGTTCAACCTGGTCAGCGGGCCGGGCTCGAAAGTCGGCGAGGCGCTGGCCAAGCACCCGGACGTGGACATGGTGTCGTTTACCGGCTCCACCGGTGCCGGCGTTCGCGTCGCCCAGGCGGCGGCGCCATCGGTCAAGCGCGTGTGCCTGGAACTGGGCGGCAAGTCGCCGTTGCTGATCGCCGAGGATGCCGACCTGGCAGCGGCCGTGCGCTACGGCGTGCAGGACGTGATGATCAACTCCGGCCAGACCTGCACCGCACTGACCCGCATGCTGCTGCCGGCCAGCCGCTACGCCGAAGCCGTGGAACTGGCGTTGGCGGAAACCTTGAGCCTGCGCATGGGTGATCCCCTTGATCCGCAAAGCTTCCTCGGCCCGATGTGTTCGGCCGGGCAAAAACGCACCGTGCTCGACTACATCAAGGTCGGCCAGCAGGAAGGCGCACGGCTGCTGTGCGGCGGTGACATGCCGGGGCGCGGCTTCTATGTCAGCCCGACGCTGTTCGCGGACGTCGATAACCGCATGCGCATCGCCCAGGAAGAAATCTTCGGCCCGGTGCTGTGCCTGATTCCCTACACCGATGAGGCGCAAGCGATCCAGATCGCCAACGACTCGCCGTTCGGCCTGTCCAGCGGCGTCTGGGCCGGCAGTGCCGAGCGCGCCTTGCACCTGGGGCGGCAGATGCGCGCCGGTCAGTGCTTCCTCAATGGCGCGGCGTTCAATTATCAGGCGCCGTTCGGTGGCTACAAACAATCGGGTAACGGTCGCGAATGGGGTGAGGAGGGGCTGAACGAGTTCGTCGAAGTGAAGGCGATCCAGGTGTGACGGTTGGCGACTCAAACTGTTCATCACCCACGATGTTGCTACTCCACACCTTCAATCGATACGCTGGAACAAATCTAAGGAACCACCATGAAAGTACTGATCGTCCACGCTCACCCGGAGCCGCAATCCTTCACCGCCGCCCTGCGTGACCAGGCCGTCACCACCCTCGAAGCCCAGGGCCATGAATTGCAGGTCAGCGACCTGTACAAAATGAACTGGAACCCGGTGGCCAGCGACGCGGACTTCTCGAGTCGGGAAAACCCCGAGTACCTGGTCTATGCCCTGGAGCAACGCTTGGGCGTGAAGAGCCAGTCACTGGCGCCGGACATCCAGGCGGAGCTGGACAAGCTGCTGTGGGCCGATCTGCTGATCCTCAACTTTCCGATCTTCTGGTTCTCTGCCCCGGCGATGCTCAAGGGCTGGATCGACCGGGTGCTGGTGTCGGGCATCTGCTATGGCGGCAAGCGCTTCTACGATCAGGGCGGTCTGGCCGGCAAGAAGGCGCTGGTGACAGTGACCCTGGGTGGTCGTGAGCACATGTTTGGCGAAGGCGCGATTCATGGACCGCTGGAGGACATGCTGCGACCGATCTTGCGTGGCACGTTGGCGTACGTAGGGTTCGATGTGCTGGAACCGTTCGTGGCCTGGCATGTGCCGTACATCAGTGAAGAGGCGCGCCAGCAATTTCTGGTTGATTACAGCCAGCGTTTGCAGCATCTGAGTGATGACCAGCCGCTGGTGTTTCCGAAGTTGGCGGAGTTTGATGACAAGCTCTATCCACTGACCACCAATGCCTGATTAACACCCCAACTCCTGTGGGAGCGAGCCTGCTCGCGAATACGGTGGCGCAGTCAACATTGATGTCGGCTGACCCACCGCCTTCGCGAGCAGGCTCGCTCCCACAGTTTTTTTGTATTTGCAGCTTACGATTGAGGTGTGTTTAACGGCTGTCAGCGTTACTTCCCGCAAGCTACAACGGCTTGCGTCATTGCCTACAGCTACGCCAGAATCCGCCGGCTTGTGCGTCTTGGGGGCGGGTTTTATCGTTGTCCGGTCGCTGCAAAACAGCAGCGATCGGGTTTGGTAGCCCGTTTTCCACATACGCGTAGCATCACCTATGGACAGGCGCCTTTTTGGCAATTGTTTTAATGGTGGCCATGCGTAGGGCGCTCTCGGGCGCGCCGGTTTTTCCATGTGGGCCGGTCTACCAACCTTCGTATGGCCACCACCCATCGTTTGGTAGCGAGAGTGATGGCTCCATTTATCACATATGGAGTTTCACTATGTTCAAAGTCACACCCAACCCGCCGGACACCGATCCGACATCCCCGTACGAAAGCCTCGACTCCCAAAAACTCCACGAAGCCGCCGAGCGCGCCCTCGATCATTACCTCAACCCCGGTCCCGGCATCATGGCCACGCCGCGTAAACTCAGTTCCATGTTCATCGTCAATCCCGAACTCAATGTCGAGACCTTACTGGTGCATGCCTGTGAATCGCTGGCGTCGGCCAATGTCATGGCCACCGATCTGGTGGATCATCTGCAAGGAACCAGCCGCAATGCGCTGCTCGGCATTGCGCAGGTGATCATGCTCGGTGAACTGGCGGTGAACCGGGCGCTGGATCAGCTCGATCCGCCTGAATAACCGCACATCTGCAGTTCACCAATAGACCTGTGGGAGCGAGCCTGCTCGCGAAAGCGGTGGATCAGTCAACAATGATGTTGAAACTAATACCCTCATCGCGAGCAGGCTCGCTCCCACAAAGACCTGCATTGTTCTGAATACGCGAACACTGATGTCGCCGAGAATGGAATTGTTGGTGCAGTGGTGGACTTGTAGCCTCCATTACGCCGAACACCACGATCCGCCAACGATCGAGTGGAGCCCGGGCCAGGGCTCATCAAGACGTCATACCTTGCTTTCGGCCACATGCCCCTTCGGGGGATTGGCGCCTAATAAAAATAAGGAAGGCAGGTATGAGTATTCGTGCATGGGGCTGTGCAGCAGCCCTGTTCGCACCCGTTCTGGGTGCCAACGTTTTGTTCCCCTCAATGGCTTGCGCCGCAGACGATCCCATGGGGTCGCTGGTGCGCAGTGTGTTCGGCGACAGCCTTGAGCGCGAACATGGGATCAAGGTCTACGGCTGGGCTCAGGCCGGTGTGATCTATAACAACAACGGCACGGATGACGTCAGCAAGCAAAGCTTCTTCAATACGGACGAAGGTGTGAACCTCAACCAGTTCGCCCTGGCCGTGGAGAAAAAACCCAAGAGCAATGTTATCGGCCGCGTGGGACCGTTTCCCGGCGCGATGCCGCAAGAAGCTGACTGGGGTTTCAACGTCACGGCGCTGTACGGCAAGGACGCGCGCTTCTTCAAGACCTACGGCTGGGACGAAGACCTGAGCGCCAACCGCAACAACAAGGCCGAAGATCCGGCGTTGACCATTGCCCAGGCGTACGCTGATTTTTACTTCCCGGTACTCGGCGGATCGGATCTGATGATCGGGATTTTCCACACGCCGCTGGAAAACGAAATCGGTTTCGCCTTGCCATCCCCGGCACCGACTGACTTTTACTCGCACACTTACTCATTCATGCACGGCCCGGCCAAACATGCCGGTGCGCTGTACTCGTTCAAACTGCCTTCGAAACCTGGCGAAAGCATGCTCGGCTTCGAGCTGGGCGTGGTCCAGGGCTGGAACAACCTGCAAGATCCCAATCACTCGCCGGACGTGATCGCCAACGTGCGTTGGCGCTCGGCAGACTTCGGCACCTGGATCGACTGGGAAAACATCTACGGCAATGGCGCTGGCGACAGTTTCGCCGAATGCAGTTGTGGCTCGCCGCTGCCGGCGGGCACCAAGGATGACGACTACAAGCGCCTGGCGTCTTACCTGACGCTTTCTCAGGTCATCGATCCGAACAATCGCGTGGCGCTGGAGCTTAACTACGGCAAGCAGGAGCAGGGCGCTTTCGCCGGGTTTGCCAACAAAAACGACGCCACCTGGTATGGCACGGACGTGAGCTTGTATCACCGAATCAGCGAAAACCTGATGTGGAACAGTCGCGCCGAGTGGTTCTACACCGACGCCCCGGTCCACGTGATGATGGCCAATATCGACCCGCACACCGGCATTCCCGATCCGACCTGGGGCAGTTTCTACGGCGTGACCACCAACCTGGCCTGGACGCCGACACCCAACGTGCGCCTGCGTCCGGAACTGCGCTACGACATCCATTCGGGCCCCGGCCGCGATGCCTATGCCGACGGCGAAAAGGATTCGCAAGTGGTCGCGTCATTCGACGTCAGTTTCTTCTTCTAAACGGATTTCTCTGGTTTACCCCTGACCCTGCGTGATGGCCCGGCCACACGTGGCGACCCTGTTCGTCCAGGCTTTTGGAGTACTTACATGACAGACAACAACGATAAAAACCTGTTTGGCCGCGACTTCTCCCGCCGTGATTTCCTGCGCAGTACCGGCGTTGCCGCCGGTGGCGTGGCACTGGCGAGCCTGCCGTTCAACTTTGCCATCGGCAGCGAGCGGGTGATCAAACTCGGTTATGTCAGCCCGCAGACCGGGCCGTTGGCGCCGTTTGCGGCGGCCGACAACTACATCATCGAATCGCTCAAGCAAGTGCTGAAGAACTCGATCACCGTGGCCGGCAAGGCTTATCGCCTGGAAGTCATCGTCAAGGACAGCCAGTCCAACCCGAACCGCGCGGCGGAGGTGGCGAGCGAGCTGATTCTGTCGGATCAAGTCGACCTGATGCTGGTGTCGTCGACCCCGGAAACCACCAACCCGGTGTCCGACCAATGCGAAATCAACGAAATTCCCTGCATCTCTACGGTGGCCCCGTGGCAGCCGTGGTTTTTCACCCGTGGCGGCAAGCCGGATCAAGGTTTCGAGTGGACTTACCACTTCTTCTGGGGCCTGGAAGATGTGATCGGCACTTACAGCTCGATGTGGGGCGCAATGCCGTCGAACAAAGTGGTCGGTGGGCTCTTTCCCAATGATGGCGACGGCAACGCCTGGGGCGATCAGAAGCTCGGTTTCCCGCCGGTGCTGGCGCAGAAAGGGTTCCAACTGGTCGACCCCGGTCGCTTTCAAAGCCTGACCGACGATTTCTCAGCACAAATCGCCGCGTTCAAAAAGGCCGACGTCGAGATCGTCACCGGCGTGGTGATTCCACCGGATTTGAGCACCTTCTGGACCCAGGCTCGCCAGCAGGGCTTCAAGCCCAAAGCGGTGTCGGTGGGCAAGGCGCTGCTGTTTCCAACGGCCGTCGAAGCGCTGGGCAAGGCCGGCAATAACCTGTCGACCGAAATCTGGTGGAGCCCGACACACCCGTTCAACTCATCGTTGACTGGCGCCAGTGCCGGGCAACTGGCCCAGGGTTTCACCCAGGCCACCGGCAAACAATGGACGCAACCGTTGGGCTTCGTGCATGCGCTGTTCGAACTGGCGGTGGACATCCTCAAGCGCACCGAAGAAGTCGGTGATGCTCATGCGGTTCGCGATGCCTTGCTCAAGACCAACCTCAACACCGTGGTCGGCCCGATCAACTGGAACGGTGGACCGGTGAAGAACGTCGCCAAGACACCTCTGGTCAGTGGCCAGTGGCGCCTGGGCAAGGACAATAAATACGACCTGATCGTGACCAGCAATGCCACCGCACCGGCGATTCCGTTGGGCGGCGAGATGCAGGCCATTACGTATTGATCGCGCAACAGGACATGGGTGCACCATGCAACAACCACTTCTGCAAATGACCGATGTACACAAAAGCTATGGCTCGGTGAAGGTCACGGATGCAATCAACCTGACCCTGCAACCGGGTGAAGCGCTGGGCATCATCGGTCCCAATGGCGCGGGTAAAAGCACGCTGTTCAACCTGATCGCCGGTGGCGTGGCGGCGGACAAAGGCACGATTCATTTCGAAGGCCGAAACGTCACCCGTGAACCGGTGTTCAAGCGCTGCCAGCAAGGCATTGGCCGTTCCCACCAGATCCCGCATCCGTTCGTGAAAATGACTGTGTTCGAGAACCTGCTGGTGGGCGCGACCTTTGGTGCGCGGCTGCCGGACAAGGAGGCCAGCCAATGGTGCGCGCAGACGCTGGAACTGACCGGCCTGATGCGCAAGGCCAACGTGCTGGCCGGTTCGCTGACCTTGCTCGATCGCAAACGCCTGGAAATGGCTCGGGCCTTGTCGACCCAGCCGCGCCTGTTGTTGCTCGACGAAATCGCCGGTGGCCTGACTGAGCCGGAATGCCTGGCACTGGTGGAAACCATTCAGGGCATCCACAAGTCTGGCGTCGCCATCATCTGGATCGAGCACATCGTGCATGCCTTGCTGGCGGTGGTCAGCCGTCTGACGGTGATCAACTTCGGCGCCAAACTGGCCGAAGGCGAGCCGCGCAGCGTCATGGCGGATCCTCGGGTCCAGGACATCTACATGGGCATCGGGAGCTGACGCATGCTGACCATTGAAAAACTCTGTGCCGGTTACGGCGACTTTCAAGCGTTGTTCGACATCAGCCTGAGCCTTGATGCCGGTGAAACCGTGGCGATCATCGGTTCCAACGGCGCGGGAAAATCGACGTTCCTGCGTTCGCTGGCCGGGCTGATCATGAACCAGTCCGGCGCCATCACCTTCCACGGTCAGGCGATTGGTGACATGCCCGCCAATCAGGTACTGGAACGCGGTATCGCGTTGGTGCCGGAGGGCAGAAAGCTGTTCCCGTCGCTAAGCGTCGAAGAAAACCTGCTGATCGGTGCCTACAGCAAACGGCCGGGACCGTGGACGCTGAAGCGGATCTATCAACTGTTCCCGGTGTTGGAAAAACTGCGCAAGCGCCCCGGCACGGCGCTGTCCGGCGGCCAGCAGCAGATGGTTGCGATTGGCCGGGGCCTGATGGCCAATCCGCATTTGCTGTTGTGCGACGAAATCAGCCTGGGCCTGGCGCCGACGACGATCAAGGACATCTACGCTGCGCTGCCCTCGATCAAGGCCGACGGCACCACGGTGATTCTCGTCGAGCAGGACATCAATCAGGCACTGAGCGTGTGCGACCGCTTCTATTGCTTCCAGGAAGGGCGCGTGTCCCTGACCGGTCGGCCTGGGGATGCGGACAAAGCACAAATCAAAGCCGCGTATTTCGGGATCTAGTGATGGAATGGCTCAATACTTTGCTTCAAGGCATGTTGCTCGGTGGCCTGTACGCGATGTTCGCGGTGGGGCTGTCGCTGATGTTCGGCATCATGCGCCTGGTCAATATCGCCCATGGCGACTTCATCGTGCTGGCGTCGTACCTGGCGCTGTTGGTGGTCAATCATCTGGGGTTCAGCCCGCTGGCGAGTCTGCTGATCGTGGTGCCGCTGATGTTCTGTTTCGGCTATCTGCTGCAACGGCTGTTGCTCAACCGCACGCTGGGCTCAGACATCCTGCCGCCGTTGCTGGTGACGTTCGGCCTGTCGATCATCGTGCAAAACGTATTGCTGGAGTTTTTCAGCGCCGATAGCCAGAAGCTCTCCCAGGGCGATCTTGAGGTTGCCAGTGTCGGCTTCGGCAGCTTGAGCGTAGGGGTGATGCCGCTGATCGTGTTTGGCAGTGCGTTGCTGATCATCGGCGGCCTGCAGCTGCTGTTCTACAAAACCTCGTTGGGCCGGGCGTTTCGCGCCACGTCCGATGACCAGCACACCGCGCGGCTGATGGGCGTCAATAACGCGCACATCTTCGGCCTGGCCATGGCGCTGGCGATGGCGGTGGTGTCGATTGCCGGGGTATTCCTGGCGATTCGCACCAGCTTCGACCCCACCGTGGGGCCGGCGCGCCTGCTGTACGGTTTCGAAGCGGTGATCATCGGTGGCCTGGGCAGCCTGTGGGGCACGTTGGCGGGCGGGGTGATTCTCGGTGTTGCACAAACCCTGGGCGCGAAAATCGATCCCGGTTGGCAAATCCTCGCCGGTCATCTTGTGTTTCTGCTGATCCTGGTCGTGCGCCCGCGTGGCCTGTTTCCCCGGAGTGTCGACTGATGAATGCCTTGAACAACCCAGCCCTTAGGTTTCGTGTACAACGCACGACCACCAGCAGCACCATCGGCCTGTCGTTGCTGGGCCTGTGTGTATTGATCTTGCTCAGTGCACCCTTGTGGGCCGACCGGGCGAGCCTGCGTCTGGTGGTGGAGTTCGCCTATTACCTGGCGTTGGCGCAAATGTGGAACCTGCTGGCGGGCTACGCCGGCATGGTTTCGGTAGGGCAGCAGGCCTTCGTCGGTTTGGGCGGCTATCTGCTGTTTATGCTGGCGAGCCAATTCGGTGTACCGCCCTTGATCGCGGTGCTGCTTGCAGGCGTGTTGGTGGCGTTGCTGGCGATTCCCACGGCGCTGATCGTGTTTCGTCTGCGTGGCGCCTACTTCGCCATCGGTACCTGGGTGGTGGCGGAGGTCTTTCGATTGGGCCTGGCGCAGATGAGCAGCCTCGGTGGCGGTTCCGGGCAAAGCCTGCCGGCGGCGATTGTGCGGCAGATCGGCAATGACCGGGACGGACGCGAAACGCTGATCTATTTCACCGCGCTGGCCATCGCCATTGCCGCCGTTGCCGTCGTGTTTTTTCTGCTGCGCTCGCGTCAGGGCCTGGCACTGGCATCGATTCGTGATTCTGAACCAGCGTCCGGCAGCCTCGGGGTGGATACGTTCTGTACCAAGTTGATGGTCTATGTACTGGCCGCCGGTTGCACAGGTGTGGTCGGGGCGCTGATCTTCCTGCAAAAGCTGCGCATTTCCCCGGACGCCGCGTTCAACCTGCAGGACTGGACTGCCGTGGTGATTTTTATCGTGATCATCGGCGGTATCGGCACCCTGGAAGGACCGTTGATTGGCACGCTGATTTACTTCGTGTTGCGCGGTTGCCTGGCGCAGTACGGTGCGGTGTACATGATCATCCTCGGCGTGGTCGCGGTGGTGATGATGCTCAAGGCCCCGCAAGGGGTGTGGGGACTGATCAGCGAACACCTGGGCTGGCAGGTTTTCCCCATGCAGCGGCGCCTGACGGTTCACAGCAAGAAGTAATGCAAGACCAGCGACAGGCGAGTACCGCCAGGGACGGCGGTTTTCAATGACTGACTCCGTACGCGTTTTTCTCCGTCCCTGCTGTTTGCAAATCACGAACACACAAGTCGCTGACTTCGCAATTGTTGCGTAGTAGGCCGCGCCTTATCGTTCGCCCGTAGCTCAATGGAATGCCGATCATTGCGCACAAAAAACAATAACAATATCCGGAGTACGTTCATGAGAGCTGGACACAGTCTCGCGATGAATATGGCAGGTCTCGGGCTATGTGCCTTGGGCACTTGMTTTTTTCCAACCGACAAGGCGCAAGCGTCGGGCATTCCTTTTGCGAGCAACAGGCCGCAAAGCTTCCAGTTCAGTTCGGACTTCACCGAGCCCTATAACTCGGTCGGTCAGGAATTCGAATACAACGATGACCGCAAACGCTTCGACGATCATGGCAACAAGGTCGCCGGCAGCAAGACTGACACCTACGTTGGCCTGACGTCGTTACTCCACTACTGGAAGATGGACGGGCTGCCCAATACCGGTTTCATCGCCAGTATCACCCTCCCGGAAATTGCGATTCGCGGCAACGGCACGCGGGTCAGCGGGTTCGGCGATCCTCTGGTTGGTGGCCTGGTCTGGTACAACCCGACACCGCTGCGCACCATCGGCATGCAGGCCTATGTGCAACTGCCCACCGGTGCGGACTCGGTCAGCAGCGACACCTACGCCCTGTGGCCTTCGTTGTTCTACAACGAATGGCTGGGCAAGGTGAACATCGACTTGCTGGTCGGCGCCATCATCCGCGGCGAAGGCCCGCATCACACCGACCCTGGCGACACTGGGCATGCCAACCTGCGCCTGGGCTACAAAATCGTTGATCGCCCGACGTACCAGATCACGCCTTTCGTCAGTGCTGACTACCAGAAAACCTTCAGCACCAAGGATCGCGACAACAACGATATCGACTTCTCTGACTCCAACGAAACCGCGCTGGGCGCCGGCGTGCTGTTTCAACTCAAACCCGGCGTTCAGAAGGTGTTCAACCAGAAAATGTGGGACCAGGTGTCCATCCACTATTCCAAAGGCGTGGAAGGGCGCAACACCACGGTCACGGACGGCTTGTTTGTGCAGTTCTGGCACTACTGGTGAGTCATCGACGCCTGCCTGCGTCCTGTGGCCTGCCGTTCCGTGGTGTTGAGGCCGTTACTTTTTCCGGAGAATAAAAATGAATGAAGAAAAGCAAAAACATGAACTGTCGCGCCGCAATTTCATCAAGGCCAGTGCCGCCGGTACCGCTGTCGCCGCACTGTCGGGCGTGGCCGGGCGGGCGATGGCCAGTGATGAGCTGCCCTTTGATCGGGAGCACGACATTGTCGTGGTCGGCGGTGGCGGCAGTGGCTTGCCGACCGCGTTGTTCTCCCGTTGGCTGGGCAACGACGTGGTCATCCTGGAAAAGGCCGGGAGCCCTGGAGGCACCGCGGCCAAAGCAGCGTTCTGGTACTGGGTGCCGAATAACAAGCCGATGCGCGACGCCGGCATGGTCGATGAAAAAGCCGATTACATGCGCTATGTCGCTCGTCTGACACGCCCGCAATCCTATGACGCTTCCTTGCCAAAACTCGGCCTGTCGGATTGGGAGTACGAGATGTGCGAAGCCATCTACGAGAGCGCCTCGCCCGCCGCCGAACTGTTGGCCGAACGCGACGCGCTGCCGTATCGGCATTGCCCGGACGTGCCGGACTACTGGTCCGAGCTGCCCGAAGACAAAGCCAGGAAGGGTCGTGTACTGGTGCCCAAGGAAGCGCGGCCGAGCATGTCCGACGGCGGTCGTGTGGCGATCCGCACGCTGACCGCCGCCGCCAAGCGTGACGGTGTGCAGATCCGCACCGGCGAACGCGTGGTCAAAGTGATCATGAACAGCAAGGGCGAGGCCACGGGCGTCGAAGTCGAAACCGAAGAGGGCACGCGTGAACGGGTCAAGGCTCGCAAAGCCGTGATTTTCGCCACCGGCGGCTTCACCCACGATCCGGAATTGCGCCGCAACTTCCTCAACGCTCCGGTCTACGGCGGCTGCGCGGCACTGACCAACGAAGGCGATTTCATCCGCATCTCAAGCGACTTGGGCGTGCAATTGCGCAACATGAACTACGCATGGTCCTGTCCGATTCTTTTGGAAAAAGCCTTGGCCAAGGACGGTTCGATGTCCGGCATCTTCACCATGAACGGTGATTCGATGTTGATGGTGAACAAGTACGGCAAGCGAATCGTCAATGAAAAAACCGTCTACAACGAAATGGTCCCGACCTTCTTCCAGTGGGATGGCGACAAAGCCGAATACCCGAACCTGGTGATGTTCTCGATCTGGGACCAGCAGGCCCAGGACAACTGCGCAAGCGACGAATACGGTTCGCCCATCGTGCCCAAGGGCGGCAATGACCGCCATGTGGTCCGTGGTGAAACCCTCGAAGAACTGGCGACGAACATCGCGGCGCGACTCGATAAACATGCTTCCGACATTGGCGGCCTGAAGCTCAGTGCGGATTTCAATCTCAGCCTCAAGGCCACGCTCAAGCGCTTCAACGAGCTGGCGAAGAAGGGCAAGGATCTGGACTTGCATCGTGGTGAGCTGGCGATCCAGGGCGTCTTCACCGGCCCGGTCAAACCCGACCGCACCGGTAACCTGACGATGTACCCGTTGGCCGCGAAAGGTCCGTACTACGCGGCGTTGATTACTGGCGGCAACCTCGACACCAAGGGTGGTCCGAAGACCAACTCCGTCGGGCAGGTGCTCAATAACGCGAATGCGCCGATCCCGGGTTTGTACGGTGTCGGCAACTGCGTGGCGTCTGCCTCCGGTCGTGCCTAC
This sequence comes from Pseudomonas sp. P4_B4, assembly GCF_056402255.1. Lineage (NCBI taxonomy): Bacteria > Pseudomonadati > Pseudomonadota > Gammaproteobacteria > Pseudomonadales > Pseudomonadaceae > Pseudomonas > Pseudomonas sp. P4_B4. The sequence continues at coordinate 33,357 of NZ_JBFUHS010000025.1, forward strand.
TGGGCTGGCGGTTCGACACTCGGCCCGATCATCGCCTTTGCCTATCGCGCAGCGAACCAGGCGCACAAAGAGGCGAGCCGCATCTGAATCAAGCCCGGGCCGCCTTCACGCGCGGCCCGTCGATGCCTTAATCGGTGATTGCATGAGAACAACACTATGAGTCATTTCCCGCGGAAAGCCCCGGTCCTGTTGATGCTGGCAGCCAGTTTCGGCCTGGCTGGCGTTGCTCAGGCCGACGATCTTGAACTCGCGCAAAAACTGGCGACCAACCATTGCGCGGTCTGCCACACCTTCGACAAGGGCGGGCCGCCGGGGCAGGGGCCGAACCTGTTCGGGCTGATCGGTCGCAAGGCCGCCAGCGAGTCGAACTTCACCTACAGCGACGGCTATAGCAAAGCCATGTCCGGCAAGGTCTGGGACGAGCAAACGCTTGAAGCCTGGCTGTCCGACACCCAGGCCGTCGCGCCGGGCAGTGCAATGGTCTATTCCCAGGGCGACCCGGCCAAACGCCAGAAGATCATCACGTACATCAAGTCGCTGCACTGACAGCCCCCTGTTAATAACACGCTCATAACGATCCGGAGACAGCCATGATCAGCACCCTGACGATGACCGACGAACAACGCAAATCCGTTGCCCTTGAATACCTCAAAGCCTTCGACAACGGTGGCATCACCTCCACCGGTGGCAGCATTCTCGACCTGTTCGCCGACGACGCGCAGGTACTGTTCCCGAAGTGGGGGCTGGCCACCGGTCGTGAACAGATCGGTCAGATGTTCACCGACCTGGGCGGCCGCTTGAAGTCGATCACTCACGACTACGCACACTTCAACTGGATCCTCACGGGCACCGATACACTGGTCTGTGAAGGCACCAGTTTCGGTGAACACGTCGACGGCCACTGGCGCGCCGGCGTACCGACACCCGCCGGTGCCGGTTACTGGGCCGACGTGTTCGAAATTCGCGACTTCAAGATCCAGCGCTGCTTCATCTACCTGGACCCTGACTACGGCAACCAGGATACCGCGCGTTACCCTTGGCTCAATCGTTGATCTCATGTAGGAGCAAGCTCGCTCCTACAAGCAGGTTTTCGCCCGGGATCTGGAGTGCGAGGTGCCGACAGGCTAACCTCGCTGTTCCTATAAGAACAAAAGCATCCAGAGAACCTGCCCATGGATCGTTTACTCAGTGTCGAAGCCTTTGTGCGGGTGGCCGAAACCGGCAACTTCGCCAAGGCGGCCCAGCAACTGGGCGTGACTCGCTCGGTGATCACCCACCGCATCCAGCAACTGGAACAGTTCATCAGCGCGCCGCTGTTTCATCGCAGCACCCGTCATGTACGGCTCTCCGAAGTGGGCGAGACGTACTACAAGGAATGCGCCGACATGGTCGCGGGCTTCAACTCGCTGACCGAACACATGCGCGAGCTGCGGGCCAAGCCCACCGGCAAATTGCGCGTGCAGATGTTGCCCGGGTTCGCCATCGGTCACTTCGGCCGCATGCTGGCCGAGTTCACGCGCTTGTACCCGGACATCGAAGTGGACGTGATCGTCAATGATCGGGTGGTGGACCCCATCGAAGAAGGCTTCGATGTGGCGTTCCAGATGTTCCCGCCGATGGCCGAAACCCTGATCGAGCGCAAGCTGTTCAGCGTGCGTCGATTGTTCTGCATGTCGCCTGATTACGCCGACGAGTTCGGCGTGCCCAGCCATCCCCAGGAGTTGTTGCAACACAAGATTGCCTTGTACGAAGGCTATCCGTCGCGCAACCGCTGGATCTTCACCCGCGAAGACGAGCAAGTGGAACTGAGCCTGCCGGGCCAGGTGCGCTCCAACTCGGTGCATTTGCTGCGCGATTACGCGCAGACCGGTGTGTGCATTGTCTGCCTGCCGACCCTGGTGGCCAGCGATGACTTGCTCAGCGGCCGGCTGATTCCGGTATTGCCGGAGTATGCGTTGTCCTCGTTCAACTTCTCGGCGGTGTATCCCGCCACCCAGCGCCGGGCCTTGAAAGTGCGTACGTTGATCGACTTTCTGGTGGACAACTTCGGCGATGAGCCATGCTGGGACAAGCCCTTGCTGGAGCGTGGCTGGGTTCGTTGAGCGGTACATGGCCTGCCTGTCAACAATGACGCGGGCATCCAGGTTAAACGCGGTGTGCCTGATTTTTTCGCGAGCAAGCTCGCTCCTACAGTGTTTGCGTTTCGCAAACACTGTTGTCGCCGGTCCTCTAATTGTTCGCAGAGCGGGTGCGACGTACTGTTGGCTCACTGTTACTACAACAACAAAACGGTGAAAACCATGAGTAGCGCTGCAATCGAAACGGTCTTCGGCTCGCTGGACAACTACACCAAAGGCTCGGTGGAAATCATCAGCGGCCAGGCCAGCCACTACGCCTTTTCCAACATTTTCGAAGTGGCCGATCATTCCAGCCCTTATGAAAAGGTCGTGGTCGGTTTCAACCTCGGCTACGTCGTCGAAACCCTGCGCGCCGAAGGCCAGTCGCCCTGGTACACCGCCGCGCACGACGAGTTTGCCATCGTCATGGACGGTGAAGTTCGCGTGGACTTCCTCAAGCTCGATGCGCCGTTGAAAGCCGGCGAGGGCACGCACCTGGCCGGTGAAATGCCGGCGGGCAAACCGATGGGCTACGTGTTGCTCAAGCGCGGTCATCAGTGCCTGTTGCCGCTCGGCACGGCTTATCGCTTCGAGGCCAGCCGCCCGGGCGTGATTCTGCAGCAGACCATCAAAGGCCCGTTGTCGGTCGAGAAATGGGCAGACATCTGCTTCAAGTGATCTGCCGTATCTGACCGCCCAATCCAAAAGAACAAGAGGAATCCCGCCATGGCCATGCTTGAAACCGCTGCCGACACCGCGCATTTTGCCGACAATGAAGTCCAGGCCAGCGCGCCCCACGCCGTCACCGGCTACTGCTCATTCAAACTCGGCGCCTTTGAACTGTCGCGTGACGAGTATTTCGCTCGCATCACCTGGCCGGCCAAAGGCCAGACCCGCTCGCACCTGATTCCGGTCGACGCCTTCCTGCGCGCCATGATGCGCGACGTGGCCTGGGGCTTTTTCTATGGCTGGGTCAACTTTGACCACGTCATCGGCACCCGCAACTACTACGGCAAGGTCGACCTGTATGCCGGCACCTTCAACGGCACGCTCAAGGCGGCCGGGGTCAACTACACCGAAAACTTCGAAACGCCGCTGATCATGGCCACCTTCAAGGCCATCCTGCGCGACTGGACCAACGCCACCTTCGACCCCTTCGCCGCCCCGGAAGAAACCGGCAGCGCATTCGGTCGCAAGAACGGCAACAACATCGAAGCCATCGAGCGCTCCCGCATCGCCACCAAACGCATGCCGGGCCTGAAGGATGACTCGCCGCTGCGCGACGACCTGCCGGTCAACCGCCAGTTCATCGACGTGCCGCAGGACGAACCTGAAGTCCACGCCGCCGAAGGCTTCGAAGGTGAGTTGCATGCCTTCAACCTGTTCAAGTACCTGTCGCGCTCCGACGTGACCTGGAACCCGTCGGTGACCTCGGTGTGCAAGGCCAGCCTGTTCTGCCCGACCACCGAGGAATTCATCCTGCCGGTGTTCCACGGCAACGACCGTATCGAGTGGTTCTTGCAAATGTCCGACGAGATCATCTGGGACGTCGGCGACAAGGACGATGGCAATCCCCGTGCGCGCATCACCATGCGTGCCGGCGACATCTGCGCCATGCCCGCCGACATCCGTCACCAGGGTTACTCGACCAAGCGCTCGATGCTGATGGTCTGGGAAAACGCCACGCCGAACCTGCCGCAACGCTACGAAAGCGGCGAGCTCAAGCCGTATCCGATCGAGTTCTAGGACTTCGTGTCCGGCCCGGCCTCGCGCCGGGCAAAGCGCTCAAGAATCACTTCGTCAAACACTGCGCTAGCCGCGCGGTGCGAGGAAACCATTATGCAAAATCAGCTCTATATCGATGGCCGTTTCGTGGACGCGGTCGCTGGCGGCACCATTGACGTGGTATCGCCCCACGACGGTTCTTTGATCACCCGCATCGCTGCCGCCGAATCCGCTGACATCGACCTCGCTGTCGCCGCCGCCAAACGTGCGTTCCCGGCCTGGTCTGCCTTGGGCGCCGCCGAACGCGGACGCCTGTTGCTTAAACTGGCAGACAAGATCGAAGAGTGCGGCGAAGAACTGGCGCAGCTCGAATCCCTCAATACCGGGCACCCGATCCGCGACTCCCGTGGCCTCGACGTGCCGCGCACGGCGGCGTGCTTCCGTTATTTCGGCGGCATGGCCGACAAGATCGAAGGCTCGGTGATTCCGGTCGAAGCGGGGTTCCTCAACTATGTGCAACGCAAGCCGATTGGCGTGGTGGGGCAGATCGTGCCGTGGAACTTCCCGCTGATGTTCACCAGCTGGAAAATGGGCCCGGCGCTGGCAGCGGGCAACACCATCGTGATCAAGCCATCGGAAATCACTCCGTTGTCGACCTTGCGCATCGTCGAGCTGATGAGCGAAGTCGGCTTCCCCAAAGGTGTGGTCAACGTGGTGCCGGGCTACGGCCATACCGCCGGGCAAGCGCTGGCCGAACACCTCGATGTGGGCAAGATTGCCTTTACCGGTTCGACCGCCACCGGGCGCCGGATTGTCGAAGCCTCCCAAAGCAACCTCAAGCGCATTCAGCTGGAACTGGGCGGCAAGGGCGCCAATATCGTGTTCGAGGACGCCAACCTGGAAGCAGCGGTCAACGGCGCGGCCTGGGCGATCTTTCACAACCAGGGCCAGGCCTGCATCGCCGGCTCGCGGCTGATTCTGCACAAAGACATCGCCGACCAATTCCTTGAACGCTTCATCGCCCTGGCCAAATCTATCCGATTGGGCGACCCGTTGGACCCGGACACCGAAATGGGCCCGCTGACTTCGGCGCTGCACCGCGACCGGGTGATGACGTATATCGACATCGCCATCGAGCAGGGCGGCAAGGTTCTCGCCGGCGGTAAGGCACCGGACGACCGGGCGTTGGCCAATGGATTTTACATCGAGCCGACGGTGGTCGAGGCCAAGCCCGGTGACCGCGTTTGCCAGGAGGAAGTCTTCGGCCCGTTCGTGACCGTGGTGCGCTTCAGCACCGACGAAGAAGCCCTGACCATCGCCAACGACTCCGAATACGGACTGGGCAGCGGCCTGTGGACGCAGAACCTGAGCCGCGCGCACAAAATGGCCGACGCGATTCACGCCGGCATGTGCTGGATCAACTGCTACAAACGGGTCAACCCGGGCAGTCCGTTTGGCGGTGTCGGTCAGTCCGGCTATGGCCGGGAAATGGGTTTCGAAGCGATCCATGATTACACCGAAGCCCGTTCGGTCTGGGTCAACGTCGACGCCAACATTCCTGCGTATTACAAGCGCTGAGGCCAGCCATGAATCCTTTTGTTTACCAAAGCCTGCCGACCCGTGTGGTGTTCGGCTGGGGCAAGCTATCGGCGCTGGCGGAAGAAATCGAGCGGCTGGGCGCCCGGCGTGCGCTGATCCTCACCACACCGGAACAGCATGGGCTCGGCGAACAGGTCGCCGCATTGCTCGGTTATCGTGCCGCCGGTGTTTATTCGAAGGCCGTGATGCACGTTCCGCTGGAGGTGGCGCAAGCGGCGCGCATCGAGGCGGCGCGGCTGGATGCCGATTGCTGCGTGGCCATTGGCGGTGGCTCGACCATCGGCCTGGGCAAGGCGATTGCCATGGATTCCGGTCTGCCCATCGTGGCAGTGCCGACCACCTATGCCGGTTCCGAGATGACACCGATCTATGGCTTGACCGAAAACCGCCTGAAAAAAACCGGGCGTGATATCCGGGTTTTGCCCAAGACCGTGATTTACGACCCGCAATTGACCTTGACCCTGCCATCGCAAATCTCCGCGTGCTCTGGCATGAACGCCATGGCCCACGCGGTCGAGGCGCTGTACGCCCAGGACGCCAACCCGATCATCGGCTTCATGGCCGAAGAGTCGATTCGCTCGCTGGCGCAGGCCTTGCTGGGCGTGGTCAACCATCCCGATGACCCCGAGGCGCGCAGCCAGGCATTGTATGGCGCGTGGCTGGCGGGCATTTGTCTGGGCTCGGTCGGCATGGCCTTGCACCACAAGCTCTGCCACACCCTGGGTGGCACGTTCAATCTGCCCCATGCCCAGGCGCACGCCATCGTCTTGCCCCACGCCGCGCATTACAACCGCGAAGCGGCGGCGGGGCCATTGCAGCGGGCTGCACGGGCATTGGGCGGGAGCGAGGCGAGTGAGGTCGGCGCCTTGCTGTACGCACTGAACCAGAAGCTGGGCATTCCACTGGCCCTGGCAGATATCGGCTTTCCGGCAAACGGCCCGGCCGAAGCCGCGCAAATCGCCTGCGCCAGCCCTTACTACAATCCGCGGCCGTTTGAACAAGGCCCGATTGAGGCGTTGTTGAACCGGGCTCTGACAGGTCAGGCCCCAGCCTGATCTGCCAGCCACTCTTATCCTCGTCGGAATAACAACAATGACCGATCAAGACAAAGCCATGGAGTCACTGATCTCCCAACAGGCAGTGAACAGCTTCAACGACGCGCCCAACGCGCGTTACAGACAGATCATGCAAAGCCTGGTGCGCCACCTGCATGCGTTTGTCAGTGAAGTCGAATTGACCGAACAGGAATGGTTCGAAGGCATTGGTTTTCTGACCGACACCGGGCACAAATGCGATGGCCTGGTGCGCCAGGAATTCATTCTGCTGTCGGACACTCTGGGCATTTCGATGCTGGTCGATGCGATCAACCATCGGCACAGCGCGATGGCGACCGAGACCACGGTGTTCGGGCCGTTCTACATCGATGGCATGCCGGATCGCGAATTCGGCGAAAACATGGCCTTCACCGCCGGCGAAACGGCGCTGGTGCGCGGGCGCGTGGTCGATACTCACGGCAATGCACTGGCCGGTGCGGTGCTGGACGTCTGGCAGACCGCTGAAAACGGCATGTATTCCGGCCAGGACACCGAACAGCCTTTCGGCAACTTGCGCGGGCGCTATCGAACCGACGCGGATGGCTGCTTCGCGATTCGCACCATTGTCCCGGTGGCTTACCCGATACCGACCGATGGCCCGGTGGGGCGCATGCTCGACGCTGCCAACCGCCATGCATGGCGGCCAGCGCACCTGCATTTCATGATTGATGTGCCGGGCTATCGCAAACTGGTGACGCACCTGTTCAATCACGATGATCCGTACCTGGCGTCCGACGCCGTGTTTGGGGTGAAACAGTCGTTGCAGGTGATCTATGAAGACCTGAACACCCACGACGATGTGTCCGCCAGGCTAGGTATGGAAGTGCCGTTCAAACGCGCGTGTTATGAATTTGTCATGGAATCCGCGTGAATCATGGGCCAGTTCTTTGCGGTATTTGCCACTGATCATTCGGATAGTCAGGCGCTGCGCCAGCGTCTGCGGCCCAGTCACCAGGCGCATTTGCGTGCCACCGGGGACCATCGGGTCGTCGTGCGTCTCGGCGGTCCGATTCTTGACGATGCGGGCGCGTCGATGACTGGCACGTTGCTGGTCATTGAGGCGGGCAGCCTGCCGGAGGTGGAAGCGTTCATGCAGGACGACCCCTACGTGCAGGCGGGCCTGTTCGCCAGCATTCAGATTCGCCCATGGCACTGGAGCCTGGGCAACCCTGAACTGCGTGGTTTTCCATGACCGGCATTACCTTGTGCCGACTCGATGACATCGCCGACGGCGGGGCGTTGGGATTGCCGCAGCACCAGCAATTGCATCCCGCCGGGCTGGTGGCGGTGCGTCAGGGCGAACAGGTGTGGGTGTACGTCAACCGCTGCCCGCATTTCTCGGTGCCGCTGGACTTCAATCCGCAGCAGTTCTGCACTTATCGGGGCAAGGTCCTGATGTGCGCCCATCACAGCGCGATGTTTCGTTATGACGACGGGCACTGCATCGACGGCCCGTGTAAAGGCGCGCAACTGGAGGCCGTGCCGGTGCGTTGGGCCGACGACCGACTGGTGATGGAGATCGAGCCCACCGCCGGTCAGTAACCGGGTGGCTGACGGGGGCTGATCTAAACTCCTGTTGGGGGTGAACCACGTTCATCCGGAGGTCATCATGAAAAAATTGTCACCCATCAGTCTGTGTCTCGCCTTGTCGGTTTTGAGTGCCCCGCTATGGGCGCAATCGGTGGTGCCGATGAAAGGGCAAAGTTCGCAACAAACGCAGGCAGATATGTCCGAATGCCAGAGCATTGCCAACAGTCAGGCTGCATCGACGTCTTCGACGCCATCGGGCGGGCGGGTCAAAGGGGCGGCCGCGGGGGCTGCTGCCGGCGCCGTGGCGTCTGGTGTGCGCAGTAATCAGCACGATGAGTTTGATGATCGTGTCGACAGTGACGTGAAACAGAACGTCCGCCAGGACCGCGCCAAGGAAACCGCCGCGGCCGGTATGGTTGTCGGTGGTTCGCGCCAGCGTCAGGAACGCCGTTCGGATGCGAAAACCACGCAAACGAACACTGCGTCGGCCTACAGCAGTTGTTTGCAGGGCAAGGGTTACCAGGTCAACCCTTGAATCAACGCTGAACCGGGTACCGGGTCAGCTTGATCCACCTGAGCAGATCTCAACCTGTGGGAGCGAGCAGGCTCGCTCCCACAGGGAACTTCAATGTTTCGAGAATCCGGTCAAGAGCACAACTTCTGGGGCTTGAGCTCGCTGTTTCAAGGAAACAGACGGGTAAGGAAACTGCCTGTGGCTCAAATCTGACAACCGTTCATCGGTGAACTACGCTGCGATACGTACCCTCGATCTGAATTTCGTGACGTAAGGATCCGACACATGCGGAGCAGGCTGCTCGCTGTAATGTTTACTGTTTTCGGGATGTTTTGTTCGGTGCAGCTGTGGGCCGAGGATGCACTGAAAGTGGTTGATGCTCCCATTGAATTGAAAGTGGCCAACCGCAGCATCATGGTGTTTCGCGCGACCATCCTCGGTGAAGCCCCGGCCTCGCGGGTCAAACGGGCGAAAGCGGTGATCGCTGAGGCGCTGGATGATACGGACGACCTTAATGTCACCATCGACCCGATCATGAAAAGCTACATGGTGCTGCTGGGTAGCCGGCGCGCCTTTATCGTTTCGCCCAAGGACTTCGACGAGACCGAATACGACTCGGTACAGCAGGCCGCCGAAGCCGCGGCTGGCAAGCTGCGCCAGGTCGTGGCCGAAACCCGGGAAGCCCGCAGCCTGCAATTGATCCTGCGCTCTGTAGTTGCCGCGTTGATCGCCACCGGCGTTTACATCGGGCTGCTATTCGGCATGTCGTACCTGCGGCGCAGAGTGCTGAAGAAATTGCCCGAACTGATGCATCGGCACACCCAGGCCCTGAAAGTCGGAAAGGTTCCGCTGGTCGACGCCAATTACCTGTATCCGCTAGCCAGCCGCCTGCTGGAGCTGGTGCGCTGGATCGTCGTGTTGCTGCTGACCTACGAATGGCTGGGCTTTGTCCTGTCGCGCTTTCCCTATACCCGTCCCTGGGGCGAAAGCCTCAACAACTATCTGCTGGAGCTCGGCGACTATCTGCTGCAAGGGATCGTCGGTGCCATACCCGGGCTGGGCGTGGCGCTGGCGATCTTCTTTATCGCCCGCGGTGCAACCGCATTCATGCGGCGGATACTGCGGCGCATGGCTGTACCGGGAACCCTGAGCTGGCTGAACCATGAAACCCTGCAACCGACCCAACGCCTGACGTCCCTGGCGATCTGGCTGTTTGCCCTGGCCATGGCCTATCCGTACCTGCCGGGTGCTGGCACCGATGCATTCAAAGGCTTGTCGGTATTGATCGGCCTGATGATTTCCCTGGGCGCCACCAGCGTGGTGGGCCAGGCGGCGGCGGGGTTGATCCTGACCTACACCCGAACCCTGCGCCCCGGCGAATTTGTGCGCATTGGCGACTACGAAGGCACGGTGACCGAACTGGGCATGTTTACCACTAGCATTCGCACCGGCCTGGGCGAGGTGCTGACCCTGCCCAACTCGATGATCACCGGCACCGTCACCAAGAATTACTCGCGGGTGGTACAAGGCCCCGGCTATGTGGTCGACACCGTCGTGACCATCGGCTACGACACGCCGTGGCGGCAGGTGGAGGCGATGTTGCTGGAGGCCGCAAAACGCACGCCGGGGGTACTCGAGGTGCCGCCGGCCCAAGTGTTCCAGACCGCATTGTCGGACTTCTACCCGGAATACCGGCTGGTGGCCCAGGCCATTCCCAGTCAGCCTCGGCCGCGCGCGGTGCTGCTGAGCATGCTGCACGCCAACATCCAGGATGTGTTCAACGAGTACGGCGTGCAGATCATGTCGCCGCACTACCTGGGCGATCCGCAACAGGAGAAATGGGTGCCCAGGGACAAGTGGTACCCGGCCCCCGCGCAGGAACCGAAGGAATCCTGATTACGCCTGAAAGGGAGTTCGCACCATGATCGAGTGCTGAGCGACCGCAAGGCCGCTCAGTTGTAGCAGTGTCAGAAAAGCATGTAGGCGGATGCGGTCGTCTGGTTCAGGTTGATCTCTCCGACTTCCAGAACTTCGTATTCAGCGCGCAGGCCGATGTTGCGAAAGACATCGACCTCCAGACCGACACCGTAGGTCAGGTCAACCCCGGTATCGTCGTCGGTGGCATTGCCGTCGGCGTCCCAGGCGTGAGCACCGACACTGCCGAATACCCGCATCCGATCGCCCAGCGGAAAGCCGACATGGGCGGCAGCCTGAGCCGATTTGCCTTCGAAATCGACATCCTTGTCCTTGAATTGACCGAGATCGACGTAGGCCCCCTCGAAGGCCAGGTAGCTGTTGACGCGATACCCGGCATAAACCTTGTAGCTGGTGTCGTCGTCGTCCAGTCTGGATTCGTCGGTCTGTATGCTGCTTACGCCAGCGCCAAGATATAAGCCTTTGTCATCAGCGAGCGCTTGAAAAGACAGCAACGATAGCAGTGAAGCGAAGCCAAGGTTTCGAAGTCGCATGTGTGGTGGAGTCCTTGTACAGGTTTGTCAGGTGTTAGGGTTCGGCGAGCATTTGAGGGGCCATGAGGGGTTAATAGAAGTCATTGATTGATATTTTTGGGTCGTACGGCGGGATGTTTGCCGGGCATTGAAAGTAGCGTCTTGCCAGCGCTTGAACAGGCAGCGCTTTGCAGAACAACCAGCCTTGCGCCAATACAACCCCCTCCGAAACCAGATGCGGCAGTTGCTCCTGAGTCTCGACACCTTCGGCCACGACCTTGAGTCTTAGCGACTTGGCCAACCGGGCAATGTGTCGCCACAAGGCATCCTCGGCAGCGATCTTGTCGTCTGCGATGAATGAGCGATCTATTTTCAGAATGTCGAAAGGCACCGAATCCAGGAGCGAGAGGTTGGAATAGCCGATACCGAAGTCGTCCACGGCAATGCGATGACCACACGCACGAAGTCGTCGCAATTGCAGGGCGGCAGGCTTCTGATCGAGCAAGGTCTTTTCAGTGATTTCAAAAGTCATGGCGGACGCGGGCATGTTGTAGGTTGCCAGCAGGTCGGCCACATAGTCTGGAAGGGTTGGGTCCTGAATATCCTGGGCGCAAAGATTGACCGTAATGTAGAAGTCCTTGCACGCCCAAAGGTAGGTGCTGTAATCCTGCGCCACTTGCCGAATAACCGAGCGTGTAAGTTCGCGGATCAATCCAGACTTCTGCGCCACTGGAATGAAAACATCCGCAGGCACATGGGTGCCGTTGTCGCTCCAGTGAGAAAGTGATTCGGCGCCAACCAGATAGCCCGTCGTCAAGTTAACGATAGGCTGGTAGTGAACACCCAGTGTGTTGGCTTTCATGGCATTACGAAGCCGTACGGCGATAGAGGTGTAATACCGTTGGGCACACCTTGCGAGCAAGAGCAGCGCTGCGAACACGCACACAAGGCCAATGAATAATTTGAATTTGAGACTTGTCAGGTAACTCAACGGAAGAGAGATGACGGCGATCAGTTCATTTCGGTTGCCCGCAAAGGCAATCAGGACCTTGTCTGCCGAGGTAACCAGTTCTTCAAGGTGGAACGGCTTCTGCATCATCAGCGGCTGAGGGCCCGTGGAGGCAATGGGCACTGCGCCGCCGGGGCCGATGAGGTCCAGTTGCAGGTCCTCGGGAAACTTCAAATTGTCGAGCAGGATCTTCTTGTTTGCCCAGACGTAGGTTGACTGTTCCGACACAATGATAAAGTCGCTGTCCGCAGAAACTGCGTGAGCGGAATCGACCCAATAGCTTCGTTTTCCAACGGAGAACTTACGCTTCTCGTTACCGGTTGGTATCGACTGGAGTTCTTGTCCGTAGGAGGAACAGATCTTGCCGTTGGGCAACTGGATTGCCGCTTGATCAACAAATCGCTGGTTTTTAACCAGGTCAGCCAGTTGTGAGTATTGCTCGACCGAGCATTCCTGGCCCGAACGATCAAGATCGCCGAGGGTTTCCAGTACTTTGTCGATCTGCGCATTAGGCTCCACTTGAGCAGCCCGCAGATCGGCATAAACGTTATTCAACTTCCGTGCGATGAATTGCTCAGCCAGTCCTCCAGCACAGAACCATGCGGCCCAGCCCGTCGCAGCAATCAGGCATACAGTGACTGCTTGCCTTCCAAGTAACGCTTTATATGCGGCAATCATCGAAAAACCCCGAGGTATCAATATTTCACTGTGCACCTTGCAGTCGCGGATTAAACGTCTTCAGTACCAGTCAATGACCCAGGCCAATAAGATGCCGCTTGCATAGACAGCAATGCACAGGGCGATTTTCTGCTTGAGTGGCAGTGTGTTTATTCGATGTTGCATGCTTATCTCCTTGAGTGGGCAAATAAGCAATGGTGGGTAACTGTGGTCAAACAAAGGAAATTATTAATCATCATTTGCAGGGCATTGATAAACGTCCGTTAACGATAACTCTTATCTCCAACGACCTGATTGTAAACGGATGAGGTCGTGTTCCTGGGCTTGGCTGAGTTACGCCTGGCCGTTTCTGACGGTGTCTCTCCGTAAGCAATCTGATACGCCTTGGAAAACCGGCCCAGATGGTGAAAGTTCCAGAACATCGCGGTTTCTGTCACGGTGGGCCACGTTTTATTGATCAGGTCGCGACGGGCACTTGCGAGTCTCAGGTTTCTGATATAGGCGATTGGCGACATCCCGAACGTTTCAATAAAGCCAAAATGCAGGGTGCGAGTGGTGGTTTCAAGTTGCCTTACGAGCGTTTTTATAGAGAGCGTTTTTTTAGTGTTTTCATGAATGTATTGTATGGCTTCTATCGCCACCTTTCGTCTTGTCGGGACTTTGCGGCTGAAGCCGCCAGCGGGCGTCAATGACTGCAACAGAGAAGCAAGAACCACACTTTCAATTGCTGAACCCTCTGCTTCGCTGCGTTGTACTGAAGCAGCGTCGTTGATGTCGACACAGCAGGCGCTGATGGCTTGAATGGCAGATTGTATGAATTGAAAGTTTTCAGCCTGGAAGCTGTGTTGTGTTCTGTTTGCAAGTATATCTATGACAGAGTGATGTTGGCGGCACCGGTCATAGTTTTCCAGTGTGGTGGTGATGGTGAAAAGTGTTTCATTCGGTTCGCAGGTGTAATGCACCGTTTCATCGCTGTGCAGTACGATGACTTCGTCAGGCCTTAGTTTGTGATTGTTTACGACGGGGCGTCCAACCGGGGGCTGCGAGATGGCGAATGTCACGAACCCGGCAGGGACAGAACTGACCAGGGTGACGGATGAGTCGAACTCAAGACGGCTGCACTGGAGTTCGGGACTGTAAAAGAGCTTATGTTGCCGAATGCGCGCCTCTTGCTCGGCCGGAATAAGGCTCATTTCCCATTTGCCTATTGTTCTATTCAGTTGGCTCGGCAAGGCAGAAGACAAATGAAAGATCTCGTCGGGCGGTGCGATACTCATGAAATTGAAGGCTCATCTGTTAAATGATTAGGGTCAAGCCTGACAGGCAGTCATGGAGAAGGTACGCGATTCGGCGTCCTGTCGGTCGGTGAGGTCGACCCCATTGCCATAGGCTTTGAACGGGTTGTCAGAGTCCCCGGATCAGTTCCAGTTCCGCCGAAAATGCGTACTTGTTGTCCAACGGTGAATCGTCCATGTGTTGAACGTTGCGCGGGTCAATTTTCGAACTGAAGATCTGCGATTGGGGTTTCATCGGGTCAATGGCTGCAGCTGTAAAGGAGTAAAAGTCGTCAATACAATAACCGGTTTTTACCTGATAGCTGGTTTTCACTGCGCTTGGGACCTTCTTGTTGATTTCGACACTCGTCAATTTGGCACTGTAGACACCCTTGTCGTCGGCCATGGCCTTGAGAGAAAGCAATAAACCAAACGACACGGTGACGAAGTTTTTCAGTAGCATCGAGACGATTCCTTATTAACAGTTGATTCAGGCAGAGCAGAATGTCAGCTGCATCTCTGCCACGACTTGGGCTGCAAATAATCTCACTTCGATGGTGTCTGCCAAAGTCAATAACTCATATTTACGAGGTCGTCAGAAGGGGCCGATCACTGCTTGCCCCGGCAAACACCACGTTCCTCAAAAAAATATGCGCGAGTTGGCGTAACGCCTGCCGGTATCACTTTGTGAAGGGGTAGGGAGAGTAAAATCACTGTCCTGTTCGTCCGCATGATACTCATTCTCGCTATGGATTTTCAGATGCGATAGTTTCTGGCGGTCATCCGGGCTTGTTTCAATTTCATAATATTCAATGGTCGTGCTTTCGACGGAGTGCTCGTCGTGCGCTAGCGAATAAAGTGGCATGGCGGAGAAAAATAAAACCGCCAGGAATCCGAAAGTCGTCGATTTATGGATTCGCAGGATATGCATGGCTTTCACTTGATTCTCCTGTATAGGGCATTGTCCCGGACGAGAATCAAGCAGGCTCGATTCCAAAGATTATCGGCGAGGGATTTTTCGCAGGAGAGGCGTTTGATTCAAATCAATAAGTGTTATTTTTGTTTGAAAAACTCTTTGAGATGAACCTGTGCCAAGCGGGAGTTGAGTCAGTTCGGGAGGCCGATTAATGGTTCATGCAGCGCAAGCGGCCAAGTTCATGTACGTAAAAGCACACGGCGTTTTTATCCGGCGTCGGAATCAATTCGTAGTTTAGGATGGCGCCTTCTTGCAAGACATATTGACGTCTGAAGAACAGGTCAGGGGTCTTTTCAATGGCAAAAAGTTCATTGTCCTGGCTGAGTTTGATGTTGCTGACTTTGATTTCGACGTGGGTTTTGCTTTCACCGATTATATTCGCTGAAATGGTCGCATTGCGGATTTTTCCATTCAGGCTTTCCAGCGTGGTTCCAGTGAGTCGGCCATGCCCGATAGTGAGGTACTCTTCGGTGTTCAGTTGATCAAGATCTTCCAGCCATTGTCGGGCTTTTGTTTGATAACTGATGTTTTCCATGTAGTGCGAAGGAGAGTAAGCAAGAGAGAAAATGCACAGTGCATTGACCAAGGCTATGATTGGCCAGTGAATGGCTTGCGGAATTTCAAACTTCATAGGGTGACTTCCAAACATTGACGGATCATCAAGGCGAGGTCTCTTTCGCTGCTGTTCAATTGCAGATTTGCAGTGCTTAGATCCGGGCGAATGCACGAAACGGAATAATTGGCTTTATACAGGTTGATCCAGACCTGACCCTTCAGGTTTGGAGGTAGCTGTTCAGTTTGTTTGACCGACAGATCCATCAGCGCTTGAGCCTCGGCAAGATCGCTGCCCACGGCGTGTATGACCAGTCCATTCTTGTCGACGCTGGAAATTTCAATTTTTGGCGCGTCGAAGTCGAATTGAAAAATAGTAAAGGCAACGACTGCCAGCGTAACGACATAAGCGATCAGTTGGGCCTTTGTAATGCGGGTGGATTTAATGGTTTTACCTGAAGGTGCCAGCAGTTCATCACCACCCGGTGGCGGTAGTTGCTCAGTGATGGGCGCGGGTGGCTGCGCTGTTTCCCCTCGGGGTTCCGGTACATCTGCTTCTGCATCGACGACACATTGCCGGTTGAAGCAATATCCACGTCGAGGAACAGTCATCAGGATCTCGTGATCTCGACTGTCATTGAGAATATTGCGTAGTGAGAAAACCGTTTGGTTCAAACTGCCAGAGGCAACCACGCGGTCATTCCAGGTGTAGTCGATGATTTCATCGCGGCTTTTAGTGACACCTGGCTCCATGAGCAGCAGGTCCAACAGACGCGACTCAGCTCTACCTAGCGTGGAATTTTGTACATCTCCATGGGGTGTCGTAATGGAAAGCATGGCGCTGTCCGGGTCGAATACCGCCACGGCGCCATTTTTCAACTTGAAGGTGTAGCTCATAGAAATCTTCCGTTCAGGCGGTGCTGGCCTGAGTATAGGGGCCGGATTTGGCTCGGTACATTCTGGTCTGGGAAGTGAACGAAGATGAGGGCCAGGCGGAAGGTGCACTGTATGTCGCATTTACAATGCCGGACTGGCTCGTTTCAGAGGCGTGCCGTGCGGCAAACAGCCCGGCCTGTCAGAGGTGTCAGTTGAATCAAACAAGGGAAAAGCATTGCTGGATGACCCACGGTTTTTGATTTGGACACCGTGAATAATGCTTGGAATGAATTATCTGCGCTATCCGAAAACTGCAAGCTCGGGCAGGTGGGGTTGCGCGGAGCCACGCTTGGATGAACTAACTTCGCTGTTGCGACAGGTTTCAATTGCAACCTGAACTATCAGGATACAAATCAATGATTGTGTTTTTTGTGCGCCATGTTTGTGAAAGATTATTTTTGATTCTTATTAGCTTTGAATCAGGGTCGTTACCGCTTTAAATGGATCTCGAGGAGCGTTGACGCACATCGCGTACATGGTTTGTTTGTCGCGGCGTAAACGATCCTCACCTCTCGTTCTACGGCTTTGCCCCGGGTCCTTTCATGAAGGGCCCGGGGCTTTTTTGTTTTGGAGGGGGGCAGGCGAAGTCTGGAGGGAGAAGGGCAGGCAAGTCGCTGTGTGGCGCTACAAGCATTCCTGTGCGGCACGCTCGAAGCTCGATGGCTTGAAGGTTGAGGCCAGCAATTGGCGCTCGTAAAGGTACACATTGCCTCCATCCTGTGCCCTACGGGTTTCCAACACAGTGTCTACGGCAACTTTGCTCGAAACGACAACCCGGTAGCTGCGTTCGCTCCCTGACACGACAGGGCTCATCTCTTCGTCCTTTAACTTCGGTACGAGGCAGTCGACATATTGCTCGGGCGATTTGTCCGTTTGCAAAGTTAAAGTCGGGTCGTTCGCGGAGGAGACACAGCCGGCCAGAAGCCAGGACGCGAGCATCACGACAGGGACACATACAATTCGCATCGGTGGAGCCCTTAAGTTGGATTCGGTCAGGTTCGTTGAGTCGTGCTCAAAAGGTCGATAAACACTTCAGGCCATCGTCGTCGATCAAGGCAAAACATCGTAGCCGCGTTGTTGCAGACAACTGCTGTAGACGGAGTTGTTGGCGGTGATGCTTTGTTCGCTCGCACTCAGGTTCTGCCTGCGCTCCTGACGTTGCCTGGAGCCCCCCACGACAGCGCCGGCAGCTGCGGCACTGCGTGCTCGGTTCTGGCGATAGTCTTGCTTGGTATCGTCGTCGATCTGGTCGTAGAGGTTTTCATGTTGGCGGCCCCGAACTTCTGCCGCGGTAGCCCCGGCTACCGCGGCGGTTGCGGCACCCTTGGCCCGACCGCCGGAAGGCACGGTGCTTTGTACCGGATGTTGCGCGTTGGCCTGGGACTGGCAGGTACTGGTGTCCTGCTGGATGGTCTGGGAAGTCTGGCCTTTGAGGGGTACCACCGTCGCCGCCTCGGCGCTGGTGCTCAAGAGCATCACAAGAATCGCCAAGGCACAGGTGCTCAAGAACACCATAAGGACCGCTAAGGTTTCAGCCAGTATTTTCATCATTGAGCCTCACGTCAGGCGTCGGCACGGCTAACGGTTTGTCAGAGGGAAAACGCAGCGTGACGTCACCTTGAAACCCCATGCCGGTCTGCTTGCGATGGGGTTTACCTGAGCGTCAACGCTTGAGGAGGAGGGCCTGCATATCGTCTGTCATGCCTTTGAGTGCAACCTTGAAGTCATTGGCAACAATCGGCTGCTCGGCATTCTTGACGGTCTCGCCGAATACCTTGCGCACGATCTTGGCGACCGGCATACCGGTTTTGGCGTCGATCAGGTTGGCTTCGATGTACATCTCGGCGGTCTGATCCCGATGCCCGGTGGCTGCTTGTGTCGCCCCGACAATGGCCCCGATTGGAACGGCCTCATACCAGTGCATGCCTTCGTTGTTGGCGCTGACGTGAGTGATCGCCGCTTGCAGGATCAGCGATCGCGAATCGGTCGGCGCCAACTGTGGATAAGGGACGATCGTATAGCGGCGGGCAAAGGCGAGCTTGACGCTGTCGCTGGCCATCAATTGCAAGTCTTGCAGGGTTTTCAGGCTGACGCGCGCGGTCGGCTGCGGCGATGGATACAGTTCCATCTGCCTGAACACCACAGTGGAGTACGCGCGAGGATCGAACCCTGGCGATACCCAGCGCAATACTTTCTGCTCACTCGGCGTAGTTTGCTCCTCCAGGCCCTGGTAATTGCCCAGGAAGCCCGAGTATTGCTCTTGCTGCGCCACTTTCGAGACACAGCCGACCTGAAATACACAGCTCAAAGCAATACCCGCAATCCATTTATTCGACATGCCCATGTGTTTGGTTCTCAAGTGATGAAAGTTGTCATTCGGGTTCCGACCTGGCTCCAGGCATTGGTCTGGGCGCCTCGTATTCGGGCACTGGTACTCGCCGGTCGGTTACGCAAAGCAGGTGCTTGCACGCCGGTCAATGCGGGCCGAATGCTGCCCGTAGCAGCGGGATAATCCGAATCAATAACTCTCAAAAACTGTTAAACACGGGGCCAGGAAAAATTGCACATCGATCACAGTTGCCTACGCTAACCCTTTGCAACGCCGGTTTTGGCGTCTACAGGTGAGTGAGATGGATTTGAAAGAAGGATGGATGGGTACCGCGTCGACACTCGTCGTTGCGTTGGGCTGCATCCCGCTGGCTCAGGCCGAAGATTCGGCAGAGTTGGCGAAGAAAGCCCTCAACCCGGTCGCGGCGATGTACAGCCTGCCGGTGCAGTACAACTGGGACCAGAAGATGGGGCCGACCGGTGAGGGCATGCACAGCGTGACCAATATCCAGCCTGTGCTGCCGTTTGCCTTGAACGAAGACTGGAACCTCATTTCCCGGACCATTCTGCCGGTCATCGATCAGCATGGTCTGGCCCCCAATGGCGCGGCGGACAAATCCGGCACCGGCGATATCACCCAGAGTTTTTTCTTCTCGCCGACCAAGCCCACGGAAAGTGGCTGGATACTCGGTGGCGGCCCGGCGTTGCTGATACCGACCGGCAGTGACGAGTTGCTCGGCAGCGAGCAATGGGGCCTCGGCCCGACGGCGGTGGCGTTGAAGCAGTCCAACGGCTGGACCCGAGGCATTCTGGCCAACCATATCTGGGGCCTGGACGACAGCCCGCCGGACGACAAGGAAAAGGTCAACCAGACCTTCCTGCAACCCTTCCTCTCGTACACCACCCATACGTTCACGACCTACGGGGTGAACACCGAGTCGACCTACAATTGGCAATCGCGCGAATGGTCGGTACCGGTCAACCTGACGGTCACCCAACTGCTGAGAATCGGCGGTCAACCGCTGACGGTGCAGGCCGGCCCGCGCTACTGGCTCGACAGCCCGGAGGACGGCCCGCAAGGTTGGGGCTTTCGCGCCGCCGTGACGCTCCTGTTTCCACGCTGATACGCCGTTTCGGACGGCCTGGAGGAGACACCGCATGGACCGATTCACCGGCGGTTGTTTGTGCGGCAAGGTGCGCCTTGTTGCGTCGGGGCGCCCGTTCCGGGTTGGCGTTTGTCACTGTCTCGACTGCCGCAAGCATCATGGGGCGCTGTTCCACACGTCCGCGATATTTCATCAGGATGCAGTGACGATCGAAGGTGAAACACGTGACTACGCCGGGCGGCATTTCTGCCCGCAGTGTGGTTCGTCGGTGTTCTCACGCAGCGCGGACGAAATCGAAGTGAACCTCGGATCCCTGGATGCCCCTGACCAGCTGACGCCAACCTACGAGAGCTGGGTCGTGCGCCGCGAGGCCTGGTTGCCGGTGTTTCCACTCACCCGACGCTACGAGCGCGATCGAGACAGCACGGGGCGTTTTGAGGACTAACGGGCACCTATTCAAATGCCGTGAAAAGCGGCTATGACAATGAGCGCGAGAAAACACACCAACTGAACGCTGAAGAAAGTAAACCGAACCGCCACGAATGCATTGGTTTGCTCATGGGATACGTGAACCAGTGACTGGCACACGCGAGCGATCAGGACGAGTGTGGACAAGTAATTCACTGCTGCGCCATTGACATCAAGGGCTGTAATCACGAATACGATGACGGCAAAGACAGGCAGGTTTTCCACACAGTTGGCGTGAGCCCTTGTCCCGCGCCGATACCAATCCTCGCCTTCGAGCCGATCGCTTCGGAAAGAGGCTATCGGAACTCTCGAGAACAGGATTCCTACCCAGCGATAAACCCCGACGGTTGCCATCAACAGCAGCAAGGTCCAGGTCGCAAACCCAAGCAGCATCCACATCGGTATCGTCATGGCCGCCATCCTCGATAGTTCATTATCAGCACGTCATCCCACAGCCGCGCGGCCGACGAGCAGTCGGTCGCGCACTGTCGGTCAATTGCTCATGATGGGGGCCAGTGCGGTTTGAATCCGCGACATCTGTGCGGGCGTTGTCATCTGCGTCAGCAAACGGCCGAAGTGAGGATGCTGCACGCCAGAGATAATGTATTGCCAGCGGTAGGCGCTCAGCACGCAGGCCTTGATTTGCGCTGACTCATCGACACTGAACGATCGTGAAGCATTACTGATGAAGTAGTCGGCATCGGCTGCCGATTGTGCCTGCAGGATTGCGTCCACGGCCGCCACCAGCGCAATCAGGTCATTCACTGCCTGGTCGCGCTCGGCGGGCGAGAGTTTCGCGTGCTCGTCCCGCCACTCCAGTTCATCGAGTACCACGTGGCGGCTTTCATCCTTCCAGTGAAATTTGAAAACATCCTTGAACAACGGGCACAGCTCCTCGCGCGGGGCGATGCTTTGCACGTAGTGCGCCTGAACAAACAGCTCGATATGGCAGGTCAGCGCCAGCACCGACCAGGTGCTGGCCGCGAGTACCGCGCGCGCCACCTCGTTTGGATCGGCAACTTGACGATATCCCGCGGGTAATTTCGAACTCATCATGGTTTCCATGCGCCGGAACAGTTCCTGGTGCTTGATCTCGTCGTTGGAAAAACGTACCAACGCTTCAAGCGCCAGTTGATTGTCAAATACATGGGCCCGACCCTGATCGAGCATCTTGGCGCTGATGAAACGCTCGACCAGGCCAAAGATATACGCATAGGTCCGGCCCTGGATCTGACTGAGCAGGCGTGCCTCGGCCGCGGCGAGAAAAGTCAGGCGGTCGACCTGCGAGAGTCCGTCGGGCAGGAATTTGCGCGAGAAGTCGAAACTGCGGTCCTGGAGCAGATCGCGATCGATCTGCCATTCGGTCTTCTTCGATGATCTGACCATTTGCGCATAACGGGCGGTGTTGCCTGACGCTGAGCCGGGTAGGGTAACGACGCTGTTCATATGGATCTCCTGCTGCCCTGGTTGAGTTGGAATGGGGCAATTTCGGTTGACGTCGGAGCCAATGAGCCTCTGGGGACAATCCCGATCGCTGAGTCCGCGTTGGTGCTAATCTAGGCGTCGCAGTTCAGGCGGTGAATGACCGGTGCGCCTGAATACCTGCTCCGGACTCCGGAAAGGAGGGCGGTCAAGTGTTGGATGCGCTTTCTGATGTCTTGCGTGTGATTCGGCTGTCTGGAGGCGTCTTCCTCGAGGCGGAACTCACTGCGCCCTGGTGCATCAATGGCAGAATCTCGGCGGATGATTGCAAGCCGTTCCTGGCGGCACCTCGACACATCATTGCGTCGCACTTTGTCGCCTCTGGGCGCATGCAAATTCAAATCGACGGTGGTGCCGCCATCGAGGTAGGGGCAGGCGAGCTCGTTCTGCTTCCTCGCAACGACGCTCATTCCTTTGGCAGCGATCTGAGCCTTGCGCCCATGCCGGCCAGAGAAGTCATTGAGCCGCCAGAAATCGGTGGCATTTCACGGATCAAGTACGGCGGGGGCGGTGAGGCCACGCAGTTGTTGTGCGGGTTCCTCGGTTCGGAAACACCCTTCAGTCCGTTGCTTTCGTCGCTGCCTTCCTTATTGAAACTGGACCTGCGCGCGACGGCTTCGGGCACCTGGATCGAAAGCTCCTTCCGTTTTGCTGTCAGTGAGATCGCGGCGGGCCGCGTCGGCTCGACAACGGTCATCGCCAAGCTATCCGAACTGTTATTCGTCGAGGCCGTCGGCCAGTATGTCGCCAGCCTTCCCGCTGAGCGGCGCGGGTGGCTGGCGGGTTTGCGCGATCCGCATATCGGGCGCGCACTGGCGCTACTGCATGCTCGTCCAACCGAGGGCTGGACGGCAGAAGCCCTGGCGCTTGAGGTGGGCATGTCGCGCTCGGTATTCGCCGAGCGCTTCACGGCATTGGTCGGCCAGCCACCGATGCAATACCTGACGCTGTGGCGTATGCACGTGGCGGCTCAACACCTGCGCGAAGGTCGCGGCAATGTGGCGCAAATCGGCTTTGCCGTTGGCTACGACTCCGAAGCCGCGTTCAGTCGCGCATTCAAACGCCAATTCGGCACTTCCCCCGGCACCTGGCGCAGACAATCGGCATGAGAGGGGGGAGCTGTAGCCGCCTACCCTGAGCGTCGGATATTGAACTGTCACGGCCCGAGGCTTGACGTCCGGACGGAGCGCTTCTGTCGGCCATCAATCAAATTGAGACGATCGTTCTGAGTCGCGTCAATGATTTGTATCGGAATGATATGTATTTACTTACAAAAGATAATCGTTATTATTCGCGCGATCATTCATACAAAGGTGTCCATGGTGGCTCGATCGCGCATTTACCCAGCCTCTCTGTCGTTGCTGGGCGTTCTGGTTGTACCTGATTTACAGGCAGAAACGCAGCCAGCTCTAACCCTGCCGGCAACCGCTGTGAACAGTGATTACAGCGAGCAGAGCTACATGTCGACCGAGAGCAGGAGCGCGCTGAAGATCGATGCCCCGCTACGGGATATCCCACAAACCGTCAACGTGGTTCCCCAGAGCGTCATCAAGGATCAGGGGGCTCAGTCGATGGAAGACGTGCTGAAGAATGTCCCCGGTATCGGCCTGTCCAATGGTGACGGCCAGCGCGACCAGGTCACCATCCGTGGTTTCAGTGCCATTGGCGACATGTACATCGACGGCATTCGCGACGATGCGCTGTACTTCCGGGATCTGTCCAACGTCGAGCGGGTGGAAGTGATCAAGGGGCCGGCTGCGGTGCTCTATGGCCGAGGCTCTTCGGGGGGGCTGATCAACAGCATCAGCAAGACACCCAACTTCGCACCCAGGCAGGAGGTCGGCGTCAGTGTCGACAGCGAGGGCAAAAAACGCACTCAGTTCGATGCCGGTTGGGCCGATCAGCAGCAAGGCGATAAAGCCTTTCGTGTGACCGGTGCGCTGGAGAACAGCGATACCTTCCGGGACGACGGCTACATCGACCGCAAGGCCATCGCGCCTTCGGCCTACTTCAAGCTCTCGGATGATCTGGAACTGGACCTGGGCGCGACCTATCTGTATGACAAGCGCCTGATCGACTTCGGTATCCCGGCACGAGGCGACCGACCGGTCGATGTGGACCGCGACAAGCGCTTCGGTGCCGCCGACCCGGATGATGACTACACCCGCAGCGAAGTGTTCTCGTTCACGGCGGGTGTCGACTACCGGATCAACGACGATTTCAGCCTGAGCAATACCAGTCGTTACTACCACTACGACCTGGATCGCAACAACACACTCGCGGACTCCAGCCCGACACGTTTCGTCACTGCTCCCAATGGTGAACTGCTGGTAAAACTCAACCGCGGCAACGTGCAGCGCAAGGAGGACGGGTGGTTCAACCAGACCGAACTCAAGCAGCGCGCCGTGCTCGCCGGGATGAACCATAACCTGCTCTATGGAGTGGAGCTGGGGCGCCAGGTGAAGGACCAGTCCGTATTCAGCCAATCCAATGTGGCCAGGGTGCCGGTGTACCGCGATGCCTTGGTCGACGTGCCGTTCCAGGCCAATCGGCAAACCGCCAAGGGTACCAATACCCAGGACACTGCCGGCTTCTATATACAGGACCTGATCGAACTGGCGCCACAGTGGAAGGCTCTGCTGGGTGTGCGTTACGACGTGTTCAACCAGGAATACGCCGATGACCTGACGCACAGCGAGCTGTCGCGCACCGATACGACCTGGAGCCCGCGAGTCGGTCTGGTCTACCAGCCCGATCAAGTGCAGTCCTATTACGTCTCGGTGAGCCGTTCCTACCAACCCTCCGCCGAGATGTTCGCCCTGAGTACGACGAACCAGGATCTGGAACCAGAGGAGACCACCAACTTCGAGATCGGCGGCAAGTGGGACCTGCTCGACAATCGCCTGGCGTTGACGGCGGCGTTGTTCCGCCTGGAACGCATCAATATGAAAACCAGCGATCCGGCGAACCCGACCAAACTGGTGCTTGCGGGTGAGCAGCGCACCGATGGCCTTGAGCTGACCGCCAGCGGGCAGTTGAGTGACAAATGGCAGGTCTATGCCGGTTACGCCTATCTGGATGCCGAGATCACCAAGTCCAACAGCTTTACCAACGGTGTCGCCAACGAAGGCCAGGTACCCACCTTGACGCCGCGCCACAGCGCCAACCTGTGGTTGGTGCGTTCGCTGACGCAAACCTGGCGTGTGGGCTTGGGGGCCAACTATGTCGATGACCGCTATACCGCGCTGGATAACAATGTGGTCATGCCGGCTTACACAACAGTGGACACCGCGCTGCTGTACAACCAGCCGAAATGGGACATGGCCCTGCGTCTGCGCAATGTGTTCGACAAGGACTATTACGCTTCGGCGCATGGTTCGGTGGATCTAATCACGCCCGGTGCCCCACGGACGCTGGAGCTGAGCAGCAACTATCGCTTCTGAGTACAGTCCTGAAGAACAGGCGTCCGGCATTGTCGGGCGTTTGTTTGGGGCGCTTTCAAAAAGCGCTGTTCATGATCAGGTTCCGGCAACAGGCATGTGTCGTATTTCCCGAAGAGCCGATAACGATTAAGCGCAATGCGGTCGTATGTCCAATCTCGAAGTTTGCGAGGGAAGATGCGCAATAGATTCACGGGGCGCCAGAGTGCGGGAAACTGGGCGATGATTTCGAAAAATGCATCCGAACGTGCCCAGTAGTGTCGGTCGCGGATCACCGCCATGGTGTCGAATTGATCCATGGGCAAACCCGCCCACGCGAGCAGAGCCTGCCCCTCGGGTGACTGAACCGCCGCCAACCGCAGGCGCCGCTGGCGATCATGGCGAATCAACAACCTCACCCAGCCATTGCACAGCTTGCAGACACCGTCGAACAAGACCACCGTCTCTCCAGGTTTGAGCAGTGGCGCGGGTGACGGGCGGATGTGCGAGGCTGGCATAAGCGTGGGTCCAAGGGAGCCTGGTTATCCCGGAACACTGGATTTTGTGTAAACGGGATTTCGGTTAAAACGACAAATGCAGCACCTTGAGTGCTGCATTTGAGGCTTGAGACCGCACATTATTGTCGGCCTGGGGACGCGCTACTCAGATCAGCTTTTGGCGCGATCGGTCGCCTTGGCTTTGCTTTCAGCTACAGCGCCTTCAGTCTTCTGTTTCTGTGCAACCTGGAAGGCTTTCATCGAGACTGTCCGGGCCGACTCCATGCGAGCGAAGGTCCGGTCACCGCCACCGGTGGCCATGGCCAGAGAAGAAGCGGTCAGGGTGGCGACTACGAAGAGAACTTTCATGGATTTCATTTGGGTATCCTCAAGTGAGATTTTGTTAACAGCTAAAAGAATCGGAATTTATTTACTGAAGCTGAACTTCCTTGTTCAACCTGGMTTYACCAKCCAGCCAGGGCGGCGTTGCCTGGTGWCCWGGTGCCTTGCTCCRTACGCGCTTCGGTGTCTTTGTTTTTTGCCCAGGCAGTGAGCAGTACCATCATCGCGAAYCCACCAACGATGAGAACCGGATAGGCTGCCAGCAACTCCACCAGCGAGTACTTCCAGGCTAGCGGACGACCAACACCGAGCATGGCGGCATAGAACCACGACACGCCAGAGAGGGCRCCGGAGAACAGCGCCAGCATGCGCAGGYTGAAGGAGAGTTTCAGTAACGAACCGGCTTTTTTCAGCGCCGGCAATACAGCGCTATGCAACAGGAAGCCGTTAAAGGTCAACAGYACAACGATGCCGATCTTGGCTTGCAGTTTKGGRTTGAGGAARTACTCCATCCCCTTGCCGGCATAATCGATCCCGATAATACCAATGCCCGTAAYCCAGAGCGCTACAAGTGCAAGCGATACGGTTTTTTGAAGGCTTTCCATGTGCGCGTCATCGTGGTGACCTGACGCATCGCCTTTCAGGAGTTGCTTGACCATTGCAATGTCACTGGTCAAAACCAGCCCGATTGCCACACAGCAAGCGATAAGATGGAAATATACAACGCCCAAACGCAAATATTCCACGGTGGACGAAGAAAGCATACTAAGTTCCATGGTTACCTCTTGGTTATAATAGTGAATCAACATGGCTCTCATGTACGGCTTAGTTGATATTTGCCGTTGCTGATTGCAGTCAAGATCCAGAAATTTCTATTAATTAATCTTGCGGTGTTACGCTGGCAAGACAATAGCGGGTTTCTCGAATGAACTTTTAGTCATTCGATCATGTCCATTTTCAGGTAACAAAAAACCTCAATCGCACTGGGTGCATAGGAGGTTTAACTTCCGCTTCTGGGGTCAGGTGAGGGGCAGAGCCCGTGTCATCTGTTGCGTATTCTGAACGAAAAAACCCGGCTCCGTTCATTTTTTGATCAATTATCCTGACCAACGGCAGTGAAATGGCTAGTCGCTCATTGCCTGCCAGGATAGCGCCAGCCAGCACCATTACTGGCTTTGCGGCGAGTTGGGAGGCAGCTGAGAGCCCCGCCGATTTTTTCGTCTTTTTTTGCGGATTCCATGGAAAAAACGGGGGGGGGTACAAGCTGGTCGGCCATAAAAAAGCACCTGGTCGGGTTTACAAACCAGGTCAAGGTACTGTCATTTCCCCCCCTGAAAAAGTCAGATTCTCCACATGTGGGGGTACCCACGGAGAAAGACCGAACCCGGGAATCGCGTAGTCGTTACTCAAGCAACTGATCAATCAATACCGCATTGGTATAGATCAAGCTGCCATCGCTCGCACGGTGCCCGACCAGATGAAACTGACCGCGTTCGTCGTGCAAATAGACACGCATTTGACAGTCGGACAAGGGGGCGTATCCCTCGGGCATGATCAAGTCCATCGAGTCCATATCGACATCGACCATGGCTTCAGGCTCGTGGGTCTTCTGCAAGCGCTCTTCGGCCTCCTCCAGACGGACATGGAGAGGTCCGTCGACGTAGAAATGGACTTCCCCCATCGGGGTGGACTTTTGGGCGCCGCTGGTTTTGCACCAGCCTTCGATCGTCAGGGCACTCATGACGAAACCTCCCATGTGGATTGTTGGACTCTGTAGCTATCGTCTCTGCTCAATGCCGTCACTTATGTTTGATGACTACACCAGGGCAGGGTTCGTCTTTTGGGGCCGCTTCTGGCCGAACTCTGCCGTCCGTCATCAGAAATTCAGTATAGCCGGTCGCCGGGCCTCGCTTGCCGACCTCGCGGTACAAGCCGATGGCTCTATACTTCTTACTGACTTTGCCGCCCGGATGGGTGGTAGTTGTCTGCCCTGCTTGGACGTCAGTGGCGATGCTTTTGCATAACCGATGAACAACAGGAATAGGATGAAGAGGAAATGGCAATAGCAATTATCTTGATACTAATCGTTATTGCATCAGTGCTATTCCACATATTGGCGCCTTGGCAGGCGACACCGGCAGCATCCAACTGGGGATCCATAGACACCACCCTGTTCATCACCCTGATCATCAGCGGAATATTTTTCATTGCCATCACGGTATTCATGGCGGTAGCGGTGATGCGCTATCGTCACAAGGAAGGTTCCAGGGCGGCCTACCAGCCAGAAAACAAAAAACTGGAATTATGGTTGATTGTCGTTACCTCGCTAGGTATTGCCGGGATGTTGGCGCCAGGACTGGTTGTTTACAACGATTTCATCCGGGTGCCGAAGAATGCTTACGAACTTGAAGTAGTCGCCCAGCAATGGCAATGGGCCTTTCGATTTCCCGGCCAGGACGGGAAGTTGGGCAAGTCGGATATCAAGTTTGTCAATTCCGCCAATCCCCTCGGTGTTGATCCCAAGGATCCTGCAGGGCAGGACGATGTGCTTGTAATGAATAATGAAGTTCGCCTTCCGCTCGATCGGCCGGTGAAAGTCTTGTTGCGCGCTAAAGATGTACTGCACGATTTCTATGTACCGCAAATTCGCAGCAAGATGGATATGGTGCCAGGGATGGTGTCGTACTTTTGGTTTACGCCGACTAAAACCGGAAAATACGAAGTCCTTTGCGCTGAATATTGTGGCGTAGGTCATTACAACATGCGCGGCCATATGATCGTGGAAGAGCAGGGCGTCTTCGATCAATGGCTCAAAGGCCAGCCGACTTTTGCGCAGACATTGACCACAGCTGCCACGCCCAGTCGAGACAGCGTGCTGGAAAAAGGCCGCCAGTTGGTCGAACAACTCGGCTGCAAGGCCTGCCATAGCCAGGATGGCGGTGCCAGTCTCGGCCCGGGATGGAAGGATTTGTACGGCCGCACTGAACAGCTTGCCGATGGCACCAGTGTGCTGGTCGATGAGGCCTATCTGAAAGAGTCGATTCTCGATCCGAAGGCCCGACTGGTACAGGGCTACCCGCCGGTCATGGTGGCCTATACTCTCAATGGCGATGAACTGGGTGCTGTCATCACCCTGATCAAATCACTGGGTGCTGCCCGGCAAGACGATGAACCTTCGACCGGCGAAGCGTCGAGCCCGGGTGAAGACCTGGTGGCGCAGGGACAGCGACTGGCCGGGTCGCTCGGCTGTCTGGCCTGCCACAGTGTCGATGGCAACAAGGGCGTCGGCCCCAGCTGGCAGGGCCTGTATGGCAAGACGGAAACCTTTGCCGACGATACGAGCGTAAAGGTCGATGAGGGCTATCTCAAAGATTCGGTTCTTCATCCCAATGCCAAAATCGTCAAGGGCTATGCGGCCGTCATGCCGGCATTGGCTCCGAGTGACGAGGAGCTGAATGCACTGATCGCTTTCATCAAATCCAAAGCGAATGCCGACGCTGATGCGAGCAAGGCGGAGCCAGGGAAGTAGCCGTAAAGCAGCCAGGAATGCACCGAAACTTCGACAGGAGGATGACGTGATGGCCTATGCGGAGCAAGCCGAAACAGAAGCACTGCACGAGCCCAAAAGTTTCCTGACCAAATACATCTGGAGTCAGGACCACAAGGTCATAGCCATTCAGTATTCGTTGACGGCCATCTTCGTGGGGCTCATCGCTCTGGTGTTGTCCGACTTGATGCGCATGCAGATAGGCTTCCCCGGTAGTTTGGCGTTCATGGACGCCAGTACTTATTATCAGGCGATGACCATGCACGGCATGATCATGGTCATTTACTTGCTGACGGCCTTGTTTCTAGGCGGCTTCGGCAACTATCTGATCCCGCTGATGGTGGGCGCCCGCGACATGGTCTTCCCCTACGTCAACATGCTCAGCTACTGGTTTTACCTGGTGGCGGTACTGGTGTTGCTCAGCAGTTTTTTTGTCCCTGGCGGCCCCACAGGTTCCGGCTGGACGCTCTATCCGCCACAGTCCATAGCTCAGGGGACACCGGGGGTCGAGTGGGGCATCGTCCTGATGCTCGTCTCACTGGCGATTTTCATTGTCGCGGCCACCATGGGCGGGTTGAACTACGTCACTACGGTGTTGCAGGCGCGCACGCACGGCATGACCTTGTTTCGCATGCCACTCTCGGTATGGGGCATCTTCATGGCCTCGATCATGGCCTTGCTGGCGTTCCCGGCGTTGTTTGTCAGTGCGGTCATGATGCTGTTCGACAAACTGTTGGGCACCAGCTTCTTCATGCCGGCGATGATCTCGCTGGGGCAGCAGCTCGATCACCAGGGTGGCAGCCCGATATTGTTCCAGCACCTGTTCTGGTTCTTCGGCCACCCGGAGGTCTATATCGTTGCTCTCCCTGCGTTTGGTCTGGTGTCCGACTTGATCAGTACCCATGCGCGTAAAAATATCTTCGGCTACCGAATGATGGTGTGGGCCATTATCGCGATTGGCGTACTCAGTTTTGTGGTCTGGGCGCACCATATGTATGTCAGCGGAATGAACCCGTACTTTGGCTTTTTCTTCGCCGTCACCACCTTGATCATCGCGGTGCCGACCGCGCTGAAAGTCTACAACTGGGTGCTGACCCTGTGGCAGGGCGACATCCATCTGACCGTGCCGATGCTGTTTGCCCTGGCCTTTATCGTCACCTTCCTGGTCGGCGGCCTGACCGGGTTGTTTCTCGGCAATGTGATCGTGGATATTCCGCTCTCGGACACCTATTTCGTCGTGGCCCATTTTCATATGGTCATGGGGGTCGCCCCGGTCCTGGTGGTGTTCGGCGGCATTTATCACTGGTTCCCGAAAATCACCGGGCGCATGTGGAACGACACCCTGGGCAAGCTGCATTTCTGGATTACCTTTCTGGGCACCTACGCCATCTTCTTCCCCATGCACTACCTGGGTTTCCAGGGCATGCCACGACGCTACTACGCCTATGAAAACTACGCGTTCATCCCACAGTCTGCGCAAGAGTTGAATGCCTTCATTACGGTGGTCGCATTGATCGTCGGCGTGTCCCAATTGCTGTTCGTGTTCAACCTGGCCTGGAGTGCATTCAAGGGCAAGCCGGCAGGCAGTAATCCCTGGGGCGCGGCCAGCCTGGAATGGCAGACGCCGAACACCCCGCCGAAACACGGTAACTGGGGAGAGAAGCTGCCGGTCGTGCATCGCTGGGCCTATGACTACAGTGTGCCGGGGATAGAGCAGGATTTCGTGCCGCAAACGGTTTCCGCCGAGGAGCTGGAGCACATGCGGCAACTCAGTGCCGGAACTAAAATAGCGGACGTCAAGACATGAACAGACTGCTATTGAGAAACGCCGACGGCGCTGATCCCGGCGGCAGCTGGAGTCGCGACCCTGAGGGAATTCAGGCCGGCGAGGGTGCCGATAGAAGGCAAACCGCAAGGGTAGGTCTGCGCTTGTTTCTGGTGGTGGTGAGTTCGTTATTCTTCCTCTTCCTGATCGCCTTTGTCGCCCGTTCACAAATGGCCGACTGGCTACCCCTGACAGAGCCTTTGGCGCCGCTAGGCAATCTCCGACCGCTCTGGCTGAATTCGGCTTTTCTGGTATTGAGTTGCATCGCACTGCAGTGCTCGCGCATGGCCGCCCGACAGGCTCGGCTGGGCGCAACTGTCATTGGTTTTGCATTGGGGGGTGTCTTTGCCATTGCCTTTCTGGCGGGGCAACTCTGGGTCTGGCAGCAGTTTGTCGCCTGGGGCTACTTTGTCGCGAGCAATCCGGCCAACAGTTTCTTCTACCTGTTGACCGGTCTGCATGGGCTCCACCTACTGGGCGGGCTGATCGCCTGGTGCTGGATCGTCGCTAAATTCCTGCGTCATGTGCCGCTGGTGCAACTTGGCGCCAGCGTAGAGCTCTGTGCCATCTATTGGCATTACTTGCTGGGCCTGTGGTTCGTGCTATTCGCGCTGTTGGCCAGCACGCCGCAAACCTATGAAGCCATCGCCAGATTCTGCGGCCTGAGGTGAACAGCCATGGCATTGCACCCACAAGCCCAAGCCCAAGCCCAAGCCCAAGCCGAGATCAGTTCATCCAATCCACCAGGCTTGCCGCCAGCACCGGGATGGCAGGGCATCGCCAGCGATTGGTCCTCGGATAAAGAGGCCTTCAAGCAGGTGCCTTGGGGCAAGGCGATGATGTGGATATTCCTGCTCAGCGATACTTTTATATTCACCTGTTTTCTGACCGGCTACATGTCGGTACGCATGACCATCACCAGCACCTGGCCGAACCCCAGTGAAGTGTTCGCATTGACGATCGGCGGCAGGGAAATCCCGCTTATTCTGATCGCCATCATGACCTTTGTGCTGATCAGTAGCAGCGGCACCATGGCCATGGCCGTCAATTTCGCCTATCGCCGTAATCGCGCGAAAACCACGGCCCTGATGCTGGCGACCGCTGCCCTGGGGGTGACTTTCGTCAGCATGCAGGCATTCGAATGGAGCAAGCTCATCGCCGAAGGGGTGCGTCCCTGGGGCAACCCCATGGGGGCGGCGCAATTTGGTGCCTGCTTTTTCATGATTACTGGTTTTCACGGACTGCATGTGTCAATCGGTGCCCTCTACCTCAGCATTGTGGCGCTGAAAGTATGGCGCGGAGATTATGAGCGCTCCGGAAACTACCAGAACGTCGAGATAGCCGGGCTTTACTGGCACTTCGTGGATCTGGTGTGGGTATTTATTTTTGCATTCTTCTATTTATGGTAGAGGAGCACGAGTGATGGCACATGCTCAGGGTCAGCAACATCCAATCAGTCTGTACCTTAAGATCTGGGGGCTGTTATTCGTCCTCAGCACGATGTCGTACCTTGTCGACTATTTCCACTTCCATGGCTATCTTCGGTGGTCCCTGATTATCACTTTCATGTTGTTGAAGGCAGGTTTGATTGTCTCTATCTTCATGCATATGGCATGGGAGCGCCTGGCCATGGTCTACGCCATACTGGTGCCACCTTTGTGTTTACTGGTGCTCATCGGGCTGATGGCCACCGAGGCAGACTATGTTTTCCTCAGCCGGGTCATTTCCTTTGGCCAATAAGCAGCTTTCGGATGGCCTTGATTCTCCAGGCGCTAACCCGATATCACTCGCTTGAATTGATGCCATTTGTGCTGCCAGGCCACTGTCCAGTGGGGGGCTGCGGCTCCCGTGCCAGCGATCTTCAGCTTTGGATGATGTTTGATTACCTGGTCCAATACCGATTCTTGATTCGGTTCAACATCCACGAAGAAGATATGTTTGCCCTCGGTTACCACCTGCTTGAAATTGCGGAAGTGAGTGTTCGGCACCTGGAACCCAAAAAAACCGCCTTCCCAGATGCAGAAGCCCAATACAACAATGGCGAGGAAGATGAAAGGCATCCAGCCTGCGGCGGATTCGGTCCAGCCCATCCAATAGGCACCACCCAGGACCAGCGCCGCGAGTGGCACACCGATTACCGCACCAATCTCACCAGAGTGAACAGCATCCTGTTCCATTAACGAGTTGACCTCGTGGAGGTGATGTTGTTCTACATCAGCAACTTGTTCACTGAGCACATGAATCTGTTCGGAATTGATGCCGCTGGCTTCCAATTCATATTCAACGGTTTCGAKATCGTTGAGATTGTCGCTGATGTAATAGTGTCGATTCATGCCACACCTCCAAACTCGTGTTTGCTGTAGACCTCCTCTGTCCGGCAGCAGTGATTATCTGTACCCTGGGGAACGTTGCACACTTCATGCAATCTGAGAAAAAGTATAGCACTCACCACCCTGTGGATCGGTCGCTAGTTGATCTGCACAATGACCGGACCCTCCGTTACGATCGGCGGGTTCGCGTGGATGTTCGAGGTATTTTTCTGAATCCAGTCACGCGCGACTTTCAGGCTCGCATCACTGCCGGCCTTGTCCGCGCAAACGGTGATCGACGTACCACCGTCACCCGTATTCAGCAGTGTGTAGCTTACGAGGCCAGGCACTGTCCGCAGGGTTGCTTCGATGTCGACTTTGCGCTCTTCTAAAAGCTCGAAAAGCTGCTTTGCTCCAGTACCCAGGTAGGTTCTTATCACCGCATACATAGTCGTCTCCTTTGGGAGTAACTTCTTGATGCCAATCCAGATCCGTTGATGGCGGCAATCACTCAGGTTTCAGTTCGCCCTGATTTATTAAGCTTAGCCAAACGCCAGCGACAATCGAAATGCAACGACCACCGGCCACGTTTGGCCGATTTCTGCTTGTCAGCAACGGCAGGCAGAAATCCGCCCGTTGCAAACAACAAGTTAGCCCGGCGCTAACTGAACCTCGAACATTGACGCAACTGCGCCGGACTCACTCCAAGGCGTTGCTTGAAGGTGGTCGCCATATGCGCCTGGGAATTGAAACCGCAGGCGTAGGCGATCTCCGTCAGTGTGGCAGTCGAATCGCGCATCAAGGCACGGGCCCTGGCGAGACGTCGGTCGATCAGGTAACTGTGCGGGCTTTTGCCTGTGGCGTTTTTGAATGCCCGCATGAAATATCCTTCGGACAATCCAAGCAGGCCCGCCATCGCCGGTACGCTCAACGGGCTATCGAGGCCTGCATCAATGAACTCATCGAGCAAGCGCATCCGGCTGCCGGTTATCGAGCCATGGGGTGCTGTCGACACCGCTTCGCTATCCGTCGCCCGCTCGGACAATGCCAGTGCCCAGGCTTCCCAATCGTTCTCCACAGAGGCCAGCAACAGCGCGGCGCGCATTCGCCGTGCGAGGGCAGTGGCCTGCCGATCGATGCGATTGTTGAAGGTACGATCCCCCACCAACGCCATACCGTCGGTGCGCATCACCCGCAGGTATTCACCGCCCTGGGGTGATTCGGACAGCACGTCACACCCGGCGGGGACAAATGCCAGGCCGTTGGGCACGGCATCGAAGGGGCGTATTCGGTCACTGCCGATGGCGTGCAGGCCTCGCTGGCTGTCGAAGGCAAAGCCGATTCCCGCCTGGGTCGCGACATATCGGGTCGCGTAGGCGCAGCCGGGGAGCAATTCGATCGCCCAGGGACCGGCCTCGATACGGCGGACCGGTTCGGACAGGAGTGGTGGCGGCAGGCGATTTCGATGACTCATGGACAGCATAGTAGTGAAGAGTGGGGGCAAAAGTCAGGTCAGTTTTCTGAAAGCCGGAACACTGCGCCCGTGTTCAGACTGGGCAAAATCTCAGGGGGGACAACTCATGCACAGACTGACTCGCGACGACATCGAACAGGCCGCTCGCAGCGTTTACCAGGTCATGCCGGCCACCGCCCAGTACCCTTGGCCCTTGCTGGCTCAGCGGTTGGGTTGCACGGTGTGGGTCAAGCACGAAAATCACACGCCTACCGGTGCTTTCAAAGTACGTGGCGGTATCACCTTCATGCACTGGCTCAAATGCGAGCACCCGGCCGCGAAGGGCATTGTCAGCGCTACCCGCGGCAACCATGGCCAGAGCCTGGCGCTGGCGGCTGGCGCACTGGGTTTGAGGGCGTTGATCGTCGTGCCGCAAGGTAACTCGGTAGAAAAGAACAACGCCATGCGCGGCTTTGGCGCTGAAGTGGTCGAGTATGGCCGCGATTTCGATGATGCCCGTGAAGAGGCTGCCCGCCTGGCGCGAGTGCATGACCTGTTCCTGGTTCCGCCGTTTCATACCGAGCTGGTCAAAGGCGTCGCCACTTATGCGCTGGAGCTGTTCAACGCCGCGCCAGACCTGGATACCGTTTATGTGCCGATTGGCTGTGGATCGGGGATTTGCGGGGTGATCGCCGCCCGCGACGCGCTGGGTCTGCAAACAGAGGTGGTTGGCGTGGTTTCCAGTGAGGCTCTGGCCGCAAAGTTATCGTTTGACGCTGGAGCAATACGCGAAACCGCCTCTGCCAACACCTTTGCCGACGGCCTTGCCGTGCGTAAGCCGATTCCTGAAGCCTTTGCCGTCTACTCCGCAGGTGCCGCACGGATCGTAGCGGTCAGCGATGACCAGATCGCCGAGGCCATGCGTGTGTATTACACCGATACCCATAACCTTGCCGAAGGGGCCGGTGCGTCGGCGTTGGCAGCGCTGATCTCGGAGCGTGAAGCCATGTCGGGAAGAAGGGTGGGGGTGATTCTGTCCGGTGGCAACGTCGACAGATCGGTGTATGCGCGAGTGATTGCGTGAAGGGGACCTTGAGAACGACTGCTGATCGGGCGAAACAGTTGCTCCTGGCCCAGTGGATCAGCGAGCTGCTGGCTTGAGTCCGGTTCGGGGTTTGTACGAGTCTTCGCTTATGTGGACGATTGATCCGGTTTTTTTCCGGACCCACCATTGCCTTTGGCCAGGCGGGCACTGCGGCGCAGTTCCTGTGGCGTGCGCCCTATGACTCGCACGAAGCTGCGAAGCATGTGATCGGCATCGCCGAATCCGAAGCACCTGGCGATCTCCTCGAAAGTCTGGTGCCCGTCCTCGACCAGTGGCCGCGCTGACTCGATACGCAGGCGCTCGATAGCTTTCGCCGGCGTCACCCCGACCGATGCTGCGAACACGCGGCCAAACTGGCGTACGCTCATATGTGCAACGTCTGCCAGGCGTTCAACTGACAGATCATCACGCAGGTGATCGCGCACATAGCTCAGCACGGTGCGGATCCGATCCGAGCCTGGGTCGAAATCCAGCAGCGAAGAGAACTGATACTGGCCACCGGGTCGCCGATAGTAGACAACCAGCATGCGCGCGACGGAGCGTGACACCTCCTTGCCCAGGTCCTGCTCGATCATCGCCAGGGCCATGTCGATGCCCGCCGACATACCGGCGGACGTCCAGACATTCCCGTCTTCGGTCCAGATTCGATCTCCGTCCACGCGCAGTGACGGATAGCGTGCTTGCAATTGCGGCGCGTAGTTCCAGTGCGTGGTCGCGACACGACCGTCGAGCAGGCCGCTCTCGGCCAGCAGGAAGGCGCCAGTACAGACGCTGGCAGTGCGGCGAGCGCGCGGGGACATCTGCCGTATCGCCGCTGCCATCGGCAGCATCCTGTCATCGATCGGAGCGGTGGGGGCGCCGACGATGATCAGCGTGTCGAGGTGGTCGACCACCTGCAAGGCTTCGGTCGCGACTTGCAGCCCGCTCGAAGCGCTGATCAATCCACCTTCAAGCGAAGCGACTGTGAATCGATAGCCAGAAGGGCGCGCACGATTGGCGTTGGAGAAGGCTTCGAGCGGGCCACTCAGATCGAGCAATACGAAGCCCGGATAGACCAGGAAACATATGTGACGCTGCATGCACGGAACATCCACAGTCTGAATGGCGGCCATAGTACGCGCTTGGTGTCTGGAAGGTCACGGGGGGGCATTGAGCCCACCCGTCTCATGCAAGGTGAGGAGCTTGTCGGCCGAAATCCAGGGATATATGTCCATTTCGTGCCGTCTTCTCGCCGTACCGTGAATGCACCACCCCCACACTGCGGACGTGCAACATGACCTTCAACCGAATTCATCCTGCCAGACTCATCTCCTGCGCCACCTTGCTGGGGGCGATCCTGATGGCGCCCGGCATCGGCTTCGCCGCCGAGAACCCCTACGCCGATCCAGCCAAACCCGCGCTCCCGGCCTCCACCTTTGAATGGGATTCCAGTCGAACCGCACTGGTCGTGATCGACCCGCAGATCGACTTCATGAGCCCGGAGGGTGCGGGCTGGTCGGTCTTCGGCCAGAGCGTGACCGAGCAGAATCTGGTGCCGAATCTGACCCGGCTTTTCACGGCGTTCAAGCAGGCCGGAGCAACCGTCGCCATCTCGCCACACTACTACTATCCCCAAGATCATCAGTGGAAGTTTGAGGCGCCAGCGGAGACCGTTCAGCACAAGCTGGGTATGTTCGACCGCAAGGGCGCTTTGACGCTCGATGGATTCCGCAATTCGGGTGCCGATTTCATGAAGGAGTTCAAACCCTTCATCGAAGACGGCAAGACCCTCGTCGCCTCACCACACAAGCTGTATGGCCCGCAAAGCAACGACCTGATGCTGCAGTTGCGCAAGCAGCGGGTCGACAAAATCATCCTGGCGGGCATGGCCTCCAACCTGTGCGTCGAATCGCACCTTCGCGAGTTTCTGGAGCGCGGTTTCGAGGTGGTAGTCGTACGTGACGCGGTCGCCGGCCCGAAGCTGCCTGACGGCGATGGATACGGTAGCGCGCTGGTCAATTTCCGCTACATCGCCAACGGCCTGATGACAACTGATGAGGTCGTGAAAAAGCTGGAAGGGCGCTGACCTTGGGCATGCCCCATTTCCTGACCAGACAGGGGAGTACCCGCACGGGATGTGCTCAACGCATGCCGATGTGGTCAATCAGGATCTGTTGAAGTTCATTCGCGGCTGATCCGGTCGAGCCATGGCTCTGCTGCTCGCAGGGCCATGGCAGGGCTCATGGTTCGGCCCCATCACTCTTCTTCTCTGAGTGCATGGATCCGCCCTGATTTTTCCGCAGCTATCAGCGCGGCATGGTCTTTCGCATTTTGATTGGCATAGGCGATGGAAAACTTGCCGATGGCCTGGTCGAAGGAATCCAGCTTGCCCAGGTAGCCACTGATGAGCGCCGCATCCCCGGATTTGGCGTGGGCACGGGCGAGGGTATGACCACACCACTCGGCGTACATCTTCATCCGTGCGGCGGAAACACCTTCGATGGGCGCTGACATTTTCATGTCTCGCAACTGGCGTACAAAGAAATGCCGGCCATTTTGCCCGCGTGTCCAGCCCAGAAAGATGTCGCTGGAGGACTGCATCAGTCGTTGTCCCGTGACAACACGCTGCCCCTGGTTCTCGTAGTCGCTGTTGCCCGCATAGGGCGCCAATACCGAGGGGCAGGCTTCCTTGAATTGCAGGAGCAAGGGGTGGTTTTCCGCAGAAAAGAACAGGCCGACGAAACAATAGGTCCCCACGCTCCCGATCCCGACAGCCTTGACGGCAATGTCTTCGAGACGGTAGCGATCGAAGAGCACGCGCCGTTCATGGGGCAGTGACAAACGATAATCATGCAGTGCGACACGGACTCGCTGCCTGAAGCCCTTTTCATACACATGAAAAAGCAAGGGCGGCTGATCGATCAGTCGTCGCCGCCCGCCAACCTCGCTGCTGATCTTGGGGTAGAGGTAATCACCGAGACGCAACCTGGCCTTTGCGATCACTTGCTCGCGAATTTTCCTGATCTCGGCATTGGGCGCCATATCGATGATCGCTTGGGCATCCAGGCGGTCATACCAGACCTCCAGCGGGCCCATTTTCGAAAATTTGCGCAGGCCTTCGCGGTAAGCACAAGCGCATTTGACGGCAATGTCCCGTGCCTCTTTATCGTTGAGTCGGTTATCGCGCGCGGCCACGGCAAAACTGATCGCCAGGCGTTTGACATCCCATTCCCAGGGAGCTGGGAGCGTTTCGTCGAAATCGTTGATGTCAAAAATCAGATTGCGCTCAGGTGTCGCGAACAACCCGAAGTTCATCAGGTGGCAATCCCCGCAGGCTTGCACCTTTACGCCAGTGGTTGGGGTCGTGGCCAGGTCATGCGCCATCAAACCTGCAGAGCCACGTAAAAAGGTGAATGGACTGCGCAGCATGCGCCCGTAGCGCAGCGGCACCAGGTTGGGCAGTCGATAGCGGTTGGACTCTTCGAGCAGTTCGATAGGGTCGCGGCGCTTGCCGGGTGGTTTCCATTCGGCGTGAGCCGAATGCGGCAGGCGTTCGCGTAGTTGCTCACCTGCGAATAGACGCTCCTTGCGCGAGAGAAAGACCGAATCGTCACCGGTGTCGCCCGATGGCTTGGCCAAGCCGTCGGCAGATTTGCTTTTGCGGGGGGGCATGGCCACTCCTTTGCTCAACGAAGTCTGACTCGCTCGGGCACAGGATCTGGTAATGCGACTGTTCCATCAGCCCCCGGGGTGGGCGTGCACTGGCATCCTGGAAAGTGTCGAAGCTGTTTTTCAAGCGTAGCAGCTCAGGTCATGGATGCTGTATTGCCAGTACTGAATGTGCGCTGGATTCGAAGTGGTTTGCGGATGACTGCAGGCAACTCGAACTTGCCGGTGACAGGTAGGAAATTGAACCACTGGTCGGGTCTGGCGACGAAAGTTCAGCGCAATAGCGGTTTTTTTTTCGGCATATGACCGGAAACGATTCAGCTGCGTAGCGACGCGGGTTTCAGCCAAAGAGGCAGGGATCCCCAGGTACCGGAAATAGTACCGCTTGTCGATGTTTCTGCTTAAAAAATGAACGATCGGGATATGCTGGGCTCTGATTTCCCAGCAGGTGGATCCTTAGGGTCCCGCTGCACTCACTAGTAAAATGGACGTATACCTCATCTGCATTGAATGGAATGCGCATGGGGATTTTTTTTACCTGAGACCTGGAGTGATAGTATGCCGTCATCACTGACTCGCGGGG
Organism: Pseudomonas sp. P4_B4; assembly: GCF_056402255.1. Lineage (NCBI taxonomy): Bacteria > Pseudomonadati > Pseudomonadota > Gammaproteobacteria > Pseudomonadales > Pseudomonadaceae > Pseudomonas > Pseudomonas sp. P4_B4. The sequence goes on from NZ_JBFUHS010000025.1 coordinate 73,920, forward strand.
CGAGTCGCTCTCTCTTGTAATACCAAATTATTTAGTTGCTTCAATCTTTGCCAACTTGACCTTGCAAGTGCGAATAAATAATTCGCATGCCTAGGGCATGGTCAATTTGCACTGCTGCTATAAGTGGAGATGTGGTCTTGGATATTAATACAATGATCGGCCTGATCGGCCAGAAAGAATCCATGGAGTTTTTGCGTTTAGGCGTTGTGTACGTTCATCTGTTGGCTTGCTGCGTAGCGATTGGCCTGGTGTTTGCCAGCGATGCCGCCATGGTCAAGGATTTATTGAAAGGTCGCGTGTCGTCGGGGCACGACAATGAACATATGGCCAGTCTGCAGAAGTCTGTTGCCAATGCGTTGATATTCTTGTGGGTGACTGGCGCTGCGATTATAGGTATTGATTACCTTGATAAAGGCATGAACTATTTTGCCAATCCAAAACTTCAAGCCAAAGTCATTATTGTATTGTTGCTGACGTTCAACGGCATGTTGTTGCACCGCTATGTATTGCCTGCAATGTTGAAGGCCAGTTCGTTGCTTGATCTTAAGGTCAATGTACGAATGTTTGCCCTGTTCTCTGGCGCACTGTCGGGCGTGTCCTGGTTGTATGCCGCCATGCTCGGTGTCGGTCGACCGCTGGCCTGGAAGTATTCGCTCACCGAGTTGCTGATGGCCTATCCGGTGTTGATCGTGCTCGGCTTTGCGATGATGGTGGCGCTGACCGAGTGGGCGCGTAAACGCAACGAAGCAGCGCCAGCTCATGAGACTTCGTGGCTGTTTGCGGGTATTCCTGCGCTGCGCTGAGCTGACGAAAATCCAGGGAAAGACGGGTGAAACCCTCTGAACCGTTCAAACATCAGACCCCCTCCTTGTGAGGGGGTTTTTTGTGTTTGTGGGTATCAGCAAGTCAAAGAAAACCGGCTTGATTGGCCGGTTTTTTTTCGAGTGAAATACGCCCATTTCATTTCAGCGCCAAAGCGTTGATCGTTCCGAAGCGCGTAATCAGTGGTCCCCCCAGGGCCGGACGGCGGAATCCGATCCTCCTTTCGGCAAGGAGAAGGGTAGCGAGGTTGACCTCGTGTCTACCGCTCATCGCCAAGGCATAAAATAATCTTTGACATCATTGGGGCTTTGGTTGAATATTCATCTATCGCATGCGATCTAATCGAAAGCGATATGAAGCAACAACAACCCTTGCCGTTTGGAGACTCAGCCATGAACACCGGAAGCCGCCGCACAATGTTTATCTCGACCGCTCACGCTTCCCATGGCCAAAACGGCAACAACTGGATCATTGCACACGCCAATTGATGAACGTCGTCTTTTTAAGTGTCACAAACATCGCATGCGATATAATCGCACGAAACATAAAATCCTGAGGAAGTCCCCATGAGCAAGATCGAAAAAGTACTGGCAACCGGCAAAACCCACACCACCCATAACAGCGCAGGCAACACCTCGCGCGGCCATAACGGCAACCTCGATATCGTGCTGTCGTCCCCCGGCAGCGACACACCGGCACACGTGCTCACCGCCGTCCAGCCACACCCGAAAGCCGAGCAACTGTTCGCCGGAGCGTGGTCGGCCTGCTACATCGCAGCGGTGGGGCTCGCCGCCCAACAGATGAAGGTGACACTGCCGACAGATACGGCCGTCGACATTGAAGTGGACCTGGGCCAGACCGGCGCGGCTTACTTCCTCCAGGCCCGACTGACTTTGCGCGTGCCGGGGCTGGACCAAGGGGTGGCGACCGAGTTGGCCCACAACGCCGATGCAATCTGCCCGTACTCCAAGGCCACACGCGGCAACATTGATGTCGACATCAACGTCCTGACGGCATAACCCACTGCACGGCCGGCTCACCGGGGATTGTCCCGGTGAGCCGGCCGTCGGTGTTTATACGCACTTCCGATACCATCGCGTACGACGTATAGTTTCAGTCTCGCCAGATTGACCCAAGAGAACGTCCATGAAAAACACCGACAAGACATCCGCCCTGGATCTCAAACTCTCCGAGTTCCTGTGTTTTGCGGTCTATTCAACCAACCTGGCCTTCGGCAAGGCCTACAAGCCGATGCTCGAACGGCTCGGCCTAACCTACACGCAATACATCACCCTCGTTGCGCTGTGGGAGGAAGACAACCAGACCGTCGGCAGCCTCGGTGAAAAGCTGTTTCTCGAATCCAATACCCTCACGCCGATCCTGAAGAAGCTGGAAGCGATGGGTTATTTGCTGCGCCAGCGCGACCCGGAAGACGAACGCCAGGTGCGGATCAGTCTCACCAAAGAGGGGCGAAAACTGCGCGAAGGCCTCACCGAAGACGGCTTTCCGCAAACCGGTCTTGACCCTGACGACTTCGTGCAAATGCAGAAGGCCATTGTGAAGCTACGGGGCAGTCTCATCCGGTCGACGAAAGACAGGGAGTAAGTTCTATCGAGTAAAGTGAGTGGCCCCGGATTTGCGATGTGCACCAAGTAACGGATCAGATCTGAGCGGCTCATTAAACCCGGGGGGCAATTTGGCTATCCGATGTTGTGCGGCGGTTGCACGGCAGGACTGGCCCTCTGGTCTTGACACCCCCCCGATTTCGGAGCGAGCTCCCCCCACTAATGGGCGCGATTCCCCGGCAGAATTCGCGTCTCCATTAGCTCAAGAATTTCAAGTTCTGAGCAATGTTTGCCGGGCTCTCAGGTCGGCCGATATGTGTTGTTACATCGATGGCAAGGTAATTGCTGAGTGAGCGTATCCCGACCATGAAAGGTGCAGAGTCGGGAAACTGTGGAGCTGTAAGTACCCCCATTGAGTGATTGCATGTAACCAATACCCCTGGCTGCTCAATAGAAGTGCTGCAGTCCTCCTCTGCAACCGTCCAGGGGAAATGCTTATGAGCCACTCCAGATATACGTGTGCGCGGGTAGCGCTGCACGGGTTGTGCTTTCTAGCCTGCCTGCTGACGGTAACGCTGATGGCGGCAGACGAACCTCAGGGCAATGACAATCAAAGTAACGATAAGTGGGTGGAGCCAGCACGCTCCAGGCTCATGCATGTGATTGGCGGGATGCCGTTCTTTCCGCATCGGGCCAACACCACCGGCAACCTGATCTTGAATGTGAAGGACTTTGACAATGCCCAGGTCTGTGGCGCTTGCCATACGGAGATCTACAAGCAGTGGCGCTCGTCGATGATGTCTCAGGCCTGGGATGAACCCATCTATCGGGCCTTGCTCAAGCGTGCGAGTTCGGCCACCGAGGGCAAGGTCGATAACTTCTGCACTGGCTGCCATACCCCGATCGGTCTCACGACCGGGCAGATCAATTCGCAAGTCAACCGCTCCTCGATTGAAGACAGCGCGAAGAATCATCCGATGCCCGGGGTCGATTGCGAGACCTGCCACAACATCAGTGCCCGCACGGGCCTCGATAACGGCGCCTATGTCCTGAGTCCGCGAGCACACGGCAAACCCACCAAGTTCGGCCCGCGCAGGGATGCCGTTTCGCCTTATCACGACACCGTGTATTCCGCTCTGCACACCCGCTCGGACTTTTGTGGCACCTGCCACAACGTCACGCACCCCTTCAGCAGCGTGGCGGTGGAGCGCACCTATGACGAATGGCAGGAGAGCACCTACAGCCTTAACAATGTGACCTGCCAGAGCTGCCACATGCCGGGTTTTGCAGGCAAGGCCGCGATCATGGGGCCAGACCGCGAGTCGGTCGCCTCGCATTGGTTCAGCGGAGCCAACGCGATGATGCTCAAGCATCTCGGTCAGGAGGAGGGCGCGCAACGCGCACGCGACATGCTCGGGCGCGCCGGGGACATCAAGTTCGAGCAAGTGCCGGCAGCCATGACGCCCGGGCAATACACCTCGGTAGCGGTCAAAGTGACCAATGTCGGCGCCGGGCACAAGCTGCCGACCGGCTTTCCCGAGGGTCGGGAGATGTGGATCGATTTCCGGGTGCAGGATGCCAGTGGTCGCGAGATCTATCGCCTGGGTTCGATCAAGGACGGCAAGACCGAGGTCAACACGCGAAACTTCAAAGTGCACATAGGCGACAAGGACGGCAATCCGTTGGACGTCGAGGTCTGGAATGCCACGCAGATTCTTTCGGACAACCGCATTCTGCCCAAGGGCTACGATATCGGGGAGTTCTCCTTCCTGGTGCCGGCCGACGCCGTCGGGCCGCTGACCCTGACAGCCGATCTGAACTACTGGCCGTTTTCCCAGAAACTGGCCGACTACCTGCTCGGCAAGGATAAAGTGCAGGTGGAAATCACCCGGATGGCCAAAGTCACGCAGAGCGTACCTCTGTCGACCAGCCTTTCAACCGTCGGGTCAAATACTGCACACTTTTGACGGCATCGGCCAAAACGCTTGAGCTCCGCGCAAAGCGAATGCCGACATGCATGAGCGGATCAACAGTGGTGAGTCCCGGTTTGATCACCGAGAAACTCACACCCCTATGCCGGTCATCGAAATGGCGAGCCAGAGGTGTCGGGTTTTCATACGGATCTTCCTTGCTTGGGTGTTGAGAAATGAAACGTGAGAAACCACAGCGCCAGGGCAGTCGTACTGATCAACGCGCCCAGCAGGCTGACTGCGAGCCAGCCCCATAGCGCATAAACCTGCGTCGCGGCCGCAGCTCCCAGCGCGCTGCCCACCGAGTAAAAGCACATGTAGGCACCGACCATGCGACTTTGCGCGTCGGGTCGCGCCGCAAAAATCAGGCTCTGGTTGGTGACGTGTACGGCTTGCACCGCGAAGTCGAGCAAGAGCACTCCGCAAGCCAGCGCGATCAGTGACGTCTGTGCAAACGCGATAGGCAGCCAGGACAGCGTCAGGATCGTCAGCGAAATGCCGGTTACGCGTTGCCCAAAACCCTGGTCGGCCCAGCGACCGGATCTTCTGGCTGCCAGGGCGCCGGCGACGCCAGCCAGGCCAAACAGGCCGATGGCCGTGTGTGAAAGTGACAGCGGCGGGGCGCTCAATGGCAGGACCATGGAGGTCCACAGTACGGAAAAAGCGGCAAAGATCAGCAAGGCCAGCAGGCCCCTGATTCGCAAGACCGGTTCGGTCATGAACAGCGTGAACAGCGACCGGATGAGTGCCGGGTAGGTGTATCGACTGCATGCAGACACTGCGGGAGGAGTCACTTTCCAGAGCACCGCCGCGAGGGTCAGCATCAATCCCGAGGAAACGAAATACACAGCGCGCCAGCCCGCCAGATCTGCGATCAGCCCAGAGGTAAACCGCGCCAGAAGAATGCCCAGGACAATGCCGCTGGTGACGGTTCCCACGGCCTGGCCACGTTGTGACGGCGTTGCCAGTGCGGCGGTATAGGCCACCAGCACTTGAACCACCACTGCCAGCAAACCCACTGCGATCATGGCTCCCAACAGGGTCAGCCATTGCTGTGCTGCACCGACCCCCGCCAGCGCAATCGCAGACAGCAGCACTTGCGTCAGAATCAGCCCTTTACGGTTAACCAAGTCGCCCAATGGGACGATGAACAGCAACCCCAGTGCGTAACCGACCTGAGTCGCCGTCACCACAAACCCGATCATTGATGAGGCGACACCCAGGCTCTGCGCCATTGAATCGAGTAAAGGTTGCGCGAAGTAAACGTTGGCGACTGCCAGCGCGCAGGTGACAGAAAATAACAACGTGAGTGATGGCGAAAGCCCCGAGGCCTGCGTGACGAAAGGATGGGTGGTTGAGTCGGCATTTGCTGTCACGTGAGCCTCCGTGGCGTTAAACTGGTTTCAATTAAAAACTGGATTCGATTGTTGCTGAATCAAGTTTCAAAATGCAACCACATTGCTCAAGATTGAACGACAGACGTGGCAGTCCTTATCCAAAAGGTAAATACGATGGTCGAAGACGCTTCATCGCAAAGCAGCGAATGCCCGGTGGCAAGAACACTGGAAGTCATTGGGGATCGATGGTCGCTGATGATCATCCGCGACGCGTTTGACGGCATTCGCCGATTCAGCGAGTTTCAGAAGAGCCTGGGGGTGGCCAAAAATATTCTGGCATCGCGCCTCAAGACGTTGGTTGAAGTCGGTGTATTCGACGTTCGACCGGCGTCGGATGGAAGCGCCTACAAGGAGTACGTCCTGACGGACAAGGGACGAGAGATCTTTCCGGTGGTGGTCTGCATGAGGCAGTGGGGCGAACGTTTCCTGTTCAAGCGGGAAGAGACGCGTTCTGTGTTGTTGGACAATGAGTTCGGCCAGTCCCTGGTGCCGATTGAAGTTCGCTCGTCGAGCGGTCAAAAACTTGGCCCCTTCGACTGCCACAGGGTGAGAGTGGTTGCAGGCGAGTCGTGAATCGATCAAAGGGTTTGTGTGACTGGAGCGACTCGGGGTTCCGGCCTGCACCGCGCAGGCGAGGCCCAGAACCCTATCGACGAGCGGATCAGGCAATGCTGGTGGGGTCGGCAGGGCTTCCACCCCATTCGAGGAAACGGAGCTTGTGAACCTCGCCCTCGCTGTCTTCGTAGACCAGGGTCACCGGTACCACGCCGGTCTTGTCGGATGTATCGGTGCGCTGCAGTACCCGCTTCACATCGATTTCCATACCGTAGTGGTATTCGACGGCTGAGACATGCGCGCCGGGTTCTTGCAGGCTGTTCTGGTCGAAGACACTGGGTGCGAGACTGGAAATCACCGCACTGACAATTG
>NZ_JBFUHS010000026.1:0-105886 GCF_056402255.1 Pseudomonas sp. P4_B4
TCCCAGCTCCCAGCCATATCAACGCCGCGTGGGATTCCTATTCCAAACACATGCAGCAGAAGGGATTGACTGCCGACCCAATGGAGTTCACCTACCGATTTGTAGATACCAACCTGATCGCTAATTAAGACGTCCGCTTTTGGGCTGGCCTCGATCATCCGACCGGCCGCTTCGGGCCGATTCGTGCCCGTCACGACAGGCAGTAATCGGCCATAAGCAGCCAGTCGGAAATGTCCACGAAACCATGTGCGATTCACTCTGGGGCACACAGGCATTCAGCTTCCCTCCGCCCTCGGTTCCCGACTGGGAGCGCGGCGCCTACAAAGTTGCCATTATCATTTGTCGTCCATCTTTGTTGACGATTGTGGCCGGCGCTCAGTGCTCTCTTCGGCGTTGGGCGCTTCTGGAAAACTCCCTGGCGTGAACACATGGGTCTGCAAGTCGCTGGCATCGACTTCGGCGACACCATGAACCGAACGGGCCAGACCAATGGCCTGTTCACACTGTCTATGAGTGTTGACGCGGCCGCTTAACCCCACTATGCCCGCATGGGTTTTGACATTGATATGCAGGCTAAGGGTCGGATCGGAAAATGCCAGGGCCGACTTCACCTTGGCGGTAATCCATGCATCGTGAACGGCCATTTCCAGACCATGAGAGTAATGCTGGAAGGAGTGAATTTTCATGGCTGAACCCTCTCTCGCGTAATCAGACGTACTGTCCATCCCATTTGCTGCGCCGCCCTCTGCCTGTCAGGTGAACGCTATGGATACCTGATTCGTTTTGGAGCGCTCGCCACGCAAACATTGACAGAAATTAATTATAGTACGGCCGTTGCCTGCGGTCAGAGCGCTGTCCCCGTGAACGTCCGCCTTGGTCGCTCTGTGCCAGGCGCAACACCTACAGAGCACTCCAAACAGTCCTTATTGCGATCAGCCCTGATCAACCCATAGCTGCCGATCTCGACCGACAGAAAACGGCCGATTCTGTTGAAAAAGTCGGTTCGCCCAAACAGCCTGGTCATTGACTGGTTATAACGCCTTTTTTGCACACTGCTACGTGAAATCTGAGTCCGGAAGCCTCTGCCGAAAGTAAAGATTTCAATCTCGGACGCATACTTTTCTGCTGCGCAAACCATGGTCGACTTTTTCAACAGAATCGGTCGATAGCTACCGGTGAGCGTGGACGCTCGGTTGAGCCATTCCCCGCCCGGCGTATTGATCGAGCGCGGAACCTGATTGCTTTCGTAGGGCGGATAACGCGCCAGCGTTATCCGCCGTGGAGGGGCCGGCGTATTACCTATTCCGGGTTATGCGCCCTACGGTACTAGCGATGGTTGCGATATCGTTCGGTCAAGGACTGCACGAGGGTGACGTAGGATTGCGTCTCGGCGTAGGGAGGCACCCCGTTGTACTCGACCACAGACGCTTCGCCGGCGTTGTAACCTGCCAACGCCAGCACCTGGTTGCCGTTGAAGCGCTTGAGCAGCCAGGCCAGGTAGCGCACGCCGCCACGAATGTTCTGTCGTGCGTCGAACGGATCGTCCACGGCGAAGCGCTCGGCGGTGGCGGGCATCAACTGCATCAGCCCCTGGGCGCCGGCTTCGGAAATGGCATTGGGGCGAAACGCCGATTCGGCATGTATCACTGCGCGGACCAGCGCCCTGTCGACACCATAATGACCCGAAGCGGCTTCGATCTCCCGCCGATAGGAATGGGTGTCCAGGCGCAGTGAGGCGACCTTGAAATCCTTCGGCGCCATGCACAGATAGCAGCCCTTGATGTAATAGAGCTCAAGGACATCGACCCGTGCGGAGATCCCGGTGGGGCGCCGGCTCACAAATTGACGAATACCCTTGTGGATGAAGGTGTACACCCGAATCCGCACCGCGCCTGAGTCGTCGTCCCGCACAACTCGTGGCAGGGCCATTGCCTTGGCGCCGACACCGGCGCCCGCCATGCCATTCAGGCGAGTGCAGCGGGCGCTGGCGATGGCTTGGCTGGTGTAGCTGATGGCGCCGTCCCTGGCTTGGCACTTGAACATGGCGCTGGCGCACAGTGGAGCGACCAGCAAGGCCAGCTCGATGCAGCCAAGAAGGCTCTTGCGAGCCCATCGCCATGCTCTGGAACTCATCACATCGCTCCGCGCCGCAGGCGCCGATCAGGCCTGGGGCGCCTGGCCCGGGCGCTGCCTTTGGAGGGCCTATTCTGGGTGACCCGCCTTTTGTTCTGATAGTTATACCCCTTGTAACCGGCCTTGGAACTTGCGTTGACGTACGGGCTGCCGGCGTTCCCAGGCGAGGCGCAGGCCTGATTGCTCGCACGACGCGTCGTCCCGGCTTGCCAGGGCCGGGCGCAAGTCCGATCCGCGGGTGACGGACCCGGAGCCGGGGCGGGACAGGCCCAGGTAGGCGACGGCAAAGTTGTCATCGTTATCCGCCCGGGCCGAACTCATCCGGGAATGAAATACACCTTGCGCACCGGCGTGATGTTTTCCCAGGTTCCCTTGAACCCCGCCGCCACCACGAACGAATCCCCCGGCCCGAAGGTCTTCGCCACGCCGTCCGCATCGGTCAGGCGCACGGTGCCTTCGAGGATGTGGCACATCTCGTCGTAGTCGCACTCGCAACTCGGTCTACGCACTGACCGAAACACGGCTGCTTCCTGCGAAGACCCAGCGGTTCATCGAGTTCATACGCGACCATCTCAACAGTGCTTAATGCCTGACGACTGGATAGGGGGCATCCCGACGCAAACGAATGTCTCCTTCTGGCCCAGAGTGTGTAAAAACGCTTCACCAAAATTGAAGTACGCGCATCTACGTTAAATCTGAAATTTATCGGCACGTCAGCAGATGTGGATTTCGCGTAGAAACGCGATTTCCAGTCCGATTTTGAGTACCTGCCGCGCTCAAAACCGTTTTTACACAGCCTCGGCCGATGGCAGCCGTTCATGAATGTTCCCTGTTAGTCAGAAGCAATCAATAGCATGAGCACACTGACCATCGGCAAGGCATTGCAACATCCGCGGCACGATATGGGGGGTGGACATTTTCTTTAGCTGCAAAATGGCCATCTAACAAATTTCTTATTCAAACTTCCCCCGTAGGCGGCAACCGCTGCATAAGGGAATGACTTAGCGCATCACGCAATCCCGTCGGGATGTTCGGTGGCCCCTGCCGTAAAATCGGGCTCACCATCTGCCCATCAAACTCATTGCGAATGGTGTCGATGATGTCATCCGGTACCTTCGTCATATCGTATTGAACGATGGGGGTCGTGCCAGGGAACAATGTATGTATTGCCATGAGTTGTGCCAGCTCGGCCAGCTTCTGTTCATGCGTCGCCACAAAGGCTATTTCGACATGACCGCCACTCACTGGCGGCTTCAATAGCAGTTCCGGCGTTCTCAGCAGCAGCAAGTCCCACGCTGTAGCGGAAATGTTTCTGAGCGCCTTTTTACGTGAGGTGTTCTCCTTGATTCCGAGCAGAGAGCCTGCTTGTCCGCTGAAATAGTGCAATGCCAACTGGCTTTCCCGGGCAAGCGAAACATTCACCGTAGCGCTGATGAAGCGCTGATAAGCAATGTACTGGTCCGCAGCCGGCGCGCCTCGCATTTCAAATTCGCGTAACAGAACCATCTTCAGCAATGCGATCTCGGTGACTTCAACTGTCTCCAGAGCCTCACGCTGGGTATGGTTTGCGATAAATGAATGCACGTGCTGCTCGGCAATCTCATCAAGGGAATCTACGCCTTCCTTCGCAAGATAGTGCGCGACGGCGGCCGGGAGCAGGCGGACGTTGCCCGTCGCCAGAAAATAACCGGTGTCCATGGCTAGGAACCGATAAAGCAACCGTAAGCGCCGTGTGGCATGAAGTAAGAAATTCGCGCGCGTTGATTTTGCATACTGCTCGGTCAAAAAGAAGCCGGCGTTGATATCCCAGCCTTCGCGTGAGACGAACTCAATAAAGCCTCGCATGCCATCATCTATCTCCGCACCGGACATCAATGCTGCGATGCCGTCCAACAAATTGGAGTCGACCACGGCCTTGGCGCAGGCTGGATAACTCAACTCGCCCTCTTCCCAGTACTGTTGGTTAATCAGGTACGGTTGTTTACCGCCGAACTGATCGATCAACATGACGGGCTTATTGACCCCAAAAGTCTTCGTGCCGCGCAGCCAGGGCGACTCAATTGGGGAATCCTTCACCAGCCATTGGAATGCCGTCATAGTGCTGTCCCCTTTTCCCAAGAAAAATTTTGAACAACTGCATTCCGAGCTTCGTGCAGCGCGAAGTGAGCAATGATCAACCCGATACTAATGGCCATTAAGATGTCCATGTCCTACGACACGCGACTCTCTCCTGCGCAGCCGCTTCACCGCCTGCCTGCCAAGTCGAGAGCAGGTCCACGACCCGTCTGATGGGCAAGTTTCGACCCATAGCGGTCTTTGGCGGACCTCAAGAGTTAATCTCTGGCTGTCCGCATTTGGCTGCTGATCACGATTGGCTGTTCTCGAAGCCAAATGGTCCTTAACGGCGGCGAGTAAATGTTACGGAACTGAATCTGAGCTGCATCTCGTATTCATCGTGGCGATAAGACGTACAAATAACGCGCACGATCTTAGCTGCGCAAGGGGATGCTGGCTTATCGTGATCTACACTCCCTGGGCGTGTGAGTTGGCGCTTCGCCACAGGATTTACTCAGTCGCTAAGTAAAGAGACAGACCTGAATTTCAGTGGGTCGCGGTCTGGGTGGGGGCACGCCAGTCGATCAGCAAAAAACCTTGTCTGGCAATCGTGTATCAGGCGAGTTCGACAACACCTGGATTGAAGCCCTGATCGCCCACATGACCTGGCACTACTGAAAAAAGTCGGGAGGGTTTCAAGCATTCAAATTATTTCACCGTGGCCATGAACGCTCACGGTGCCAGCTTGCTCAAAACTAACGAGGTGGAAATGAACAGGAAGTCTAACCGGGGCTGGACAATGGCTGCGGCACTCGTCGTAGTGGGTTCAACGCTTTTTGCGGGGTGTGCGAGCAAGAACGATCCGATCACGCAGGCAGACAAGACGGATGCGACCAAGGGCGTACCCGCGCCGAGTCTCGAGCAGACCAAGGCGATCGCCGAGGAAGGCTTTATTTACGGCTTACCGCTAGTCATGAACTACGCCGTGATGAACGAATATGCTGTGGACAAGGGCGGCCCGCAATACAAGGCGCCGTTCAACCAGATCAAGAACGAGCCTCGCGTCTTCACCTACCAAGACACGGCCATCATCACTCCGAACAGCGACACCCCGTACTCGTTTGTCTGGCTGGACCTGCGCGCGGAGCCGATGGTGATCTCGGTGCCGGCAGTGGACAAGCGGCGTTACTACTCGGTGCAGATGATCGACGGCAACACTTACAACTACGGTTACATCGGCAGCCGTGCCACCGGCAGCGAGCCAGGCCAATACATGGTGGTCGGTCCCGATTGGAAAGGCGCGCCCCCTCCCGGTATCAAAAAAGTCTTCACCTCGACCACTCCCTTCGCCGTGAGCGCCATTCGGACTCAGCTCTACAATGCCAAGGACATGCCGAATGTCGAGAAGGTGCAAGCGGGCTACAAGGTCCAGCCGCTGTCCGCCTTCCTCCATCAACCCGCGCCGCCCACTGCGCCGAAGATTGATTTCGTGCCGGCTACGACGGAAGGCATCAAGGCCAACTTCTTCGAGTACCTGTCGGCCGCGATGGAGTATGTGCCGCCATCGGCTGACGACCAGGAGATCCGGGCCAAGCTGGCGAGCATTGGGGTGGGACCCGGTCGCACATTCGAATTTAAGGATCTCTCGCTCGAGCACAAGGCCGTGGTCCTGCTCGGGATGAAGGCCGGTGACGAGAAGGTCGACAAGTTCCTCGCGAGCGGGACGAAGATAATCAACGGCTGGAGCGTAGGCGCGTACTTCGGCGACCAAACGTTCTACAAGGCCGACTGGCTGAAGCGTGCTGGTGCCGCGAAAGGCGGCCTCTACGGCAACGACGCCGTCGAGGCGATGTATCCCAACACGCGCACCGACGGCACCGGCCAGACGCTGGATACCAGCAAGCGCAAGTACACGCTGACTTTCCCGGCCGGCAAACTGCCGCCAGTCAATGCCTTCTGGTCGGTGACCATGTACGACGGCAAGAGCCAGCTGCTGGTCAAGAATCCGCTCAACCGTTACCTGATCAATTCGCCGATGCTGTCGGCGATGAAGAAAAACACGGATGGTTCACTGACGCTGTACATCCAGAAAGACTCCCCCGGCAAGGCTAAGGAGGCAAACTGGTTGCCCGCGCCTGACGACACGGTCTTTCTGGTAATGCGCCTCTACTGGCCGAAGACCGCACCGCCTTCGATTCTTCCCGCTGGCGACGGCAGCTGGCAGCCACCGGCGCTGGTGGTCACGAAGTAAATCTTGCGGCCCATTGCTGACACTCGCCGTAGGTCGGTGTCGGCTTGTGCTGCCTTTTTGCCAATAGCAGCCAATCATCAAGGGCTGCTATTGGCCGGTTTCTGCCCTTCACGGAGGGCTGCTATGGTTCGTTTACCGCCGGTCATAGCCATAAAGCGCGGTAGTCAACTCCATACAAATGGTTGCTCAGGTCGAATGCAATCAGGTGAGCAAGTCTATGCAATTCCCCATCACGCCTTGACCCAACGCTGGCGACTCCAGCTGCTCAGGCCATCGACGGCAAACACCAGCAGCAACATGGCGAGGATAACCGTGCTGGCCTGGGCTTCCTGGAACAGGCTGAGGCTGACATAGAGCATCTGGCCCAAACCGCCGGCTCCGACAAATCCCAGCACGCTGGCCATGCGGATGTTGTTTTCCCAGCGGTACAGGATGTACGCCAACAGTTGTGGGAACAGGTTGGGCAGGGTGCCGTAGCAGAAGGCCCAGACGACGTTGCCGCCCTGCAAGCGGATGGCTTCGGCCGGTTGCGGCGGGGTGTTTTCCAGTGCTTCGGCGAACAATCGGCCCAGCACCCCGGTGGTGTGCATGGCCAGTGCCAGGGTCCCGGCGTTGGGGCCGAGCCCGGCTGCCAGCACCATCAGCGCGGCCCACACCAGTTCGGGAATCGCGCGCAGGGCGTTAAGCACGAGACGCGATGCACTCTGCAACGGCCAGCCGAAACGCCCGGCCGCCGGCAGTGCCAGCACCAGCCCGAACACCGCCGCGAGCAGGGTGCCGAGGGCCGACATGGCCATGGTTTCCACGGCGCCACGGCCGATGGCTTGCAGATGGCCGGCGCTCAGGTCCGGGTTGAGAAAACGCAGCACGTAGGCGCCCATCTGCTTCAGGTTAGCGCTGCCGGTCAGTTCGCCGAGATCGATGCCCAGATAGCGGAACGAAGCGACGACCGCCGCACCGATGCACAGGATCAGCAGCAGGTTGATCAGGCGATTCATGCGAACCTCCAGCGCAGCAGGCGGCTGATCTGATCGGCGAACAGCACCAGGACGAAAAAGGTCAGCAGCATGCTCGCCACTTCACCACCGGCGAACATGCGCAACGACAAGTCAATCTGCTGGCCCAGCCCGCCGGCACCGACGAAGCCCATCACCACCGACGCGCGGATCGCGCACTCCCAGCGGTACACCGTGTACGACAGCAACTCCGCCGCGACATTGGGCAGGATGCCGTAGCAGAACGCCGCCAACCGGCTGCTGCCGGCTTGCAGCAATGAGTGGGCGGGACGCTGGTCGACCGACTCGAAGATTTCCGCGTAGACCTTGCCCAGCATGCCGCTGTAGGTGATGGCAATCGCCAGCACCCCGGCTGTCGGGCCAAGGCCGACGGCGCGCACGAACAGCAAGGCCCAGACGATTTCCGGCACGCTGCGCAGGAAGATCAGCAGCCCGCGCACCGGCCAGCGCAACAGCCGCCCGAGTGCGCTCGGACGACCACTGCGAGAGGCTGCGGACAACGACAGCGCCCGGCTGGCCAACAAGCTGGCAGGCACGGCCAACAGCAAAGCCAAAGCCATGCCGGCGGTGGCGATGGCCAGTGTCTGCAACGTGGCTTGCCACAGCAACTGAAGGAACTCTTCGCCATGGGCCGGTGGCCAGAAGGCTGAGACAAACCGGCCCATCTCACTCTGGCTGTCAGCCTTGAGCAGGACACCCAGGTCCAATTCGCTGAAATGAATACCGGGCCACAGCAGGGCAAGCGCCAACAGACTGAGCAACAGGCGAGGCAGGGTGGCCGGGTCTCGTGTATCGCGCGTCAGCATCGTGGAATCTGCAGGCTCAAGGGCGCCACCGGAACGGGCGGCGATAGCAGTTGCTCGTTGGCATAGAGCTTGTCGAGCAATTCGTGGTCGATGTCGCTGGCGGGAAGGTCGAACAGGACCTGCCCTTCACGCAATCCGATGATGCGTGAAAAGTGTGTCAGGGCCAGTTCCACCGCATGCAGGCTGGCGACCAGCGTCACGTTGTGCTCCCGGGCGTGGCGGCAGAGGATCGACAGGGTGTGCCCGGCCAGTACGGGGTCCATCGCCGACACCGGCTCATCGGCCAGCAGCACTTCGGGCGCCTGGTACAGCACCCGGGCAATGCCCACGCGCTGCAGTTGGCCGCCGGACAATTGCTGGCACTGGGCGAACAGCTTGTCACCCAGGTCCAGCTTGACCAGTGCCGCCCGCGCGCCCGGAACATCCAACGGATGCAGCAGGCTCAGCAGGCTTTTGGCAAAACTCCATTGCCCCAGCTTTCCGGCCAGCACCGCCGTGACCACCCGCTGCCGCGGTGGCAGGGGTGGCGCCTGGTGCACTAGGCCGATGCGCGCCCGCAGCTGCTGACGCCGATGTGCGCCAAGCTGCCAGGCGTGCTCGCCGAGCACCTCGATTGCGCCGTTGTCCGGGCGCAGGGCGGTGGCCAGCACGTTGAGCAGACTCGACTTGCCGGCACCGGACGGACCGATGATTGCGACCTGCTCACCGGCAGCGATGTGCAGGTCGACCTCATGCAGCGCACGCACGCCATTGCCGTGGGTGAGGCTGACCCGGTTCAGATGCAAGGTCATTTCAGCAGGTCGGCAGCGCGCGCGGCTTCCTCGATGCCCTTGTAGTTCTCAGGCTTGGTCTCGATGAAGCGGCTGGCGGCTTGCAGGTCCAGAATCGCTTTTTGCTCCGGGTTGGCCGGGTCGAGCGCGAGGAAGGCCGCCTTGATTTTGTTGGCGAGGGCCGGGTCGAGGGTGCCGCGCACGGTCCAGTTGTAGTCGAAGTAGGCCGGCGTGGTGGCGAAGACCTTGACCTTGTCGGTGTCGACCTTGCCTGCCTTGACCAGTTTTTCCCAAACACTGGCATTCAGCACGCCGGCATCGACCTTGCCAGCCTGAACCCAGGCGACGGTGGCGTCGTGGGCGCCGGAGTAACCGACGCGGCTGAAATAGGTTTCCGGCTTGATGCCGTCCTTGAGCATGAAGTAACGCGGCATCAAGCTGCCGGACGTGGATGACACCGAACCGAAGGCAAAGGACTTGCCCTTGAGGTCGGCCAGCGACTTGACGGCCGGGTCGGCAGTGATGAATTTGCTGGTGAACTGCGCATCCTGCTCACGCTGTACCAATGGAATGGCATTGCCGGTTTTCAGTCGCGCCTGCACGAACGTGAAGCCGCCCAGCCAGGCCATGTCGATACGGTCTGTGGCCAGGGCCTCGACCACCGCCGGGTAGTCGGACACCGGTACGAACTCGACCTTCATGCCCAGTTGCTTCTCCAGATACTCGCCCAGGGGCGTGAACTTGCGCAGCAATTCGGTGGGGGCTTCATCGGGAATGGCGCTGACCTTGAGGGTCTCGGCGGCCTGTGCCAGCAGGGTGGAAAGGGACAGGGTCAGGCCAATGGCCATTGCCAGGGTACGTTTGAGCATGGAAGTTCTCCGGTTCAATAGCGGAAAAATGTCGATGCGCCCCGCACAAGCTGATTGCTGCACGACGCTTCGTGAGGGTAGACGAAAACGTCGCGATTATAGGGACTCCTGTTTGCTTGACCAGCCTTGCAACAAGACTTAAGGCCAAAAAAAGACCTGTGGGAGCGGGTTTTGCGGTGTCCCACAACTCCGGTGACTTACATCCTTGCCAACGCCTGCGCCAGATCCGCACGCAAATCCTCCACATCCTCAACCCCCACCGACAACCGCACCAATCCATCGCCGATACCCAGTTGCGCGCGGGTATCGGCCGGGATGGTGGCGTGGGTCATGATCGCCGGGTGTTCGATCAGGCTTTCCACGCCGCCCAGGCTTTCGGCCAGGGCGAAGATCTGCACGCTCTCAAGGAAGCGTTTGGTGCCAGCCAGGTCGCTGTTGAGGTCAAGGGAAATCATCCCGCCGAAACCGTGCATTTGCCGTTGGGCCAGTTCGTGTTGCGGGTGCGACGGCAGGCCGGGGTAGTAGACCCGTGAGACTTGCGGTTGGCGCTCCAGCCATTGCGCCAGCTCCAGCGCGTTGCTGCAATGCCGCTCCATGCGCAGCGCCAGGGTCTTCACCCCGCGCAGGGTGAGGAAGGCATCGAACGGGCCGGCGATGGCGCCGACGGCGTTTTGCAAGAAACCCAGGCGCTCGGCCAGTTCGGCGTTCTGCCCGACCACGGCGATGCCGCCGATCACGTCAGAGTGACCGTTGAGGTACTTGGTGGTCGAGTGCAGCACGATGTCGAAGCCCAGTTCCAGCGGGCGCTGGATCCACGGGCTGGCGAAGGTGTTGTCGGCCACGCAGATGATGCCGCGGGCGCGGCAGGTGCGGGCGATGGCGGCGAGGTCCGTAAGGCGCAACAGCGGATTGCTCGGTGTCTCGACCATGACCATGCGGGTGTCGTCTTGCAGGGAGGCCTCGAACGCCGCCAGGTCGGTCAGGTCGACGAAGCTGAAGCGGTGTCCGGCGCTGCGCTGGCGCACCTTGTCGAACAGGCGGAAGGTGCCGCCGTACAGGTCGTTGCCGGAGACGATGTGCGAGCCGGCGTCGAGCAGTTCGAGCACCGTGGAGATGGTCGCCAGCCCCGAGGCGAACGCAAAGCCTCGGGTGCCGCCCTCGAGGTCGGCCACGCAACGCTCCAGCGCCCAGCGCGTCGGGTTGTGCGAACGCCCGTAGTCCAGGCCTTTGTGCACCCCGGGGCTCTGCTGCAGGTAGGTGGAGTTGGCGTAGATCGGCGGCATCAAGGCCCCGGTGGATGGGTCCGGCGTTTGCCCGGCATGGATCACCCGGGTGGCGAAACCCCGTGGCGGGGCGTTTTCATCGTGCTGACTCATGGCAGGGATCTCCGCAAATGGTTGAGCATGTCGGTTCGGGTAATCAGGCCGTGGAAGCCCGAGGCATCCTGAATGATCGCCACCAGGCCACGGCCCAGTTCGGCTTCCAGATCCGCCAGTGAGGCGCCGGGGGACAGGGTTTGCAGTTTGTCGGTCATGGCGCTGGATACGGCCTTGCGAAAGTGCGCAACGTCTTCATGTACGCCCAGCAGGATGTCGGACTCGTCGATCACGCCGACCAGTTGTTTACCGTTCACCAGCACCGGTAGCTGCGAGACATCCGCCAGGCGCATGCGTTGAAAAGCCGTCAGTAGCGTGTCATCCGGGCCGACGCTGATCACCCGGCCATCCTCGAAACGCCGCGCGATCAGGTCGCGCAGGTCGCCGTAGTGCTTGCGTTGCAACAGGCCCTGATCGTTCATCCACTGGTCGTTGTAGACCTTCGACAGGTAACGCGTACCGGTGTCGCAGACGAAGCTCACCACCCGCTTCGGCTGGGTCTGTTCGCGGCAGTAACGCAACGCCGCTGCCAGCAAGGTGCCGGTGGACGAGCCGCCGAGTATGCCTTCGGCGCGCAGCAGTTGGCGGGCGTGATCAAAGCTTTCTTCGTCGCTGATCGAATAGGCGTGACGCACGCTGGACAGGTCGGCAATCGACGGAATGAAGTCTTCGCCGATGCCTTCCACCGCCCAGGAACCGGGGGTGGGGAGGGTGCCACCGCGGCTGTATTCAGCCATCACCGACCCCACCGGGTCGGCCAGGACCATTTCCAGGTCCGGCTGCACGCGTTTGAAGAAGCGGGTCAGGCCGGTGAGGGTACCGGCCGATCCGACGCCGACGACAATGGCGTCCACATCATGCTGGGTTTGCGCCCAGATCTCCGGCGCGGTGCTGCATTCGTGGGCCAGCGGGTTGGCCGGGTTGTTGAACTGGTCGGCGAAGAACGCATCGGGAATTTCCGCCGCCAGCCGTGCGGCGACGTCCTGGTAGTACTCGGGATGGCCCTTGCCGACGTCGGAGCGGGTGATGTGCACCTCGGCGCCCATGGCCTTGAGGTGCAAGACCTTCTCGGTGGACATCTTGTCCGGCACCACCAGCACCACGCGGTAGCCCTTGGCGCGGCCGACCAGGGCCAGGCCGAGGCCAGTATTGCCGGCGGTGGCTTCGACGATGGTGCCGCCGGGCCTGAGGCGACCATCGCGTTCGGCGGTATCGATCATCGCCAGACCGATGCGGTCCTTGATCGAACCGCCGGGGTTCTGTGATTCGAGTTTGAGAAACAGCGTACACGGGCCGGTATCGAATCGGCTGACGCGTACCAGAGGTGTATTGCCGATCAGTTCGAGCACGGCAGGACGGGAATTGTCGGGCATGTCATCACTCCTTGCGTGAATCCGCACTGGATGGACAGCAATCCGCGCCGGGTCTTCGCGCCGGTCGCGGTCATTGCATCGCTTGGACCATAGGCCGGGATCGGGTCGACCGCAACCTTGCACAGCCAACCGGTCGGCTCGACGCTTTTTCCTCGCCAGCGACCACAAAAAACATAATTTCGCTATTTCCCGACTCCGAACAGAATGCGGCCAACACCCTGACACCGATAGCCGCAGCAGAAGAACAACAGTGATCAGAATCGAGGCGGCAGCCATGACCGACCTGAATCAAACCACCTTTCAGAAGTGCACAGCCATGACAGTTGATAAAACCGCAATTGATACGCTTGTTGTTGGCGCCGGCCAGGCCGGCGTGGCCATGAGTGAACACCTGAGCAAGCTCGGTGTGCCTCACCTCGTTGTGGAGCGCAATCGTATCGCCGAAGCCTGGCGCACCGGTCGCTGGGATTCGCTGGTAGCCAACGGTCCGGCCTGGCACGATCGTTTCCCGGGGCTGGAATTCGACGGTCTGGACCCGGATGCCTTCGCCGGGAAAGAGCAGGTGGCTGAGTACTTCGAAGCCTATGCCAAGAAGTTCAACGCGCCGATCCGCACCGGCGTGGACGTGAAGAAAGTCGAACGCAATGCCGACCGTCCCGGTTTCACCATTGAAACCTCCGACGGCGTGATCGAGGCCCGGCATGTGGTGGTCGCCACCGGCCCGTTCCAGCGTCCGGCCATTCCGCCGATTGCTCCCGAAATCGCCGGCATCACCCAGATTCACTCCGCCCAATACTACAACCCGCAGCAACTGGCCGAAGGCGCGGTGCTGGTGGTGGGCGCCGGTTCCTCGGGCGTGCAGATCGCCGATGAACTGCAACGTTCCGGCAAACAGGTCTACCTGTCGGTGGGCGCCCACGATCGTCCGCCCCGTGCCTATCGCAACCGTGATTTCTGCTGGTGGCTGGGGGTGCTCGGCGAGTGGGATGCCGAGGCCATGCAGCCGGGCAAGGAACACGTGACGATCGCCGTGAGCGGCGCCCGTGGCGGCCACACCGTGGACTTCCGCCGCCTGGCCCATCAGGGCATGACGCTGGTCGGCCTGACCCAGGCGTTCAACGGCGCTGTGGTGAGTTTTGAAGACAACCTCGCCGACAACATTAAACGTGGCGATGAAAACTACCTGGCGCTGCTCGACAAGGCCGACGCCTACATCGAACGCAACGGCCTGGACCTGCCGCTGGAACCCGAAGCCCGGGCCATGCTGGCGGACCCGGACTGCGTGACAAATCCAATCCTGGAACTGGACCTGCTCGAGGCCGGCGTCACCACGATCATCTGGGCCACCGGTTACTCCACCGATTACAGCTGGCTGAAGGTCGATGCCTTCAAGGAAAACGGCAAACCGCAGCACCAGCGCGGCGTGTCGGCCGAGCCAGGGGTGTATTTCGTCGGTTTGCCGTGGCAGTCCCGTCGCGGCTCCGCATTTATCTGGGGCGTTTGGCACGACGCCAAGCACATCGCCAATCACATCGTTAAACAGCACACCTATCTCAACTATCGGGATGCGACCCAGCGTCAAGCCGAAGCCGCCCGTGCACCTATTCAGAAAGCCAGCCTCATGGGAGTTCGTTAATGCCTACTCATACCCGCATCCGCATGTTCAACACCAAAGACACCTACCCGAACCAGACGCTGGACAACGATTTGTGCCAGGCCGTGCGCGCCGGCAACACCGTGTATGTGCGTGGTCAGGTCGGCACCGATTTCAACGGCCAACTGGTGGGCCTCGGCGATCCGCGTGCCCAGGCCGAGCAGGCCATGCGCAACGTCAAGCAATTGCTGGAAGAGGCGGGCAGCGACCTGAGCCATATCGTCAAGACCACCACCTACCTGACCGACCCGCGCTATCGCGAGCCGGTGTACCAGGAGGTCGGCAAGTGGCTCAAGGGCGTGTTCCCGATTTCCACCGGCCTGGTGGTCAGCGCCCTCGGCCAGCCGCAGTGGCTGATGGAAATCGATGTGATCGCTGTAATCCCTGAATAAGGAATTCGCCATGACTTTTTCCATCGTGGGTCGCTGCGCCGAGACCGGCCAGCTGGGTATTGCCATCAGCTCTTCGAGCATTGCCGTCGGCGCGCGCTGCCCGTGGCTGCGTGCTGGTGTCGGCGCGGTGTCGAGCCAGAACATCACGCTGCCGGCCCTCGGCCCGCAGATCCTCGATGAACTGGCCAACGGCTCGGCGCCGCCCCAGGCGCTGGACCACTCGTTGACCCGCAACGGCTACAGCCAGTATCGGCAGGTGGCGGTGGTGGATGCCCAGGGGCGCACGGCGGTGTTCAGCGGCAACCATGCCCTGGGCATCAACAATGCCCTGGCCGGTGACCAATGCGTGGCGGCCGGCAACCTGCTGGCCAACAGAGGGGTGATCGAGGCGATGGTCGCGGCGTTCGAAAACAGCGAAGGCTGCCTCGCCACCCGGCTGATGAACGCCTTGCAGGCCGGGCAGGATGCCGGTGGCGAAGCCGGCGCGGTGCACTCGGCGGCGCTGTCGGTGGTCGGTGACCTGACCTGGCCGATGGTCGACCTGCGGGTGGATTGGGCCGATGAAAACCCGATTGGCGAGTTGGGCAAACTGTGGACGGCCTACGAGCCGCAATTGCAGGACTACCTGACCCGCGCCCTCAATCCGACCCTGGCCCCCGCGTATGGAGTGCCCGGCGATGAGTGAGTTGCGCAGCCGCGCCATGCTCGCGCGATTGATCGGGTTCGCCACGGTCAGCCGCGATTCGAACCTGGAGCTGATCGAGTTCGTGCGGGACTACCTGCACGAACTGGGCGTGGATTGCGAACTGATCTACAACGCCGAGCGGACCAAGGCCAATCTGTTGGCCACGGTCGGCCCGCGTGTGGCCGGCGGCATTGTGCTGTCCGGGCACACCGACGTGGTGCCGGTGGACGGCCAGGCCTGGACGGTCGAGCCGTTCAGCCTGAGCGAGGCGAACGGCAGGCTCTACGGCCGCGGCACCGCGGACATGAAGGGCTATCTGGCTTCTGTGCTGGCGGCGGTGCCGATGTTTCTCTCCAGCCCTTTGAAGCGCCCGGTGCATTTGGCGTTTTCCTATGACGAAGAGGTCGGTTGCCTCGGCGTGCGCGGCTTGCTGGAAGTGCTGCCCCAACGCATCCCGGCACCGGCGTTGTGTCTGATCGGCGAGCCGACCGAACTCAAGCCGGTGCTCGGCCACAAGGGCAAACTGGCGATGCGTTGCCACGTACGCGGCGCCGCCTGTCATTCGGCCTACGCGCCTTATGGGGTCAATGCCATCGAGCAGGCCGCGCGCCTGATCGGTCGGCTGGGCGACATCGGCGCCACCCTGGCCCGGCCGTCATTGCACGACAAACGCTTCGATCCGGCGTTCTCGACCGTGCAGGTCGGAGTGATCCAGGGCGGTACGGCGCTGAACATCGTTCCAGCGGACTGCCGTTTCGATTTCGAGATCCGCGCCTTGCCGGACTTCGCCCCGCAAGCGGTCGTCGATGAGCTGCAGGACTACGCCGAGCAGGCGTTGCTGCCGGCCATGCAGGCCGTGGACACCGATACCGGTATCCGCTTTGAAAAAATCTCGGCCTATCCCGGCCTGGCGACACCCGCCGACAGTGCGGCGGCCCGGCTGATTGCCCGGCTGTGCGGCAGCGACGAGTTCAGCACCGTGGCCTTTGGCACCGAAGGCGGGCTGTTCGATCAGGCCGGCATTCCTTCGGTGGTCTGCGGTCCCGGCAGCATGGACCAGGGGCACAAGCCCGATGAATTTGTCAGCGTTGTTCAGATGGCGGCCTGTGACCGCTTGATGGATCGCCTGGCGGCTTACTTGAGTGAATCCGAACACCCATAACAACAACGGGCCGACAAGCCCCGAGGAAGCGATCCATGTCCAGATCCTTGCGTTGCAGTGTTCCGTTTGCCCTGGCGTTGCTGAGTGCCAGTGTGTGGGCGGGCCCCCAGGACCTCACCGTGATTTCCTTCGGTGGTGCTACCAAACAGGCCCAGGATAAGGCCTATTTCCAGCCCTTCAACGCCAGCGGCGCGGGCAACATCATCGCCGGTGAGTACAACGGCGAGCTGTCGAAGATCAAGGCCATGGTCTCCGCCGGCCACACCAGCTGGGACGTGGTGGAAGTCGAAAGCCCCGAGCTGTTGCGCGGCTGCGAGGAGGGCCTGTTCGAGAAGCTCGATGCGGGACGCTTCGGTGATTCGGCGAACTTCGTGCCGGGTGCACTGACCGAGTGCGGGGTGGCCACTTACGTCTGGTCGATGGTCATGGCCTACGACCAGAGCAAGCAGGCCAAGGCGCCGCAGTCCTGGGCCGACTTCTGGAATGTCGCCGACTTCCCGGGCAAGCGCGGTCTGCGCAAGAGCGCCAAGTACACCCTGGAAATCGCTTTGCTGGCCGACGGCGTCAAGGCGGACGACGTGTACAAGGTCTTGAACACCCCGCAAGGCGTAACGCGGGCCTTTGCCAAGCTCGACCAGATCAAGCCGAACATCCAGTGGTGGGAGGCGGGCGCCCAGCCGGCGCAATGGCTGGTGGCCGGGGACGTGGTGATGAGCGCCGCCTACAACGGCCGGATTGCCTCGGCGCAAAAGGAAGGCATGAAGCTGAGCATCGTCTGGCCGCAGAGCCTGTACGACCCGGAATACTGGGCGGTGGTCAAAGGCACGCCGAACAAGGCGCTGGCGGAAAACTTCATCGCATTTGCCAGCCAGCCACAGACGCAAAAAGTCTTCTCTGAAACCATCCCCTACGGGCCGGTGCATCGCCAGACCCTGCCATTGCTGCCCAAGGACGTGCAGGAGCAACTTCCGACCGCCGAAGCCAACCTGGCCGGCGCCCGGGCTGTGGACGCGGAGTTCTGGGTCGACCATGGCGAGGAGCTTGAACAGCGCTTCAATGCCTGGGCTGCGCGCTGATACAGGCACCGCATAACCCTGTAGGAGCGAGCCTGCTCGCGAAAGCGGTATGTCAGTCACATCGATGTTGGATGTGCCGCCGTCTTCGCGAGCAAGCCCGCTCCCACAAAAAAGCCTGGTGAAAAACCTCGGGTTCAAGCTTTGCCGCCTGCGCGCAGTGGTGATGGTAGTCAGTTAATCGGCCTGATCGTCACCACACCGCTGTACTACTGGCTGGCCAATCGTGATACCGCGTACCGCTGGCGCCAGAACATGGCCGGTCTGATGCCGACCAACAGTTGATCGGGCCTGTGGAACGGGCGTACCGGGTTGAAATGATTGTGTAATTCGGGATGGTCGTTTGTCGGGCGTATGGCTATGCTCAGCGAGTTTGCCAATCGCCAAATAATAACAACCACAGTGAAACCATGAGCCAATCAGACACGCGTGCGACTGTTCTAGCGCAGTATCCGGAAGACTCCCGCGAGGCCGCGGCATTGCTCAAGCAGGCAGTGCCGCTGATGGTTCGTCACAACATTGCGCCCAACCCGGTGCACTACGCGCTCTGGTACACCTACAGCAAGGGCCAGGAGCCGGAGCTCAATCGGCACCTGGACCGGCTGGTCAACGACTTCGACTATTTCCCGCCGGATTCGGCCACCAAACTGTTTCGCGAGTACATCATCCGCGATGAGCTGGCGGACGCCCGCTCCGGGCAGCAGGACGCGATCAATCTGGTTGATGACATGGAGCGCGATGTTTCGCGCAGCGTGAAAGGCAATCAGAATTTCCAGGCCAGCCTCGGCCAATACCTGCAAATGCTCGAAGAGCCCGCCAGCGAGCGCTTGCCGAGCATCCTGGTCCAGCTGCAACAGAGCACCCGCCTGATGCAGGGGCAGCAGGAGCATTTCCTCGCCCAGTTGCAGTCGGCGCAGCATGAAATCAAAAGCCTGCGGGACAAACTGAAGCGCGCCCAATTGGCCGCGACCCTCGATGGCCTGACCGAATTGCTCAACCGCACCACCTTCAACCGCAAGCTTGAACAGGCGATGAACAATGCCTCGACAGGCGTGGCGCTGGTGATGCTGGATATCGACCACTTCAAGCAATTCAACGACCAGTACGGCCATCCCTTGGGCGACCGCGTGCTTCAGCATGTCGCCCGGGTGTTGCGCGATTCGCTGCCCGGCGAAGCGTTCGCGGCGCGTTATGGCGGTGAGGAGTTCTGCGTGGTGCTCAAGGATTGCCCGGATCTGGCGGCCGCGGGCGCTTTTGCCGAGCGCCTGCGCCTGAAAATCCAGGCGCTGCGGGTCAAGGCCCGGGGCACCGACACGGTGCTGGACACCATCACTGCCTCGTTCGGCGTGGCCCAGGTACAACCCGGCGACACACCGGAAAGCCTGTTGACCCGCGCCGACGACGCGCTGTACCAGGCCAAGCGCAACGGGCGCAATCAGGTACGTCAACAGCCTGAAGCAGCGGTCGGGGCCGTTTAGCCGAGGATGAAGTAGACCTTGCGCACCGTCGTGAGGTTTTCCCAGGTGCCGTTGAATCCGCTGGCGACCACGAAGGAATCACCGGGGCCGAACGTGCGTGCGACGCCCTCGGCATCGGTCAGGCGCACGCTGCCTTCAAGGATGTGACACAGCTCGTCGTAATCGCACTGGCAACGCTCGCGGTGCGGTCCCGCCTCCCAGATGCCGGCCACGGCGTTTTTCCCGGGTTGCACGAAGTGCCGCCAACTCTTGCTGCGGTAAGGCGCGTCGACCACGGCCGGGTCGTTGATTTCGGTTTCACGGGGGGCAAGCTCGCTGGCGAAGTCGATGACGTGCCGGGGCAGGGCTGTGGACATGGTGGTCTCCGGATCAGGAATCGAAACCGATGCCAAAGGCATCGAAGGTCTTGAGCAGCAGGTCGCGGTGACCGTCGTGGTCTTCTCGCGCCAGCGAACGCTGGGCCAGTTTCACGCCGACATAACGCAAGGGTTCGGGCGGAAAGCGGAATGGCGCCTTGGAGGTCATCAGCAATTCGGTGCGTTCGGTGCGCTCGCCGGACAACAGATCGAGCATGTTCAGCGCGGCGAAACGGCTGGCGGACACGCCTTGGCCGGTGAAGCCCAAGGCATAGGCGACGCGGCCCTGATGTTCGCAACCGGTGAACATCGTGGTGCGCGCCGAGGTGTCGATGATGCCGCCCCAGGCATGGCTGAAACGCACATCGCCCAGGGCCGGGAAAGTTTGTTGAAACTGCTCGGCCAGACGCTGAAAGCTTTGCGGGCGCTGGGTCAGGGCTTCGTCGCGGCGCCCGCCAAAATGGTAGATGGCATCAAAGCCGGCCCAGAGAATGCGGTTGTCGGCGGTCTTGCGCAGGTAGTGGAACTGGTTGCCGGCGTCGGCGATGCCGTAGCGGCCGGTCCAGCCGATGGCATGCAGTTGCGCATCGCTCAAGGGGTCGCTGACCAGGCTGTAGTCGTAGACCGGGATTACGCTCGATGCCAGATGGCCGAGCAGCGGCGGGGCGATGTTGGTGGCGAGGGCGATTTTTCCAGCGGTCACTTCGCCGCTTTCTGTACGCAGGCGCACGTTGTCTTTGTCCGCATCCAGTTGCAGGACCGGGCTGTTTTCGAACAATTGAATGCCTTGCTCAAGGCAAACGCGGCGCAGTTCAGCGGCCATTTTCGCCGGGTTGAGCAGGGCGTAATTGGCTTCGAACAGGCCGGCCGCATACGCCGGTGAATCAAGCTTGCGTGCCAGGTCGCTGCCTTCCAGCCACTGGCAGTCGATGCCGAACTGTGCATAGTTACGCTGCATCGAGCGCAGCCCGTCGACCTGCCACGGCTGGCTGGCGACGTTGAGTTTGCCCTGGCGTTCGAACTCGACGTGCATGCCAAAGCGTTGCAGGTCGGTGGCCAGTTCATCAAGGTTCTGCCGGCCGAGGCGGATCAGTTGCTCTGCTTCATCCGGCCAACGCTTGAGGGCGTTGGACACTCCATGGGAAATGCTTGGAGCACAAAACCCGCCGTTGCGCCCACTAGCCTCACCGCCGCAGCGTCGCGCCTCGATGATCGCGATGCTCAGCCCGGGGTTGCGCTGGCGCGCCAGTAACGCCGTCCACAATCCGGTAAAGCCACCGCCAACCACCGCCAGGTCGCACTGCACCGTGCCGGTGACGGAAGCTGCGACGGGCGGTGGGGTGACGGTGTCTTGCCAAAAGGGATGGGGCAGGACGTTGTCGAGGGAATCGAGACGCGGTGGGGCATTCATGCTGAAACTCCGGCGGTGTGTCGGGCAGCGACGATTGCGTTCGGTTGCCCGACGATTTTTTGTTGTTATGGCTAGAGGTCTGGAAGCGCCAGGATCGCGCGCGCGGCAATGTCGGTGCCGCGGGTCGCCTGCATGCGCTCGCTGAACGATTTGAGGCGTTGTTTCATCGGTTGGTCGGCCAGCAGCTGTTCGAGGGCAGCGGGCAGGGCGGCCAGGGGATCGGCAAAGCGCGGTAGGTAGCGGCCGACGCCGACTTCCTCGGCGCGGGCGGCGTTGTCGTGGCCGTCCCAGCAATAGGGAATGATCAGCGATGGCAGGCCAAAGTACAGCGCTTCGCAGAAGCTGTTGTTACCGCCGTGGTGGATGAACAACTGGCATTCCTTGAGCACCGCCGGCTGGGCAAACCAGCTGTCGAGGTACACGTTGTCCGGCACGGTGGTGTACATGTCGCGGTAGGCGCCGACGTTGACCAGGAAGCGGTACGGCAAGGTTTCGATTGTACTGATCAGGCGCTTCATCATTTCGGTATCGGCGGCACCGAGGCTGCCGAAGCTGAGGTAGATCAGCGGCGCGTCGTTGTGCCGTGGAAAGTCCGGGACGATGTACGGCGCTTCGCGGCGTACGCAACCGTCGAGGTACACGTAGCGTTGCGGGTCCAGCGGTTGCTGGCGCTCATAGCGCACTGGCGTCGGTGACAGCAGCAGGTTCAGCCATGGCGAGTCGGTGAGGAACTGTCCCGCTGGGCACGGCGCGGTGGCGTTGCCGAGGAGAAATTGCGAAAAACGTTCATGGGCCGGTGCGACAGCCTTCAGGTACTGCTTGGTGTAACGCTCGCAGGCCTGGGTGTCGCTGGCCAGGCATCCGGACAGGTAGGGTGGAACGGCCGCATCCGGCAGTTCGGTTTCGGCGCAGGACACCATCCGCACCCAGGGGCAACCGGCGTTGGCGATGGCCGGGAACATCACCACGTTGTCGAGCACGATCACGTCGGGCTTGAGGCGGCCGAGCAACTGCTGCAAGGGTTTTTCCGCTTCGATCGCGGTGTCGATGATGGCTTCCCAGGCCGGCGCCACGTAGCTGTCGATCTGTTCCAGCGGGTTCTGGTCGAAGTACGGAATGCTGCGCTCGATGAAACGCTCCCAGTAGTGCTGGTGTTCCGCCGCCGACAACGGGCTCGCTTGCGGAATCGGGTACTCGTCGAAACCGTATTCGGCGAACAACCCCTGGAAATGTTCATGGCAGATGAACACCGGCTTGGCACCCAGTTCACGCAGCGACTGAGCGATACCAATGCAGTTCAAGGCCGCGCCGAAACTGGCTTCCGGAAACAGGGCGATCAGTTTTTGTTTTTGCATGGCGAGGGACTGTCCATGGCGGGTCAGACCCGCCGCTCCTGAAGGTGTTTTTGATGCTGTCTTATTTTCAAAAAAAAATCATCATGTTTTTGCGAGCCGGTTAGCGCCGCCCGAACAGATGACTTTGCGGGATGCCACGGTTGGCGGTTTGCGGGCGTTGCGCAGCGCTCAAGCGCAGGTGCAGGCGCAGCAGGTCGGCGGCGATCTCCATCTGTCCGCGTTCGATCTGCGCGATGATTTGCAGGTGTTCGCGCAGGGCTTCCTGCAGGCGGTGCACGCTCACCGAGGGCAGCAGGTTCGGCAGGCGCCGCAGGCCCTGATGCTGGAGCAGGGCGTCGCTGATGAAGCGGTTGCCGCAGCTCTGGGCCAGCAGTTCGTGGAAGCTGATGTCCAGTTCGCGAAACTGTTGGATGTCGAAGTCTTCCACGGGGCGGGCGAGCAGGCTTTGCGTGGCGCTGCGCAACAGCGCCAGGCGTTGCGGGTCGGCGTTGAAGCTCGGGCTGAGCAAGGCTTCGGGTTCGAGAATCAGGCGGAATTTCAGGCTTTCTTCCAGAGCGGCCAAGCTGTTCAGCGACGGACGAAACAGCCAGGACTGGCCGGGGCCGCGCTCGATGGCCTGGTTTTCGCTCAATTGCTGCAGGGCCTTTTGTGCCGCCGGCCGGCCGATTTCGTAGCGGCGCATCAGTTCGCTGATGCTGATGCTGTCGCCCAGGCGCCCGGCCATGCGGTCGCGCAGTACCGAGGCGGCCAGTTCTTCTTCCTCGGCTTGCGGCAGGGCGGCGTTGAAGGCCTGGCCCGATGGCGAGGCCAGCAATCGGTAGCCCTTGCCGGCTTCGTGACTCAGCAGGTTTTCTTCCAGCAGCACTTTCAGCGCGCCGCGAATCAGCGTGCGCGAGACCTGGAACGTGCGGGCCAGGGCCTGTTCGGCCACCGGGTCGCCGGCCACCAGGCCGCTTTCCTGGGTGTGATCGAGGATGCGGCGGGCCAGTTCCAGGTGATTGGTGCGCGGTTTTTTTTCGGCTGTCGTGCTCAAGCGTCTTTTCTCGTGGTGATCCGCTGTCGGGCTCAGGTGCTCATCTTATGTCATGCGCTGGCCAATCGTCAGGCCGGAAAAAAGCGTTGACATCTTTTGATACTGGTCCTAATTTCTAAAAAAAAACACAAGCAATCGTTTCTCGTTTTGCCGTACTGCCTTCGAACACAACAATAAACAATCGTCGGGTGAGTATTTATGAGCAAGCTGAATGATCTTCTGTGCGTGGGATTGGCCGTTTCCCTGGCGATCGCTTCACAGGCTGCAAGTGCGAAAGACATGGTGATTTCCATCTGGGATGGCTACATGGCCCCGGATGCGCTGGAGAAGTTCAAGGCGGCCAGCGGTGTGGACGTCGACAAGGCGCTGCACGCCACCAACGAAGAAATCATGGGCAAGCTGATGGCGTCCGGTGGTGAAGGGTACGACGTGGTGTTCGTCTCCTCGCCCTTCGCCGAAGTCCTGCACAAACAGGGGCTGCTGGCGGACATCGATCCGGTCAAGGTCCCCAACCTGAAAAACCTCTACCCCGAAGCCACGCACCTGGAATATGACCAGGGCAACCGGTTCTCCGTGCCTTACACCTGGGGCACCACCGGCATCTGCTATCGCTCCGACAAGGTGACGCCGGCGCCACAGAGTTGGAACGAGTTGCTCAATCCGAGCGATGCCCTCAAGGGCAAGGTGACGATGCTCGCCACCGACCGCTGGATGCTCGGCGCCGGTTTCCTCGCCAAGGGCTGGTCGGTCAACGACAGTGACCCCGCGCAAATCGCTGCGGTTCGCGATCAACTGATCGCCACCAAAAAACGCATTCTCTCCTTCGACGACACCACCTTCTACTCCAAGCTGGCCTCCGGCGAATCGCTGATGGCCCACGCCTGGGACGGCTGGTGCAACTACGGCACCCAAGCCAACGCGGCGATCAAGTTCGTGGTGCCCAAGGAAGGTTCCGACCTGTGGGTGGACACCATGGTGGTGCTCAAGAATTCGAAGCACCAGGACGAAGCCTTCAAGTTCATCAACTTCATGCTGGCCAAGGAAAACCACGCCTGGGTCGCCGAAAACATCCTCTACAAAGTCCCCAACCAGGCGGCAATGGCCGGGTTGTCCGCTGACTTGCTCAAGCAATACCCCAACCTGACCATCGCCCCCGCCGAGTTGCTGAAAATGGAGCAATTGCGCGACCTGGGCGGCACCACGCAAAAGGCCTACACCCGCGCGGTCACCGAAATCATGGCAGCGCAGAACTAACGCCACGTCGACCCGAGGCATGCCTGGCGTGCCTCGCCACGCTCGCAAGCCGCCTCTGTCCTGAGGCGGGAGGATAGGGTTAATGAGTGCTTTGCATGCTGACAGGCGTCTGTCGGCCTGGCTTCTTGCGCCCGGCTTCGGCTGGCTGCTGATGTTTCTGGTGATTCCGTGCCTGCTGGTGCTGGTCTACAGCTTCGTCGAACGTGGCGCGTATGGCGGCATCGACTGGTTGTTCACCTGGGAAAACTACCAGCGCGCGTTCGATCCGCTGTACCTGGGCATCCTGCTCAAGTCGGCGAAGATCGCCGGGCTGGCCACGGTGTTTGCGGTGTTGATCGGCTACCCGGCGGCCTATGCGATTGCCCGCGCGCCACGGCGGCGTCAGGCGGTGTATCTGTTTCTGGTGATGCTGCCGTTCTGGAGCAATTACCTGATCCGCACCTACGCCTGGATCGTCTTGCTCAATCGCGAAGGCTTGATCAACCGCCTGCTGCAATTGTTCGGCTACAGCGGTGAACCCATCAGCCTGCTGTACACCGAAGCCTCGGTGGTGCTGGGGCTGGTCTACAACTACATCCCCTTTGTGATCCTGGCGATTTTCTCGTCGCTGTCACGGATCAACAACGAACTGTGGGACGCCTCGAAAGACCTCGGCGCCTCGGGCTGGATGACCTTTCGTCGGATCATCCTGCCGCTGAGCGTGCCGGGTATCGCGGCAGGCGCGGTGTTTGTCTTCGTGCTGAGCATCGGCAACTTCATCACTGCCGACCTGCTGGGCGGCAAGCAGGTGCAGATGGTCGGCAACCTGATCTATTCGCAATTCCTCACGGCGCGGGACTGGCCGTTCGGTGCGGCGCTGAGCTTCTTTCTGATCGCGATCATGTTGATCCTGCTGTTCATCCAGGCCCTGGTGGCCCGTCGAGCAGAAGGGGCGCGCTCATGAGTCAGTCTCGTTCTGTCAGCGCCACCGTGCTGGGTTCGCACCTGGGGCTGGTGTACGCCTTCCTTTATATACCGATCCTGGTGTTGATCCTGCTGTCGTTCAACAAGTCCGGGTTGCCCACCGCCTGGGGCGGCGTATCGCTGAAGTGGTACGCGGCACTGGCGCACAACACGGCGATTCTGTCGGCCGCGCTCAACACTTTGATTGTTGCCTTGTCGGCGACCTTCATTGCCTGCGTGCTTGGCACGTTCCTGGCGCTGGGCATCGAGTTGCGCCGCAAGGACAACCACAAAGGCCAGGTGGTCGACACCTTGCTGATGGCGCCGATGATCATTCCCGACATCGTGCTGGCGATTGCGTTGCTGAGCTTTTTCAACCTGCTCAAGGTCGGCCTGGGGCTGCACTCGATCATCATCAGCCACGCGGTGTTCAACATCGCCTTCGTCTGCGCGGTGGTGCGCACGCGGCTCAAGCACTTCGACTATTCGATCCTCGAAGCCTCGATCGACCTCGGCGCGAGCTGGTTCACTACCTTGCGCCGGGTGCTGTTGCCGGTGATTTTCCCCGGCGTGCTGGCGGGCGGTTTGCTCTCGTTCACCCTGTCGGTGGACGAATTCATCATCGCCTTTTTCAACTCAGGCTCCGGCCAGGCTTCGACCACGTTGCCCATGCAGATCTACGCCATGATCCGCTTCGGCGTCACCCCGGAAATCAACGCTCTGGCGACGCTGGTGATGCTGGTCAGCATCACCGCGCTGCTGGCTTCGCAGCGTCTCAACAAGGCTCCTCGCACCCATGAATAATTCTTCCGCGGTACTGATCCTGGACAAGGTCAGCAAGTCTTATGGCAACGGTCTGGCGGTCAACGAGGTGTCGCTGAGCATCCGCGAGAACGAGTTTTTCGCGCTGCTTGGGCCGTCCGGCTGTGGCAAGACCACGCTGCTGCGCATGCTTGCCGGTTTCGAGACCCCCAGCGGTGGCTGCATCTACCTGGACGGCAATGACATCTCGCCGCTGCCGGCCAACAAGCGTCCGCTGAACCTGATGTTCCAGTCCTACGCGCTGTTTCCCAACATGACCGTGCGCAAGAACATCGCCTACGGCCTGGAAATGGAACGCCTGCCGGAAAGCGAAATCCGTCGTCGGGTCGATGAAGTGCTGAGCACTGCGCAACTGGGTGAACTGGCCGAGCGCAAGCCCGATCAGCTTTCCGGCGGCCAGCGTCAGCGGGTGGCATTGGCCCGGGCACTGGTCAAGCGTCCGCGGGTGTTGCTGCTCGACGAACCCTTGGGCGCCCTCGACAAGAAGCTCCGGGAAAAGATGCAGCTGGAACTCAAGCGCCTGCAACACGAGAGCGGCATCACCTTCATCATCGTCACCCACGACCAGGAAGAAGCCCTGGTGATGTCCGACCGCATGGCGGTGCTCGATGGCGGCAAGGTGTGCCAGTGCGGCAGCCCGACCGAACTCTACGAAAACCCCAACAGCCGTTTTGTCGCCAACTTCATCGGCGTCAGCAACCTGCTCGAAGGCGTGCGCTCGGGCCAGCACTCGGTGCGGGTCAATGGCCAGGAGCTGAGCGTTGAAACCGACGCGCCGCTGGTGACCGGCCAATCCGTCGCCGTGGTGGTGCGCCCCGAACGCCTGCAAGTGCTGACGGAGCAGGGCGGCGATTGCGCCAATCAGGTCAGCGGCAAGATCGTCGAAGTCGCCTACCACGGCCTCGACACCAACCTGCACGTGCAGACCCCCCTCAGCGACAAACCGCTGATCGTGCGCGTGCCGTCCTCCCAGTTCGAATTCGCCCATTTTGCAATCGACACGACCATCCGGCTGGGCTGGCAGGCCCGGCATGCCCGCGTATTGACGCGCTGAACAATAAAAAGACCAGGCAGGAGCAGCACTCGATGAAACAGAAAGTGATCGCATTCTTCCCCGAAGCCGCCTACGGCCCGGCGCTGAACTCAGTGGGTATCGCCCAGGCCTGTGAAGCCCTGGGGCACAAAGCGGTGTTCCTCACCGACCCGGGCATGAGCGGTGTCTACGCCGGTTATGGTTTTGAAGAGCACATGGTGAATATGTCGGCGCCGATGCCGGCCGAAGAAATGGCCCGTTACTGGGTGGATTTCATCAACGGCCACATTCCGAATTTCCGCAAGTCGCCGCTGGAGCAGATCGACAACTACGTCAAGGAATGCTGGGCGGCCATCGTCGAAACCGCCAAGTGGGCACAAAAGGACCTGCCGGCGGTGCTGGACAAGGTCAAGCCCGACCTGATCTGCGTCGACAACGTGATCCTGTTCCCGGCGATCAAGCAATACGGCAAGCCGTGGGTGCGGATCATTTCCTGCTCGGAAAACGAGATCGAAGACCCGGATATCCCGCCGCACCTGTCGGGCATGAGCATTGACGACAAGGCCGGCCACGCGCAATTCCGCCAGCGTTTCGAGGAAGTGGTCGGGCCGATCCACGACGACTTCAACCAGTTCCTCCAGGCCCATGGCGAGCAGCCGTATCCGCTGGGAACATTCTTTGAAGCCTCGCCGTTCATGAACCTGTTGTTGTACCCGGATGCGGTCAAGTTCGACCGGCGCCATCCATTGCCCGCCGAGCGCTTCCATTACCTGCAAGGTTGCGTGCGCCAAGACACGCCCTACGAGATTCCGCCATTCCGCGCCCACAACGACAAGCCGCTGTTGTACGCCAGTTTCGGCAGCCTCGGTTCCGGCGATGTCGAGCTGCTCAAGCGCTTGATCGAGGCGGTGGGCAAGCTGCCTTACCGGGCGCTGTTCAACGTTGGCGAACACCTCGACCAATACCCGGACCTGCCGGACAACGTGCAGATTTCCAACTGGTTCCCGCAGCCGTCGGTGATTGCCCAGGTCGACGCGGTGATCCACCACGGCGGCAACAACAGCTTCACCGAGTGCCTGTTCTTCGGCAAACCGGCGATCGTCATGTCCTACGTCTGGGACGGCCACGACAACGCCATGCGCGCCGAAGAAAGCGGCCATGGCTTCAAGCTCGACCGCTATGAGTGGAGCGAAGAACAGCTCGCGGAAAAACTTCACGCTTGCCTCAACGACGAGGCGATGCGCCAACGCCTGCAGCGCACCAGCGCGCAAATGCAATCACGCAAGGGGCCGCAAGACGCGGCCGCGATTCTCGACAAGGTGCTCAACGATGCCTGATTCATCCACCACGGCGGGTATCACGCCGTACCTCGAAGCCGTCAGCAGCCGCACCGATCTGGTGGACTGGGGCGTGCAGAGCGACGCCATCGAAGGTGTCTCGCACTCCAGCGGCCGCTTGCTGTTCAAGGGCCCGAACAACAGCCCGGAAACCGGGTTGTGGGTGTGCACCCCCGGGCGCTGGCGGCTGTCGATTCCGCGGGACGAGCTGTGCCATTTCATCGCGGGGCACGCCACTTACCGTAACGACAACGGCGAAGTGATCGAAGTGCGCCCCAACACCCTGGTGCTGTTTCCGGCCGGATGGACGGGCGAATGCCACGTCCGGGAAACCCTGCGCAACGTTTACATGCTGGCCTGAGCCTGAAACCGGACCTGAACCTGAACCTGAATCTGAATCTGAATCTGAATCTGACACTGGACCTGTGGCGAGGGAGCTTGCTCCCGCTGGGCAGCGAAGCTGCCCCAACAATTGGGCCTGCTGCGCAGTCCAGCGGGAGCAAGCGCGTGATCCCGACCATGCTTGAAGGCGAATCCCGTGTCTCCGGCGTGGTGCTGCACAAAGGCCCCGAAGGCCAGTCCGAATGCGGTATCTGGATCTGCACCCCGGGCAAGTGGTTCTGCCATGTGACCAGCGACGAGTTCTGCCACTTTCTCGAAGGCCGCTGCACTTACGTCCACGAGTCTGGCGAAGTGATCGAGATCAAGCCGGATACCGCCGCCTTCTTCGGCAAGGACTGGAAGGGTGTGTGCACCGTCCACGAGACCATCAAAAAGGTCTACATGATCCGGTGACTGCCATGACAGATGCACTGGCGTCATTGCCAACCCGTGAAGCCCAGCGCGCCGCCTTTCTGGCCCGCGCCGGTTACGCCGGAGTCTTGCTGGTCGCCTTGCCGGCGGATGCTTCGACCCGGCGTTATTGCCGCCTGGACGGCGCCGGCCTGTTGCTGATGGATTCGCCGCCACACAGCGAGCCCATCGGCCCGTTCGTGCGGATCGCCCGGCAGTTGCAGGGGCTGGGCCTGTCCGCGCCGGCCTTGCTGGCGGTGGACGAGGTGGCGGGGCTGGCGTTGATCGAGGATTTCGGTCACGACACCTACACCCGGCTGCTGCTGGCCGGGCATTCGGAGTCGCAGCTGTATCACCTGGCGGTCGATACGCTGGTGGCCTTGCATCGCGCAGCGCCAGCCACGGAACTGGCGCCTTACGACGGTCATCGACTGGCGGACGAGTACGCGCTGTTTATCGACTGGTACGTGCCACTGCTGATCGGCAAGGACGCGGCGCAGAACGTGCGCGATGACTATCTGGCGTTGTTCGCCGACGCCTGCTGCGACGTCGCACAACGCCGCGAAGCCCTGGTGCTGCGCGACTTTCACGTCGACAACCTGATGCTGCTGCAAGGGCGTGAAGGTGTCGCCGCCTGCGGCTTGCTGGATTTCCAGGACGCCCTGGTCGGGGCGGCGGCCTATGACCTGATGTCGCTGCTCGAAGACGCCCGGCGCGATGTGCCCGAAGCGCTGCGGGCGGCACTGATCAGTCATTACCTGTTGCAGCGCCCGGAGCTGGATGCGCCGGGTTTTCTCGAAGATTACCGGTGCCTGGCCGCCCAGCGTCACGCCAAGGTGCTGGGGATTTTCGTACGCCTGGCCGGCCGTGACGGCAAGCACGGTTACCTGGCGCACCTGCCGCGCACCCTCGGTTTGTTCATCCGCGCCCTGGATGCCGAGGCCTTTGCGCCACTGCGGCAATGGCTCGACCGGCACGTGCCGGGCTGGCGTGAAGAACTGCCCGCCGAGACCCTGGCGACGTTGCGTGAAACCCCTTATCGATTGGTTCAAGGATCATCCCATGGCCACGTTCAACCCTGACACCGCATTGCGCTTCATCAATTCTGAATTCCTGCCGCTGACCGATGGCCGTGTGCGCGAAGTGCTCGACCCGGCGACCCTGCAACCGGTCGGGCAAGTCGGCGTGTGTGGCGAAGCCGACGTGCAAGCCGCCATCGAAGCCGCCACCACCGCGCAAAAACAATGGCGCGTAGTGGATGCCAAAAGCCGTGCCGCGCGCCTGCATCAACTGGCCAATGCCATCGAACAGAACGTGGCCTGCAACCGTGAAGTCGCACGCCTGATGACCCTGGAGATGGGCAAGCCGTTTCCCGAAGCCATGGGCGAATTGGCGAACTGCGCGCCGATCTTTCGCTACTACGCGGAAATGGCCCGGGACGATGCCGGCAAGGTCGCCGGCACTACGCAGATCGGCTCGTTCCAGCATGTGCGTTACGAGCCCTATGGCGTCAGCGTGCACATCATGCCGTTCAACTTTCCGATCCTGCTGATGTGCTGGACCGTCGCCGCGTCCCTGGCGGCTGGCAATGCCTGCATCATCAAGCCGGCGGAAGCCACGACCCTATGCACCCTCAAGTTCATGGAACATTTCACCGCGTTGCTGCCGGGGCTGGTGTCTTGCGTGCCGGGCGATGCGGTCACCGCGCAGTTGCTGGTGCAGTCGGCGCAGACCCACGCGGTGGCGTTCACCGGCAGTGTGGCGGCAGGCAAGGCGGTGGCCGTGGCCTGCGCCGAACGAATGAAACCGTGCGTGATCGAGGCCGGTGGCAGCGATCCGCTGATCATCTCCAGGCATGCACCGCTGGAAGTGGCAGCGGCGGGGGCGGTGACAGCGGCGTTCCACTTGAGCGGGCAGATCTGCACCTCGGCGGAACGCTTCTACGTCGTCGATGAAATCCATGACGAATTTGTCGCCAGGTTCGCCGAGCGCACCCGTGCCTTGCGCATTGGCCATGGCCTGGAACGTTCGGAGATCGGGCCGATGGTCAGCGAGGCGGCGCGCAATAAAGTCATGCGCCTGGTCGATGACGCCGTGGCCAAGGGCGCGACAGTGGTGTGTGGCGGGCGGATTCCGCCTGGGCACAGCGTCGGCTGGTTCTATGAGCCGACCATCCTCACCGGCGTGACCGGCGACATGGCGATTCTGCAGGAAGAGTGCTTCGGCCCGGTGGCGGCGATCTGCCGGGTCAGCGATTTCGATGAGGCGGTGCGCTTGGCCAACGATTCGCCGTTCGGCCTCGGTGCCTCGCTGTTTTCCACTGATCTGGCCGAAGCCATGGAAGCCGCCGAGCGTCTGGAGGCGGGGATGGTCTGGGTCAACAATCCGCTGATCGACAACGATGCGCTGCCGTTCGGTGGCTGGAAGATGTCCGGCCTTGGGCGCGAACTCGGGCGTCAGGGGCTGGAAGCATTCCGCCGTTCGAAAATGGTCATCATCGACCACCAGCCGAAGATTCAGGACTGGTGGTATCCGTACGCCGACGACGTGTTCTATCGCGATCCGGCCGGTTCGCTGAACCGGCAACTGACCCAATTCAAGGATTGAGCCAGTTGCCGATGCTGCCCGGTTAGTGGAACGGAAAGATGTAGTTCATCCAGGCGGCCATGCGCAGGAGGATCTTGCGCATCATCGCGATGTGATGGAAATGCTGGCTGTACAGCGCTGCCTGGCCGTAGGCGCCGCCGGGCATCTGGTCGGCGTACTGGGCATAGTCGGGATCGGTGATTTCAATGATTACCGGGACCCGGCCGGCCGGTGGTGAACCGGTGAAGCCGATCAGCGTGCCCGACGGTTGAATCTGGCCTTCGGCGATGACCGAAACGACAGTCTTGACCTTGCCTTCGAAAACCCTCCCTGGAATGCCGTCAAATGCGACTTCGGCCTCGTCGCCTTCTGATAGGCGCAGCAGGCTGTTCTGCCGCATCCACGCCGCGAAGTAATGCCCTTCGGCGGGAATGAAGACCATCGAAGGGCGCAGTGGCAACTTGGTCGCCATCATGCCCGGACGCAGTGACACATGGGTAACGAAGCCTTTGCTCGGCGCACGGACCGTGGTGTTGTCGAGTTCGTACTGCGCGCTGTCCAGTTGTGCCTTCAGGTCATCACTGCGAGCGACCACAATGTCCAGCTCCCGTTGGGTGCCGAAATTACGCTTGATCAGCTCGGTGATCCGGGCGCGATCGGCTTGGGCGGCAATCAGCTGTGCCTTGAGGGATCTGAGCCGGTATTCGAAAGGCGCGGGGTCGATGCGAAACAGCACATCGCCTTTTTCCAGGGGCTGGTTGGTCTTCACCGGCACATCGATCACCTGGCCGCTGACCACGGGTATCACCGGAACCGATACGAAATAGGAACGCGCCACCTCGGAGTAGGGGTGGTTGTAGTTCATCGTGAAAATCAGCGCGCCGATAATCACGATCCCGCCCAGCACCGCCGTGGGCACCGTCCATTTGTTCAGGGGGATGCGGAAGATCTTGAAGATGGCTACGCAGAGAGCTGCATACGTCAGAATGAGTAATAGATCCATGGCTCAAAGGCCCTCGCCGAGATTGTCCGTTGGTACCCGGTTCTGTGCCGTGCCCGTCGCTGCCTCCAGGCGCTCGATGCGGCCTTGCAGCTCGGCGACCTGTTGTTCGAGGTGAACCACATGACTTTTGGGTGAATGTCCGTCACTGAAACCCCAGCCCCGGTCCTCTCGATAGGCCATCGCCCAGATCCACAGGAACGGCCACAGCGCGTGCAGGGTGAAGAGGCTGACCCAGCCGGTGGCGTGGATCGCATCCTGGTGAGGGTGGTTGCGGTGGACGGCAATTTCATAGGGGATGTCGTGGAGCAGGATGATCCCGTAAAACAGAATAAGCCCGACAAAGACCAGCAGGCCCAAGGCGAAGTAATCAAGCATGAACCACTCCTTTTGAAGCAGATAACGTGTGCGCATGAGTGTAGCCGTTCAATCTACACTTGACGGGGATGCGGATATCCAGCCTGGGCAACCGGTGCCTGGCCGAAGCGTCGACCGGAATCGTGCAAGCACACTTCGACGAGGTGAAATCATGCCAACCAATGGTCAATTCGAGAGGGCGCCTGTACTTGACCCGGTCGAGCGCATTACCGAGGTGATCTTCGGCCTGCTGATGGCCATGACGTTCACCGGCACTATCAGCGTGGCCACGGCAGACCAGGCAGCCGAGCGCACGATGATGATTGCCGCACTCGGCTGCAATCTCGCCTGGGGACTGGCCGATGCTGTGATGTACCTGTTGCGCGCACTGGTCGAGCGCACGCGCAGGGTCAAGCTGTACCTGGCCCTGCGCAATGGCACGGACGCCACGGCCGGTCAGGCGCTCGTGGCGCAGGTGTTGCCATTGCAGTTCGCGATGGCAGCCGGCAGCGAGGGCCTGGAGTTGTTGCGCCGTCGGCTGCTCGAGCAGCCCCCCTTGCCGATCAGGGCCGGCCTCGGCTGGAACGACTTCAAGGGTGCTCTCGGTGTTTTCCTGTTGGTCGTGTGCTCGACATTTCCGCTGGTGGTGCCGTTCATACTGCTGGATCAGACGGCACTCGCCATCCGCCTGTCCAACCTGATCGGCCTCGTGGTCCTGTTCATCGCAGGCTGGCTGCTCGCCAGATACGCTGGCGCCACGCAATGGCAGGGTGGGGTGATCCTGGCCGCCACGGGGGGTGTGCTGATCCTTGCGATCATTGCGCTGGGCGGCTGACAGCCGGGCATAATTCAACACACTAAAGACTCATTCTCATTTACAATTGCCCTTCCATTTACGTCGGGCAGCTCGGTATGGATGTTCTTGCCACAATCCATCTTTATTTATCCCAGTGGGTGATCGAGCCGGTCACCCGGCAGTTCCTGGGCATTTTCGACTTCAACGGCAGGCTCGGTCTAGCCTTTCTCTGCATGTCTTACGGCGTCGCTTATTGCCTGTTCCGCCTGCGTAAATCCCGGGGTTTGACCGACGCGCGCTCATTCGGGCAGTTCATCGGCGGCCGCCGGGTGTACCTGCATCGCTCAGCGCTGCTCGACTACCGCTATTACTTTGTACTCGCCATCCTCAAGGTTGCCCTGGTGCTGCCCATCGTCGGGCTGGTGGATCCTTACGTCTTGCGTTCAGCGGACTACATCGGGTTCTTCACCCAGCTGTGGGGCGCGCGTACGCAAGTGGAGGAGCACCTGGCGCTGACCCTGCTCTATGGGCTGGGCGTATTTCTGGTCAAGGATTTCAGCCATTACTGGGGCCATCGCGCTTTCCATTCGCGGTATCTGTGGGCCTTCCACAAAGTCCATCATTCGGCGCCCGTGCTGGTGCCGGCGACGGCCAGCCGCGTGCACTTTCTGGAAGAGGTGGTCGAAAAGCTCACGGACATCATCTGCGTCGGCGCGTTTGCCGGTGTCTTCTGGTACGCCTGCGGGGGAGAGATCAGCCGCTATACCTTGTTTGGCGTGACCTACATGGTGTTCATCTTCAATGCCCTGGCGGCCAACCTGCGTCACAGCCATGTCTGGTTTTCCTTCGGGCCGGTGCTTGAGCGGGTGCTGAGCAGCCCGGCGCAACACCAGATCCATCACAGCGATGCGCCGCGACACTTCGACAAGAACTTCGGCATCAATCTGTCACTGTGGGACTGGATGTTCGGCACGCTCTACGTCACCCGGTCCACACCCGAGTCCATCCAATTTGGCATCGGTGAGCAGGATCACGAGCGATACCTGACGCTGCAGGGGTTGATCGTCACACCTTTCGTGGACATCGCCCGCAAACTCTTTCCTGGGAACCCCCCGAAAGCACAGCCTGAAAGCGGATCTGATCCGTATTTTTCAGCGCAATCTGCCTCTGTAACGGATACAGCCGCCAGCCCACAATAAGTCTTCGGTACGCCGTTCGGGCAGCGCAGGCTGCCCCTGTACCGCCAATTCATTGTGTGGGAGGCCCCATGGCCAAGATGACGATTTTTCTCGGCGGTTTTCTGCTGTTGACCATCCTGATCGGTATGCTGGCGACGATTCCGCCGGCGTGATTACACCTGTCGCTGTTCGTCAACGGCCAGGCGCAGTTCGCGGTACGCCGTGACCAGTTGCTCGAGGCTGAACCCACGATTTCTCCCGCTGGGGTTGGGCAGGATCCAGACCGAGGCATTGCCGAAAGTTTTGGTTTGCAGGCCCCAGGCAATCTCCCGCTGACCGGACAACGCGGCATACGCCGCCTTGCCTAGAAACGCCACGAAACGCGGCGCATGGCGTGCAATTTTCTGTTCGAAGTCGGCAGCGGCGGCGGTGAACTCGTGCAAGGACAGCTGATCCGCACTGGCCGTCGGCCGTTCCACCACCGCAGTCAATCCGCAGTGGTAGCGCAAGATCGTCCGATCGTTTTCCGCTTGCACAAGCTGCGGGGTAAACCCGGCGAGATGCAGCGTGCGCCAGAAACGATTGCCGCGCCCCGCAAAATGGTGCCCCTGGGCGGCGGCCGTCATTCCGGGGTTGATGCCGCAAAAGATCACGGCCAATTGCCCGGCGAGGATATCTTCGAGCTTTTCACTCACCGCAGATCACTCTGATCGCATTGCGTGCCAGTTCCGTCAACTCGGCTCGGGATTTACCGGCCCGGGCACGTATCGAAATGCTGTGCAGCAAAGACGAGGCGAGCACGGCCAGGGCGGCCGGGTCTGCGTTGTCTTTCAACTCGCCGGCCTCCTTCGCCGCTTGCAATCGAATTTCCAGATCGGCATCCAGTCGGCTCAAGCGGTCGGACAGCACCTCGCGAATTTCCGGGTCCTCGACCGCCTCGGTGGTTGCCGTGCCGATGGCGAAGCAACCGCGAGGCTGGCCGTCGCCCGAGAAGTAAATCGATAACTGCCCCTCGTAGAAAAGCTGCAAGGCCTCGGCCAACGGCAGGTCCAGGTCCGTCAGCGCCTCGCGCATGGACGCAGCGGCAAACTCCCAATATTGCTCCAGCGCTTTGATGTAGAGCGCGTGCTTGTCGCCGAATGCCGCATAGAGGCTGGGGCGATTCATGCCGGCGGCGGTGGCGATGCTGTCCAGGGACGCGCCGGAATAGCCGGTGTTCCAGAACACACCGAG
Organism: Pseudomonas sp. P4_B4; assembly: GCF_056402255.1. NCBI lineage: Bacteria > Pseudomonadati > Pseudomonadota > Gammaproteobacteria > Pseudomonadales > Pseudomonadaceae > Pseudomonas > Pseudomonas sp. P4_B4. Next base: position 36,579 of record NZ_JBFUHS010000026.1, read on the forward strand.
TGCCTGCTGCAACGCTGTCTGCGGGTCGTAGGCCCGAGGGCGGCCGCGGCTTTTGCCCTCTGTCGATTTATTTTGTGCCATGTCGTACAAAATCCTTGTGGGAGGGTGGGTCGAGGGATATTCTTACACCATCGCACAAAATTAAGGAATCAGAAATTCCTTGTTCCAGGGTTTGTTGTAGCCGAGCGCGAACTGAGTGTTGCGGCGACGAAACCGACGCGCCGGGAGCGATCCTCCCGGCCGCGCACGGGCTTGCTTCCTTACAGCATTTATTGACCTGCGGGCCGCTGGCGATGTTTGCCGACGTCGGCCCGATTACCCGGCTAAAGGTGAACTCGATCATGACCAAATCGTTCGATATCCCGGCTTCACAGACCTTCGAGCAGCCTGGCCCCAACCCGGTCGGCGCGCCCACCAGAAAACCCCTGAGACAGACCTTGCGTCCCTGGCTGATGGTGGGTGTTCCCATCCTCTTCGCGGCGCTGGGCTATGCCCACCATGTGTCCGGGCAGGCTTATGTTTCGACCGATAACGCTTATGCCCGGGTGGCGAAGGCATCGATCAATGCGCGGATCTCCGGGCAAGTGGTAGAGATCGCCGTCGAGGACAATCAGCAGGTCCGCAAGGGCCAGGTGCTGTTCCGGATCGACCCGAAACCCTTCCAGATCGCCGTCGACCGCGCGCAAGCACAACTGAGCGTGGCGCGGCTGCGTATCGACGGGCTCAAGGCCAGCTATCGCCAGCAACAGGCGGAACTGCAATCGGCGAAAGAGTCGGCTGACTTCGACCAAAAGGATTTTGCCCGCAAGAAGGCCCTGATCGCGTCGGCGTTCGTGTCGAAGTCCATCTACGAACGCGCCGACACCGACGTGAAGGTGGCGCGGCAACGGATCGCCTCCATCGAGCAGCAGATCGCGAGCACCGTGGTTGCGTTGAACGGCAATCCGAACATCGATGCCGACAGTCACCCGACGGTACTGGAGGCCAGGGCGCAGCTCGACGAGGCGCAGTTGTACCTCTCGTACACCACGGTGTATGCGCCGCAGGATGGCATCGTGGCCAAGGTCGACGACCTGCAGGTGGGTAACCATCTCAACAGCGGCGCGCCGGCCTTTGCCTTGTTGTCCGGTCACGAGATCTGGATCGAGGCCAACTTTCGCGAGACCGACGTGACCCACATGCGCCCGGGCCAGGAAGCCACCATCCGCATCGATACCTATCCGGATCGCGTGTTCAAGGCCCACGTCACCAGCATGAGCCCGGGGGCCGGTTCGGATTTCGCATTGCTGCCACCGGAGAACGCCACCGGCAACTGGGTCAAGGTGACGCAACGGGTGCCGGTACGGCTTGAGCTCGACGAAGCGGACCCGGCGCTGCCGCTGTTCTCCGGGACCAGCGCCACGGTGCGGATCGACACCCGGTTTCAAAGCCCCTGGTGGCACCCGCTCAAGGCGTTGCTGAGCGCAGGTAACTCCTGATGAATACCCAATCGATGGTAAGCCCCGGTGGGGAGGGCGCGCGCTCGCTCAGGTTCGCCGCCTTGCTGGCAACCTACATGCAGTCGGCGAACCTGCCGCTGCCGAACGCGGCACTCAGGTTGATTCAGGGCAGCCTGTCGATGAGCGACGATCAGGCGGGCTGGATTTTCACCTCGTACCTGGCCGCGAGTGCGATCAGCATGCCGATTGCGCAGTGGCTGGCCGGGCGCTTTGGCTTGAAGTGGGTGTATCAGGCGGCGCTAGCGTTGTTTGTCCTTGGCTTGCTGCTCGCCACGGCGGCGACGACGCCGCTGGAGTTCGTCGGCGCGCGCATCGTTCAAGGCATCGCCAGTGGCGTGCTGGCACCGTTGTCGATGGCGATTGCCATGGAAACCTTGCCGCAGGATAAGCGTGCGAAGTTCGGCGCGAGCTGGACCGCCATCGTGCTGTTCGGCATCGTCAGCGGCCCGAGTATCGGTGGCTGGATCGCCGAGCATTTTGGCTGGCGACCGATGTTCTACCTCAGCGTGCCACTGTCGGCGTTTATCTTCCTGGTGGCGGCGCTGTTGCTGACCGAGAAGAAGGCCGAGAAACCGTCGGGGTTCGATTTCTTCGGTTTCGGCACCTTCACCCTCGGCATGATCAGCCTGCAAATGCTGCTCGACCGGGGGGAGCGCCTGGACTGGTTTGCCTCGCCCGAGATCTGGCTGGAAGCCGTGGCGTCTGCGCTGGGGATCTACCTGTTCGTGGTGCATGTGCTGACCTCGAACGTGCATTTCCTCAACAAGCGCCTGTTCAAGGACCGCAACTTCGTGTTGTCGACGGTGATCTTTTTCGCCCTCGGTTTCGTGCTGTTGTCGACCATGGCCCTGACCTCACCGATGCTGGACGAGATTCTCGGCTATCCGCCTGACACCACCGGCGCCTTGACGATTCCCCGTGGCATGGGCCTGGTTGGCGCTTTTCTGCTGATGGGGCGGCTGCCCGAGCGTTTCGACCGTCGTCCTTTCGTGGCGGCAGGCGTGGCGGTGGTGGTTTATGCCAACTGGCTGATGCTCGGCTATTCGCCGCTGATGGACGAGTGGCCCGTGGCCGTCGCCGGTGCGATCCAGGGCATGGGCCTGGGCATTCTGATGCCGGCGGTGAGCAAGGTCGCGTTCAGCACGCTCGACCCCACGCTGCGCCCCGAAGGTACCGGCCTGTTCAATCTGGCCCGTGTCTACGGCAGCACGCTGGGCGTGGCGATCGTGCAGCTGTTCTTCTTCAACAACACCCAGGCGATGCACTCGGCGCTGGCCAGCAACCTGACGCCCTACCGCGCGGCTGCGCATTCGCTGACCTCAGCGCCCTTGCAGGTGCTCGACGGGCTCAACGAAATGATCACCGGCCAGGCCGCGTTCATCGCCGTGATCGACCAGTTCAAGATCCTGATGGTGGTGATGCTGGTGGTGAGCCCGCTGGTGTTGTTTCTTCGCAAGCCCGTTGCGGCCAATTAGTTTTCGTGGAGTTTGCCAAATGAAACCTTATGCGCTGGTCATCAACAGATATCTGCTGCAAACGAAGATCGCGGCGTTGTCGCTGCTTGCATTCCTGACGGCCTGCACCGTTGGCCCCGACTATCAAGCACCGGCGGCGAGTGCGTCGCAGCACTATGACCCACAGGCCGAGCAGCGTCTTGCCCAGGGTGGCAACCCTCGTATCGACCTCGGCAGCAAGGTCAATGGCGATTGGTGGTCGGCCTTTGGCTCGCCGAAACTCGACCGCGTGGTGCGTCGTGCCATCGACGGCAACCTGGATCTGGTGGCAGCCGATGCAACGATCCGGCAAGCCGCTTCTTCTGTTGCGGCGGCGCAGGGTGCGCTGTATCCGCAGGTCGATTTCGCTGCCGTGGCCGGTCGTCAACGGCTGCACAACGCCAGGGAACCCGCCATCGCCAATTTCTACGCGATAGGACCGCGAGTGGGGTTCGACCTTGATGTGTTCGGCGGCAACAAGCGGCTGGTTGAACAACAGCAGGCGTTTACCGACCTGCAACGGCACCGCTACGAAGCGGCGTATCTGACCCTGACCGGCAACGTCGCCAGCCAGGCCTTGCTGGTGGCCTCCGCCAATGCGCAGATACAGGCCGTGGAAGAGCTGCTGGCCAATGACGCAAAAAACCTTGAACTGGTGCGCATGGCCCATCTCAACGGCTCCACTACGCAGATCGATGTATCACTGGCCGAGACCCGTCTCGCCCAGGACCGCACCTTGTTGCCACCCCTCGCTCAACAGCGCGATGCGGCACGCCACGCATTGTCGATTCTGACAGGGAAGGGGCCGGCGGACTGGATCGCTCCCGACTTCGACTTGAGCGAGTTTGCCTTGCCGTCGAACATGCCGGTGAGCCTGCCTTCGGAGATGGCCCACGACCGGCCGGATGTGCTGCAAGCCGAGGCGCAACTGCACATGGCCAGCGCGGCGGTGGGCGTGGCGACGGCGAACCTCTATCCCCACGTCACGCTGTCGGCGTCCCTGGCGCAGGCGGCTTCCGGTAATGGTGGCGCGGCACTCTGGGGTTTCGCTGCGGGGCTGGCAGGGCCGATCTTCGACGGCGGAACACTCAAGGCGCAGCAGCAGGCCGCCGTCGACGGTTACAAGGCGACGCTCGCCGGTTACCAGCAGACGGTCATTACCTCGTTCGGCCAGGTCGCCGACACCTTGCAGGCGATCAACCATGACGCCGAGGAACACCAGGCCCAGACCGATGCCTTGCGCGCGGCCGAATCCAGTTTGCAGTTGAACCAGCAAGCCTTTGCACAAGGCGAGAACAGCATCCTCCAGGTCCTGGAAGCGCAGCGTGCCTACGAGCAGGCGCTGCTGGGACAGATCCGCGTGAATACCGCGCAGTACCTCGACACCGTGCAGCTGTTCATTGCCCTGGGCGGCAACGCCGTCGGTGCCTTCGAGCAACGCGTGGCGTCCGGCGACGGGCAGAAACCTTCGTATCAATAACGGCTGCGGCCTGGAGTAATGACATGACCTATGAAGCCTTTCACGACGGACTGCGCGAGACCCGATTCACGCTCAACCATGGGGCGGTCGAGATGCCGGCGGTTGGATTCGGGACCTTGTTCCGTGATCTCGCCACCACGACTGAAGCGGTGAAGGAAGCGCTGGCCGCCGGTTTCCGCCATTTCGATTGTGCCGAGCGCTATCGCAACGAAGCGCAGGTGGGTGTTGCGCTGATGGAAGTGCTGGAGGCGGGCAAAGTCCGCCGCGAGGAGCTGTTCATCACCACCAAGCTGTGGAACACCAACCATCGTCCGGAGCGCGTCGAGCCCGCGTTCGAAGCCAGTTGCCAGCGCCTGCAAGTGGACTACATCGACTGCTACCTGATCCACACGCCGTTTGCCTTTCAACCCGGCGACAACCAGGACCCGCGGGACGAGCAGGGCAATGTCATCTACGACGACGGCGTGACGCTGATCGAGACGTGGCGGGCGCTTGAGCGGCTGGTGGATGAGGGACGGGCGAGGGCCATCGGTGTGTCCGATATCACGCTGCAGGCGCTGAAGACGCTGGTCGCCGCTGCCCGGATAAAACCCGCGGTGGTGCAGGTCGAGGCCCACCCTTATTTGCCGGAGTGGGAGTTGCTTGAGTTCTGCAAGGAGCACGGGATTATCGTGCTGGCGTTTGCGCCACTGGGGCATGGCATGGAACCGAACGTGCTGGCAGACCCGGTGCTTGCCGGCGTCGCCCGGCGCGTGCAGAAAACCCCGGCCCAGGTCGCGCTGGCCTGGTCGGTACAACGCGGGGTGGCGTTCCTGACCACCTCGGCTACGCCGAGCCATATCCGGGAAAACATCGATATCTCGACCTTGCCGCACAGGGCCATGGTGGAGATTCAACAAGACATCACAACCCGTATACGCTTCAACTCGGTGGTTGAAACCGGTGTCCCCGGATTCATCCCGCGCAAGCAGTAGTTGCTGACGCCAGGGCGGTCCGTCACGGGGCCGTCCTGTTTGCCTATCCCTTGAGGTGAAAACGATGGATGTGTTCCAGACCCTGCGCTGTTTCGCGGCGGTGGCCCAAAGCGGCAGCTTCACCGCGGCGGCCGCGATGTTGGACACCACCACGACCAACGTTTCAAAAGCCGTTTCCAGCCTGGAGGCCCGGCTGCAGACGCGGCTGATCAACCGCACCACCCGGCGCCTGGCACTGACCGAAGCCGGTGTGCGCTATTTGCAGCGCTGCGAGCGGATTCTGCAGGACATGCGCGAGGCCGACGAAGAGGCGGGCACGGCCCAGGTCATGCCCGCAGGCCGGCTGAAAATCCATGCCATGTCGGCCATCGGCAACCATTACGTGATCGGCGCCATTGCCCGCTACAGAGAAACCTATCCTTCGGTTCTGTTTGACCTGACCGTGACCAATCGGCTGCCGGATTTGCTCGAGGAAGGCTATGACATGTCGATCGTGCTGGCGCGGGATCTGCCCGATTCCGGATTTGTTGCCCAGCGGCTGGGTATCACCTACAGCATTCTCTGCGCCTCGCCGGCGTACCTGAGCAAACGCGGGACTCCCGAGTCGCCGAGTGATCTTGGCAGCCATGATTGCCTGCGAATCGTCAACACGGTCATGCCGGCCGAGAACTGGGTATTCGAAGGTTCCCAGGGGATAGAAACGTTCAGCACGCCGGCGTCGCCCTTTCACGTCAACACGGCTGACGCCATGACATTCGCGATCAAGAACGGGATGGGGATTGGCATTCAGCCGATTGCTTCGGCCGTCGAGGGCCTGCGGGCGGGGACTCTGGTGCGGGTACTGCCGGGGTATCGGCTGGAGGAGCTGAACCTGTTTGCGATCTACCCGTCACGCAAGTTCGTGGATGCAAAAATAAAAACCTGGGTGGAATTTCTGAAGCATTCCATTCCGGGGTTGCTCGCCGCTGATGAAAAAATTGTCGGTGCATCTGTGTAGCGATGTGGCTGGCGCTGTACCCATGGAGTGTCGACCCTCCATCGTCCGTACCTTGCTCAACCGTTCGAGCACCCGCTGCCCATGACTTGATATTCGATGGTGCGGCGTTGACCCTGGGAATCTTCATAGGTCATGCGCGCCGGGACCGGTCCGCATTCATTGGCTATTTCTGATACATCGATGACGCGTTTGATATCTAGCCTGGTGCCGTATGTGTAGGTTTCAACGGGTGTTTGGCCGGTGGCGGCAGTCGAGTGGCTGTCGTCTGCAAAGGCCTGGGTGCCGGCGGTGCCAAGGGCAACAAAGAGTGCAATGTTCAACAGTTTCATGATCTTCACCTCGTGGTTGAAGCGTTGTCCTGCAAGGGGTGTTCAGCCTTGTGAGCGGGTTGCATCTGACCGGGTTTGCTCACTTGGGTAGGGCCGATATTAGGCGTTTGTCAGGGGCGCAAATATCGGCCCTCGGGATAAACACTGTTGCCGGATTGCTCATTAATCGAGGGGGAGTTCATTGACGACGCGGGGTCTCCCAGACCCAGCCGGCGCTGATGGACAAGCGGGCGGACCTCTTCATCGGCGGCCAGTGACACCGCTGTCGCTCACTGGTACTCATCATGCCGACGCCACCAGGGCCCCGTTTCATTACGTCCCTTGGGCGCGCGGTCGAGCCATTGGTACATTCCCCACAATCCGTCCAGGCCCCGCGCGTAGGTGGAGTAGGTGTGATAGATCTCGCCGTCTTCCAACACGAACGTACTCAACCCCGGCCTGTCGCGGGTGTAGGTCGGCGCATCGGTGCCACAGGTCGCGGCGAACTGTTTCACCGGTTCCGGGATCTGACTGGCGTCCATGGCATGGCCGCCTCGCTGATAGTTGTACTCGACCAGCCCTTCACGCTGCTGCTCTTCGGTGAAGTAGACATTGAAGTCGGCGGTGAAATCGCTGTCGGCGGCCGAGGCCCAGGGGAAGGTCCAGCCCATTCGGCGCTTGTAGGCCTGCAGTTTCGCCAACGGCGCGCGGGATATCGCCATCAGGGTCACGTCGTGGTTCGCCAGGTGGACGATGAGGGGGTCGAAGCCATCGGCGATGGCTGAGCAGGACGGGCAGCCGGCGGTGTAGTCGGGGCCGAACATGAAGTGGTAGACCAGCAGTTGCGAGCGCCCTTGAAAGAGTTCGGCCAGGGTTGCGCTGCCGGTGTCGGTATCGAAGCGGTACGCCTTGTCGAGGCGAACCCATGGCAATGCCTGGCGTTGCCTGGCCACTTCATCGCTGCGTCGGGTCAGGGCCTTTTCCGCTTCGAGCAGTTGCAGGCGTGCCGCCAGCCATTGGTCCCGGGACGCGGTTTTGTGGGTGTTCATCGTTCTACGCTCCTGGTGAAAGGTCGTGATTTAGACTAAACCCGGGTATCGAATGATGGGAGTGACAAGCGTGGCGGGATTTCCATGGACTCGATGATCGCGGCAGCCGCGCAGGCGCTGGCGGCGGGTAATCCGCTGGGCGCACTGGACCGTGTGGCCTTGCGCGACGATGCGCCGGCGCTGGCCCTGCGCGGTATCGCCATGGCGCAACTGGGTGATCTGGTGCGGGCCAGGGCGCTGGTCAAGCGTGCGCAACGGGCCTTTGCGCCCAAGGAAGTGCTGGCCCGGGCGCGCTGTGTGGTGGCCGAGGCCGAAATTGCCCTGGCTTCGCGGGAGCTCGGGTGGCCGGTCAAGGCGCTTGAATTGGCGCGGGTCACCCTTGAACACCACGGTGACCGGGTCAATGCCGCCCATGCGCGTTATCTGCAAATCCGCCGTTTGCTGTTGATCGGCCAGCTCGATGAGGCGCAGCAGTTATTGGCCGAACTCGACCCCGACCCATTGCCGCCGGCCTTGCGCGCAACCCATGAACTGGTGCTGGCGGGGATCGCCATTCGGCGCGTGCAATCGCACGCGGCGCGGGAGGCATTGAACAGGGCCGGGCAGGCTGCCGGTCAAACCGGGATTACCGCGCTGATCGCTGAGGTCCAGCACGCTGCGTATCTGCTGGATGCTCCAGCGGCACGCCTGATTGCCCAGGGTGAAGTACGGCCGCTGTTGCTCGATGATGTTGAAGCGTTGTTCTGTTCAACGTCACTGGTGGTGGATGCCTGCCGGTACGTTGTGCACGGCTGTGGCATGTCGGTGCCGCTGGCGACGCGGCCGATCCTGTTCGTGCTCGCCCGTGCGTTGGCCGAAGCATGGCCCGCCGACGTTACGCGGGAAGTGCTGATCGCCCGGGCATTCCGTCTGAAGCTCTCGGATGAGTCCCATCGCGCCCGGCTTCGTGTGGAAATCGGCAGGCTGCGCAAGGCACTCAAGCCGTTGGCCGACGTCATCGCGACGACCCGCGGTTATGCCCTGCAATCGCCGGTGTGCACGGAGGTGGTGGCGCTGGCGCAACCGATCGAGGAAAAATTTGCCGCGGTATTTGCCTGCCTCGCCGATGGCGAGTCGTGGTCGAGTTCCGCCCTGGCACTGGCGCTGGGTACCAGCCAGCGTACAGTGCAACGGGCGCTCGATACGCTGGCGGAGCAGGGCAAGGTGCAGTGGTTTGGCCGTGGCCGCGCGCGGCGCTGGATGACGCCACCGGTGCCGGGATTCGCGACGACCTTGTTACTCCCGGCGCCGTTGCCCGGTGGCTAGGATGAACGCCACCAACCCCCATCGAGGAATGCCAGATGAAACACGCAACTGCTGAAATCATTCGTGAATATGGCCCGTTTGCCGATGTCGATCATGTGTGCGGCGTCACCTGGGACGGCGAAAAGGTCTGGTTCGCCAGCAACAGCAAAATCAACGCCCTGGACCCGGAAAGCGGCAAGGTACTGAGTTCGATCGATGTCGCGGCCCATGCCGGTACCGCGTTTGACGGGGAGCACCTGTTCCAGATCGCCGAAGACCGCATCCACAAGATCGACCCCCGCACCGGCCGCATCCTCTCGACGATTCCTGCTCCCGGTGCAGGCACCGATTCGGGTCTGACCTGGGCCGAAGGGACGTTGTGGGTGGGCCAGTACCGCGAACGCAAGATTCACCAGATCGACCCCGAGACCGGCAAGATCCTGCGCACCATCGAATCCAACCGTTTCGTCACCGGCGTGACCTGGGTGGACGGTGCGCTGTGGCATGGCACCTGGGAGGGCGACGAAAGTGAACTGCGGCGCATCGACTCGCAAACCGGTGAAGTGCTGGAAAGCCTCAAGATGCCGGAAGGCGTCGGCGTGTCGGGGCTGGAGTCCGATGGCGGCGAGCGGTTGTTCTGTGGTGGCGGCGATAGCGGCAAGGTGAGGGTGGTGCGTCGGCCTGCATGAGGCACCGATGTTGGATGTGCCGGCCCCTTCGCTGGCAAGCCAGCTCCTACAAGGTTATGTGTCGCTTCCGGCATTAGCGTCTGGCAACGATCCCTGTAGGAGCGGGCTTGCCCGCGAAGGCGGCGTGTCAGGCACCATCAATGTTGGATGTGCAGCCCCTTTTGAACCGCGCTGCGGGCTTAGTTTTTTTCCGTCCAGCCATGTTTTCTGCTGGTCGAAATCGGTCTAAAAGCCCGGTTGGAAATTGTGTCTGTTTTGCTATCCTCAACCATGTAGGTGAAGACGCAGACTGATGCGCAAAAGGATAGCAAGGAGACGTGGGGCGCGTTCCGAAGGGTACACGGTTAGAAAGATCCCCGCGCTGGGATCCAGCCCTTATGCCGTGTGAAGCAGAAGAGTTCCATTACAGTTTCACAACTCTTTTGTGGGAGGCCTGATAAACCTTGTAAGCCGGAGACCAGCGCCGGCCACCTACTTATTACATTCACCCACGAAGCCCGCTCAGTGCGGGCTTTTTAATGCCCGCAAGGTGGGTCCGGTCAGCGGCTCAAGGCGCGCCAAACAGCATCGTCCAGTAAACACCGTTGTCGCTGCGCGCGTTGGCGGCGTACGCGGCACCGACCTGAGTGAACATCGGGTTCATCAGGTTGGCGCAGTGCCCGGGGCTGGCGAGCCAGCCGGCCATGGCCTTGCTCGGTGAACCTTGCCCGGCGGCGATGTTTTCACCGATTTGCCGGCCACGGTAACCGGCGGCCTTGGCGCGGTCGGAGGGCATGTCACCGTCGGGGTCCTGGTGGGCGAAATAGTTGCCGTAGGCCATGGCCTTGCTATGGCCCTGGGCGGCGGCACCGAGGGCAGCACTCCAGGACAGCGGCCGCGCGGCGGCGAAACGCTGGCGACCGCACAGGCGCGGCTTGGCCCGGGCGGCGTTGACCTGCGCCAGCAACGCCTGTGCGGCGCTACGTGGATCGCCGGTTTGCCCGTCGAGCACCGGCCGCGCCAGCACCACTTGCCACTCACTTCCGGCGCGGCTGACGCCGATGTCGGCGTATTGGTTGTCGAGCAGTGCGGCGCAGTGCTCGTCCTGGAACATATCGAAGGCTTCTTCGGCATCCCGCGCACCCACCACGCGGATGGATCGCACCATGGTGGCCTGATAGCCGGAAGCCTTTAACCGGTCCCGCAATCCACCGCCATAGCCAACGGGCAGGGCCAGGTTCGATTTGAGCGTCAGGGGTGATAAACGTTGCGTCGGCCGCCGGTCGCAGCGTTGCGGATGGGCACGATAGTCGTTGATGGCGTCCACCAGTTGCCGTTGCCCATCGGCGTGGGCGGGGCTTGCAAAAACGGGGAGCAGGGAAAACAGGCACAGCGAAGAAAAGCGCAAGGCAACGGCGGTTTGGCGCATGGACGGACAACTCTGATGAGATGACAACGAAGAAAGTGGGGAAAAGCGCTGGGCTATGACTGGTGCCTTGAAACAAGGTTCACGGCGGACACCTGTCTATTTGCGGGCGTAGCCATGAGTCCGACGAAGGGTGTCGGCAGGTCTGTATGATGGGGATTTTTCACCCCAGACAAGGATCAACCCATGGGTTTGAGCAAACGCGATCAGGCGCACATCGAACGGCGTCTGGTCGCCACCCTGACCGAAGCGTGCGAGACGGCCAAAGCGGAAATCGTCGGGTTTCAGTGGTTGACCCATATCGTCGACTACGCCCGGTTTCCGACCAGCCTCAAGGTGGTTTGGGTCTTCGACACCCAGGCCAACAGGGAGCAGGCGCTGGCCAAAGGGCAGGGCGAACGCATGGTCGAATTCACCGCCATGGCCTTGGGTGAGGCACAGGTTCAACTCAGCCCGGTCGCGGCCCATGTGCAGTTCGATTCTGAAGAAGCCTGCCAGCGGGACAACGCCGGAAACTGGCAGCAACGGCTGTCACGCAAGCGCTAGGCTGGCTGATCGGTATCGGCTGGAGCAGCGTCAGTCGCGACGTCCGGGGTTTCGCTCGGTCGCAGCCTGAAACGACAGACATGCCCGCCGCGCACCATGCATTCGCTGTGCTCGACTTCACCACCGCCCAACGCGCCGATCAAGGCCAGGTCCAGTTCGCAGACCACCGGGTGCTCGGCGGCCAGGCGATGGAATACGCAGTTATGCGCGACGATTTCCGGGGTGTCTCCTGAGCGAAAAAACACCTCGGCTTCGTAGCCCGCCTGGTTCATGTGCTGCACGATCCTGGCTTCATCCACGACCTTTTGTTCTCGGTCCGAAGCCAGTTTGCGACCCATGCTGCGCATCAGTGAAGTCAGGGCTTCAGGACCGATGATGCCCGCCACTTCATCGATCAATACGCTGGCCAGTAGCTGATAGTGGCGAGGGAACTGCTCCCGCGCGTGGTCGGTGAGCCGATACAGCTGCTCCGGACGACGGCCCGTCGGACGGGTGTCGCCGCGCAACACCAGACCGTCACGCTCCAGCGCCGCCAGGTGTTGGCGGATCGCCGTGCGCGTGACGGCCAGGTGTTCAGCCAACTCGTCAATGCTCATGCCGCCCCCATGGTGCAGCAGTGCATTGAGCAGGTCCTGCTGTGTTCGGCCCAGTCCTTCCAGCATGGTGTGCCCTCGCGCGATATCAGAACTTGTCCGGGAATTGCTTGACCAGCGCGCCGGTCAACGCGTCGGCCAGGGCCAGGATGTGCGTGCGCATCATCGCCCAGGTACGGGCTTCGCCAGCGTAATCGTGCGCGGCGAATTCATCGATTTGGGCGACGTGATGACCGCCATGGGCTGACAACATCGTCACCAGTGTCGCCTCAGGCAGATTGGGGTTCGCCGTAGCCAGAAATGCCGCAATCGCCTTGGCATTGCTGGTCAACTCGGTGACGGCAGCCTGCTTGCCCTTGGCGTCTTTGGCGACGGTCGCATCGCTGTAGTGTTTCACCGCGCCCCAGTGACCGGCAAGCAGCTTGAGCAGTTGATCCGCCGCCGGTTGGCCGTAGAGCGGGGCGATGCTGTTGGCGATTTTGGTGGCGTTGTCGACCACCTGGTCCGCCGCGACTTTGGCTTGCTTTTTGTCGGCGGATTGATTGGCCAGCGCGTAGTTTCTGATCCAGAAAATGTGTTCGACCCAAAGGTCACGCTCGGCCAGGCGCGTGGTCAGCGCGGGGCTGTCGGCAGCGGCGGGTGAAGCGGCAGGCGTCTGGCTCCAGACCGGTTGCGCACACAAAGCCAGCAGGAGCAAAGCCAGGGTTTTGATATTCATGACGGCACCCTCTGAGAGTGGGAACATTCGACAATATCAATATAGGCATAAAAATATGTTTTTATTGGGCGAAGACATAATCTCGGACCAATGGTCGCGACTTAAGGGCTTGTCTGTGGCGAGGGAGCAAGCTCCCTCGCCACAGGCGGATGATCAAACCAATTTTGGTTACACCCCCCATCCCTGCCGCACCGCCCGCCGAATTCCCTCCAGCAACATCGCAAACGCCGGGTTGTCGTTGTTCTCGCGCCAGATCAGGTGCAACTCGCTCTGCACGCCTTCGCCCAAATCGATATCGCGGAACACCACGTTCTTGAACACCACGCTGGTCGCGCAACGCGGCACCAGGGCCAGGCCCATGGCGGCGTTGACCAGTGCCAGGATCGTCAATGACGAACCGAGCCATTGCACGTAATCCGGGGCGACGCGGGCCGAGCGCAGCATGCCGGTCAGCAGTTCGTTGAACGGCGGGTAAGCCGCGTGTGAGTACATCAGGAACGGCTGCCCATCGAGGTCCTGGACTGATACTGATTCGGCACTGGCCAGGCGGTGCGTACTCGGCACCGCCAGCACGAACGGCTCGCGCACCAGGCATTCGGTGGAGTAGCCCGGTTCCAGCAACGGCGCACGGGCAATGCCGAGGTCGATGCGGCGTGCGCGCAGGGCTTCGTGTTGCTGGTAGGTGTTCATCTCCGACAGGTCGATTTTGACGTGGGGCTGTTTGAGTCGCGCTTCGGCGATGACCTTGGGCAGGAACTCGTACACCGCGCTGCCGACGAAGCTGATATTGACCGAACCGATGTCGCCCTCGGCGAACCGCCGGGCCGTCACTGCCGCTTGCTGGGCGCGCTCCAGCAGGTTCTGGGCTTCGATAAAGAAAGCCCGACCGGCGGCGGTGAGCGCGACGCTGCGGGTACTGCGGGTAAACAGTTCGACGCCCAGGTGATGTTCCAGCAGCTGAATCTGGCGGCTGAGAGGCGGTTGGGTCATGTTCAGCCGTTCGGCGGCGCGGCGAAAATTCAGTTCGGTTGCCACGGTGGTGAAACATCGCAGTTGAGTCAGTTCGAACATTGATCTAATCCAGGTATCAATCGAATGCCAAGTTAGATTAGACGGGATCAATGCTCGCGTCCATGATCGAGCCACGCCTCAAGCAATCCCCCTAAAAAAACAATGATCGGGAGTCGCCCCTTGAAAACCCTCCAGAGTCCGCCAGACCCGAATGTGCTCGCCCGCGCCGCCGCCAAGGTCAAGCGCCATGTACTGCCGCTGTTCGTGGTGATGTTCATCGTCAACTACATCGACCGGGTCAATATCGGCTTCGTGCGCAGCCACTTGGAAACCGACCTGGGCATTGGCGCCGCCGCCTATGGCCTGGGTGCAGGGCTGTTCTTCATCGGTTATGCGATCTTCGAAGTACCGTCCAACATGCTGTTGCAACGATACGGTGCCCGCGCCTGGCTGACGCGGATCATGTTTACCTGGGGCACCGCCGCGATGGCCATGGCGTTTGTTCGTGGCGAAACCAGTTTCTACGTTCTGCGCTTCATACTCGGCGCCGCCGAAGCGGGTTTTTTCCCCGGCATCATTTACTACTTCACCCAATGGCTGCCGTCGACCGAACGCGGCAAGGCGATGGCGATTTTCCTCAGTGGTTCGGCCATTGCCTCGGTGATTTCCGGTCCGGTGTCCGGTGCACTGCTCCACGTCAGCGGCTTGAGCCTGCACGGTTGGCAGTGGATGTTCATGATCGAAGGCTTTGCTTCCATCGTGCTCTGCGGGTTCGTCTGGTTCTGGCTGCAATCCCACCCACGGCAAGCCAAGTGGCTGAGCGACGAAGAACAAACCGCGCTGATCGGCGCCATTGCTCAGGAGCAACAGGCTCGCGAAGCCACACAGGGCGTCAAACCCTCGATCTTCAAACTGCTGGCCGACCGGCAGATCCTGCTGTTCTGCTTCATCTACTTTTCCATCGCCCTGACCATCTACGGCGCCACGTTCTGGCTGCCGAGCATGATCAAGAAAATGGGCAACCTCGGCGATTTCGAGGTCGGCCTGTTCAACTCGATTCCGTGGATCATTTCCATCGTCGCGATGTATGGCTTCGCGGCCATGGCCAGCAAATGGAAGTACCAACAGGCCTGGGTCGCGGTGACATTGGTGATTGCCGCGTTCGGCATGTTCATGTCCACCACGGGCGGTCCGGTCTTTGCCTTCGTCGCAATCTGTTTTGCCGCAATCGGTTTCAAGGCAGCCTCGGCGTTGTTCTGGCCGATTCCCCAAGGCTATCTCGATGCCCGGATCGCCGCGGCGGTGATCGCCCTGATCAACTCCATCGGTAACCTCGGCGGCTTCGTCGCGCCGACCACCTTCGGTTTCCTGGAGCAGACCACCGGCTCCATCGAAGGCGGGCTCTACGGCCTGGCCGCCACCTCGCTGGTCGCCGCCATCGTGATCTTTTTTGCCCGCACCGCCCCGCGTGGCGATGCCCTCCGTGCGCTGACCGACCAACCGGCCGAAGGCACGCCAGCAAAAAAGCCCAGCAGTCATCCAGCCCTGAAATCTGATCCAACGGGAGCCGCCTCTTGAAAATCAAACGAGTCACTGTCACGCCCATCGCCTTCCGTGATCCGCCCTTGCTCAACGCCAGCGGCAT
Organism: Pseudomonas sp. P4_B4; assembly: GCF_056402255.1. Classification (NCBI taxonomy): domain Bacteria; kingdom Pseudomonadati; phylum Pseudomonadota; class Gammaproteobacteria; order Pseudomonadales; family Pseudomonadaceae; genus Pseudomonas; species Pseudomonas sp. P4_B4. The sequence goes on from NZ_JBFUHS010000026.1 coordinate 52,270, forward strand.
CCACGAACCCTTCGCGTTGCGCTCGATCATCGAGATCGAGAGCGACAACGGCTACATCGGCCTGGGTGAAAGTTATGGCGACGCTCCGGCGCTGGCGATCCAGCAGCAATTGCAAACGCAACTGATAGGTCTTGATCCGTTCAATCTCAATCAGTTGCGTGCCATCGTCCAGGCCACGGTGGCGGCGAACAAACCGGCGAGTATTGCCGGTGCCGAACTGGCGCCGGGCTCCCATGCCAGCAAAGCCGTGAGCAATGCTTATTCGGCTTTCGAAGTCGCCTTCCTGGATTTGCAGGCCCACTACCTGAATGTGCCCTTGGTGGACTTGCTGGGCGGGGCCATCCGCGAGGAGATTCCGTTCAGCGCCTACCTGTTTTTCAAGTACGCGCAGCACGTCGATTCACCCTACAAGCCCGACAGTTGGGGCGAGGCCCTGAACGAGGAGCAGATCGTTGCCCAGGCGCGACGGATGATCGAGGTCTACGGCTTCAAGAGCATCAAGCTCAAGGCCGGCACCTTGGCGCCGGAGCATGAAGTGTCATGCATCAAGGCACTGAAAAAGGCCTTCCCCGGTTACCCGCTGCGCATCGATCCGAACGGCAACTGGTCGCTGGAAACCTCGATCCGCATGGCCGAACTGCTCGGTGATGACCTGCAGTATTACGAAGATCCGACGCCGGGCCTGGAGGGCATGGCCGAACTGCACAAGCGCACCGGCCTGCCCCTGGCGACCAATATGGTGGTCACGGATTTCGACGAGTTTCGCCGCAGCGTGGCGCAGAACAGTGTGCAGATTGTCCTCGCCGACCACCATTATTGGGGTGGTCTGCGTGACACGCAGGTGTTGGCGAAAATGTGCGAAACCTTTGGTCTTGGGGTGTCGATGCATTCCAATTCACACCTTGGCATCAGCCTGATGGCCATGGCGCATGTCGCCGCTGCGGTGCCGAATCTGGATTTCGCCTGCGACACCCATTACCCCTGGCAGGAGCCTGACGAAGAGGTGATCAAGGGCGGCAAGCTGCCGATTGTCGATGGCTGCGTGAAAATCACCCGCGCCCCGGGCCTGGGGCTGGAACTTGACCACGACCAGTTGGGCAAGCTGCACGACCAATACCTGACGTGCGGCATTCGCCAACGCGATGACGTGAAGCAGATGCAGCGATACAAACCGGAGTGGAAGGCGGTCAAACCGCGTTTTTGATCTGCGAGACGCGCAAGCTCCCTCGCCACAGATCACAGATCACAGGTCACAGGTCACAGGTATGTTCTACCTTGCTTGCTACAACCCATCCCCCAGCACCTTTAAGTATTCAGGGCTTTCGCTGATCGAGTTATGCCCCATCCCCGGTATCACCTGCAGTGACGCCACGCCTTTGGCGAAGTGTGTATACAAACGTTCTGTGCTCGGGCGCGGAATCACTTCGTCATGCTCGGCCGCGATCAACAATGTCGGCACCGTGATGCGGGCGGCGTAGCGCCAGGACGGGTATTTGTCCTTCAACAACCAGCGCACCGGAAACCAGCGGAACTGACGGGCGGCGAGCCCTTCGAGGCTGTTGTAGGGCGTGATCAGCACCAGTCGCGCGGCCGGGCGTTCGCTGGCCAGGCGCACGGCAACCCCGGAACCCAGGCTGCGTCCGACCACCGCCACATGCGGATGGGTGGCATACACCTGGTCGAACAAGGTGATGGCATCGCGGGCAATGGCCTCTTCGGAAGGCGAGCCGGAACTCCCGCCATAACCACGGTAATGCAGCAGATACAGCGCGTAGTCAGGGAACGCTTGGGTGAACTCGGGCAGGTTGCGCGAGACGTCTTCGGCATTGCCGCCGAAATAAATCAGCGCGTTCGGGCCATCGTGAGGACGGACGGAGACCAGCACCTGTGCGTCGGCGACCGGCAGGGTGAGCAGCGTCCCGGCGGTCCCGACGGCGCGCGGTTGTGGGTAGTAGATCAGCGCCCGTTGAAACACGAACAGCGCCACGCACAGCGCCAGGTACAACGCAGCGACGATGACGACGAGTAACACCAGGGTGCGCGACATTCGACTAACGTTAGTGGGCGGCATTGACTGCTCGGGGTTTGAAAGTGGCTGGCGCAAGGCTTTCTGAGTGTAGACAATCGACCCTTGGCGCGGGTTATCCGGGTTGTCGGCGCAACGGGCCGGACCCGAGCGACTGGTGAGAAGCGTTTTATGAGCCATCCTGAGGGTTACACCCGTAGAGAAGTACTCACGCTGGCTGCCGGTGCTTCGGCGGTCTTCACGTTCGGTCCGGCGGGTGCACAACCCGAGCCGTCGACGGGAACAGGAGGCAAGACCATGCAGACCCGCGCCATTCCTTCCAGCAACGAGTCCTTGCCGATCGTAGGGTTGGGCACTTATCGCGGATTCGATGTCGAGCCTTCGCAACCGGCTTACAAGGACTTGCCCGCGGTGCTGGATGCGTTGTTCGACAAAGGTGGCAAGCTGATCGACAGCTCGCCGATGTACGGTCGCGCCGAACAGACCATCGGCGAGCTGCTGTCGATCCATGAGCCGCGCTCGCCGGCCTTCCTGGCCACCAAGGTGTGGACCCGGGGCCGCGAAGAAGGCATTGCGCAAATGGAACAATCCTTCGCCCTGTTGCAGACCAACCAGATCGACCTGATGCAGATCCACAACCTGCTGGACTGGCAGACGCACCTGCCGACCCTGCGCCACTGGAAGGAAGCAGGGCGCATCCGCTACATCGGCATCACCCATTACACGGCGTCGGCCTATGAAGAAGTGGAAGCGGTACTCAAGGCCGAGCCAGTGGATTTCTTGCAGATCAACTACGCCCTGGATGATCGCGGTGCCGAGAATCGCCTGCTGCCGTTGTGCCGCGAACGGGGGGTGGCGGTGATCTGCAACCGGCCGTTTGGCGGTGGTGGCTTGCTGGCCAAACTCAAGGATAAGCCGCTGCCAGGCTGGGCGGCGCAAGTCGGGGTCAAGAGCTGGCCGCAACTGGCACTGAAGTTCCTGCTGTCGCATTCGGCGGTGACCTGCGTGATTCCGGGCACCGGCAATCCGCGCTACATGGCGGAAAATGCCCGGGCCGGTTTCGGCCCGATGCTGACCGATGCCCAGCGTCAGCAACTGATTGCGCTGGTGGGCTAGCGACTTGTTCAACGCGGTGCGGCGAGTCGTCGAACCTCTCCTATACTGTCTCGCGTCCATGCCGTTTAAAGCGCATTCGTTGCCCTGACGGCGTCCCTGTCCATCACTGCAAGGAGATCGAACATGGCTATCCGTATTGGCGACGAAGCACCGGATTTCACCGCCGACACCACCGAAGGCACCCTCAATTTTCACCAATGGATCGGCGATGGTTGGGCCATCCTGTTTTCCCATCCCAAGGATTTCACCCCGGTGTGCACCACGGAACTGGGTTACCTGGCCAAACTCAAGCCGGAATTCGACAAGCGCAACACCAAGGTCCTCGGCCTCAGCGTCGACCCGGTCAGCGACCATAACCGCTGGGTCGGTGACATCGCCGAGACCCAGGGCGCGGCGGTCAACTATCCGCTGATTGGCGACGAAAACCTGGTGGTGGCCAAGCTCTACGACATGATCCACCCCAATGCCAGCGGCGGCGCGCGCACGGCGGTGGACAACGCCACGGTGCGTTCGGTGTTCATCGTCGGCCCGGACAAGAAGGTCAAGGCCATGCTGATCTACCCGATGAGCGCCGGGCGCAATTTCGATGAAGTGCTGCGCCTGCTTGATTCCCTGCAACTCAATGCCAAACACACCGTCGCCACGCCAGTGAACTGGCGGCCGGGTGAAGACGTGATTATCCCGACGTCGGTGTCTGACGAAGACGCGAAGAAGAAATACCCGGATGGCTTCAAGACCCTGAAGCCGTATCTGCGGACGGTGGCTCAGCCGAAGTAATTGCGGCAGCCTTAAGATCGCCTTCGCGAGCAAGCCCGCTCCCACAGGGGATCTCCAGTGAACACAAAATCTGTGTACGACAGAGATCCAATGTGGGAGCGGCGGTGCGGCGATCCGACTTGCTCGCGAAGGGGCCAGCCCTGCTGCCCTCAACCTCTGGTCAAACCAGATACTTTTTAAACCACCCCAACGTCCGCTCCCACGCCAGCTTGGCCGCCGCTTCGTCGTAGCGCGGCGTGGAGTCGTTGTGGAAACCATGATTGCAGCCCGGATAAATGTAGGCCTCATAGGTCTTGCCCCCGGCCTTCAACGCTTTCTCATAGGCGGGCCAGCCTTCGTTGATCCGCGTATCCAGTTCGCCGTAGTGCAGCATCACCGGGGCCTTGATCCGAGGCACTTCTTCCGCCGCCGGCTGACGGCCATAAAACGACACCGCGGCCCCCAGTTCCGGATAGGCCACGGCGGCGGCGTTGGTCACGCCACCGCCGTAGCAGAACCCGGTGATACCAACTTTTCCAGTGGCGGCAGGGTGTTTCATCATCCACTCGACGGCGGCGAAAAAGTCGTTCATGAGCTTTTCCGGGTTGACCGTGGCCTGAAGCTCGCGGCCCTTGTCGTCATTGCCTGGATAACCGCCAACCGAACTCAGGCCGTCCGGGGCCAGAGCGATGAAACCGGCCTTGGCCAGACGCCGGGCCACGTCTTCGATGTAGGGGTTGAGCCCGCGGTTTTCATGCACGACCACCACCGCGGGCACCTTGCCGGTGGCCTTGGCCGGACGCACCAGATAACCGCGAACCTGGCCGTGGCCCTTGGGCGAGGGGTAGGTGATGTACTCGGCAAGAATGTCCGGATCGGTGAACTCGACCTGCTCGGCCAGCGCATAGTCGGGGCTTAGCGCGGCGAGCAGGGCACCCGCGGTCAAACCGCCGAAGGTAAACAACGCCGCGCGGTCGATAAACTCCCGGCGGTTGATCTTGCCGTGGGCGTAGTAGTCGTATAACTCAAGTAGTTCCGGGGCGAAGTCTTTGGCAGTGAGGCGGGTCATCGGTGCGGTTCCTCTCGGCTGGTCTAACACGGACCCCTGTAGGAACGAGCCTGCTCGCGATAGCGCCATATCAGGCGAAACCTACGTTGAATGACACTACGCGATCGCGAGCAGGCTCGCTCCTACAGGGTGGAAATGGTGATGCCACAATTTCATTTCAGGCACTGCGCTCCGGCCTTGGCCACTTGCGCATCCTGTTCGGGTTTGACGCCCGACACCCCGACAGCACCAATTACCTGCCCATCGAAAACAATCGGCACGCCACCCTCCAGCGAAGTCAGCAAGGGTGCTGACAGGAAAGCGTAGCGCCCAGCGTTGACCATGTCCTCGTAGCTTTTCGATTCGCGCCGCCCGAGGGCCGAGGTGCGCGCCTTTTCGGTGGCGATGTAGGCACTGCCGGGCGCGCAGCCGTCGAGGCGTTCTAGGGCCAGCGGGTGGCCGCCGTCATCGACCACCACTATGGTCACGGCCCATTGATTGGCCTGTGCTTCGGCGCGGGCGGCTTTGATGATCTGTCCGACTTCGGTCTGGCTCAGGACGGCTTTGCTGTTCATGGGCATCTCCAGGGTTCGGTTAAGGCAAGGCGGCTTCGACCAGTTCGATCCAGTGCCGCACCGGGGTTCGGCCCGCGCCGTCGAGGTGCGTCTGGCAGCCGATGTTGGCCGTGACAATCACCTCGGGATGGCCGCTTTCCAGGGCGTTGAGCTTGTTGTCGCGCAGTTGCCGCGACAGTTCGGGCTGGGTCAGCGAATAGGTGCCCGCCGAACCGCAGCACAGGTGTCCGTCGGGAACGGACGTCAGGTTGAAACCGAGTCCGGTCAGCAGCGCTTCCACGGCACCGCCGAGTTTCTGTCCGTGCTGCAAGGTGCAGGGGCAATGGAAGGCCAGGCGTTGCGAGGCGTGGATGCCGAGCTTTTCCAGCGGTTCGTCGCGCAACACCTCCACCAGGTCCCGGGCCAGCGCACTGACCTTTTTCGCCTTGTCGGCATAGGCCGGGTCGCTGGCGAGCAGATGGCCGTAATCCTTGATGAAGGCGCCGCAACCGCTAGCCGTCTGCACAATCGCTTCGGCACCTTTTTCCAGGCTCGGCCACCACGCGTCGATGTTGCGCCGGGCGCGGTCGAGGCCGGCGGCCTGGGCGTCCAGGTGGTAGTCCACGGCGCCGCAGCAACCGGCTTCGCGGCTCGCGATGACGCTGATCCCCAAACGGTCCAGCACCCGCGCCGCCGCGGCATTGGTGTTGGGAGACAGGCTGGGCTGCACGCAACCTTCGAGCATCAGCACCTGACGCTCACGCAGGGTCGTGGGTCGCGGCTTGGCCGGTGGTACATTGCGCGGCAATTTGCTTTGCAGGGTGCCGGGCAGCAGCGCGCGGAACACCTGACCGCTATTGACCAGGCTTTTAAACAAGTCCGGATGCGGCACGGTCTGCCGCAACCCCTCGCGCAACAGCCGCTGACCGAGCGGGCGCGGCACCGCCGCATCGACCACCGCCCGCCCGATGTCCAGCAAGTTGTGGTAATCGACGCCCGACGGGCAGGTGGTTTCGCAGTTGCGGCACGACAGGCAGCGGTCCAGGTGCTGTTGGGTCTTTTGCGTGACGTCGTTGCCTTCCAGCACTTGCTTGATCAGGTAGATACGGCCCCGTGGTCCGTCCAGTTCATCGCCGAGCAATTGATAGGTCGGGCAGGTGGCATTGCAGAAGCCGCAGTGCACACAGGTGCGCAGGATGCTTTCGGCTTCTGCGGCGCGGGGCAAATGGCTGGCGCGTTCACTCAAGGTCGTCTGCATGGTTCAAAGCTCCGCGTATAGGCGTCCGGGGTTGAAGATACCCCGTGGATCGAGCTGTTGTTTCAGGTTGCGGTGATAACGCATCAGCGCCGGGGGCAGCGGATGGAACGGGCTGTCGGTCAGGCCGTGGCTGAAGCAGGTGACATGGCCGCCGACCTCATCGACGACCTGGCGGATGAACGCCGGTTCGGCATCGGATTTCAGCCAGCGCTGGGCGCCCCCCCAGTCGATCAACTGGCGCCCCGGCAGCGACAGGAGCGGCGTGTTGTGCGGCAGTGACAGGCGCCAAAGCGGTTGGTCTTCATCGAAGAAACTCAAGCGCTGTTCATTCAGATCGTCCCACCAGCAAGCCTCCAGCCGTTCGCCGCCGAGGCGCTCATGGGCCGCCGCCACCGAACCTTCACCGCCCTCCAGCCGCAGGTGCAGGCGTGAACCGTCGTGACAGGCCGCGCTGATCGGCAACGGCTGCTGGCCCCATTCCGCCAGGCGCAACAAGGCCCGTTCGGCGTCCATTTCCAGGCTGATACTCAGGCACTGCCGGGGTTTTGGCAGCACTTTGAGGGAAACTTCGGTGATCAGCCCGAGGCTGCCGTAACTGCCGGCCATCAGGCGCGACAGGTCGTAGCCGGCGACGTTTTTCATCACCTCGCCACCGAAGCGCAACAGCTTGCCATGGCCGGTGATGACCCGCGTGCCAAGAATGAAGTCCCGCACCGAACCGACCCACGGGCGCCGTGGTCCGGACAGCCCGCAGGCGATCATGCCGCCGACGGTGGCGCCGTCGCCGAAGGACGGTGGCTCGCAGGGCAGCATCTGTTGCGCGGCGTCCAGCACCTGCGCCAGCTGCGACAACGGTGTGCCGCAACGGGCGGTGACCACCAGTTCAGTCGGGTCGTAGCTAACGATGCCCCGGTGCGAGCGGGTATCGAGAATTTCCCCGGCCGTGGTGCGGCCGAGAAAGGCTTTGCTGTTGGAACCCTGGATGCGCAACGGCGTGGCGTTTTCTAGCGCCTGATTGACCTGTTCCAGGAGGCACTGGCTGTCATCGAAATCTTCAGCGCTGCGCATCAGAAACGCTCCAGCTCAGGGAAGGGCAATTGACCGCCATGTATGTGCATGGCACCGAATTCGGCGCAGCGGTGCAGGGTCGGAATGTTCTTGCCGGGGTTGAGCAGGCCGCTCGGGTCGAAGGCGGCCTTGATGGCATGGAACAGGGTCAGCTCATCGCTGTTGAACTGCGCGCACATCTGGTTGATCTTCTCGCGGCCGACACCGTGTTCACCGGTGATGCTGCCGCCGACTTTCACGCACAACTCCAGAATCCTGCCACCCAGGGCTTCGGCTCGATCAAGCTCACCGGGTTGATTGGCGTCGAACAGGATCAACGGATGCATGTTGCCGTCGCCGGCATGGAACACGTTGGCCACCCGCAGGCCGTATTCGTTCGACAGCTCGGCGATGGCATGCAACACGCCGGGCAGTTCGCGACGGGGAATGGTGCCGTCCATGCAGTAGTAGTCCGGCGAGAGGCGGCCCACCGCCGGGAAGGCATTCTTGCGCCCGGCCCAGAAACGCACGCGCTCGGCTTCGTCCCTGGCCTGGCGCAACTCGATGGCGCCGGCCTGTTGCAGCACCTGGCGCACCCGGTCGCAGTCATCAGCGACATCGGCTTCAACGCCATCGAGCTCGCACAGCAGAATGGCCTGGGCATCCACCGGATAACCGGCGTGGATGAAGTCCTCGGCGGCGCGGATCGCCAGGTTGTCCATCATTTCCAGGCCACCGGGGATGATGCCGGCGGCAATGATGTCGCCGACCGCGCGCCCGGCTTTTTCCACGGAATCGAACGCCGCCAGCAGCACTTTGGCGGTCTGCGGCTTGGGCAGCAGCTTGACCGTGACCTCGGTGATCACCCCGAGCAGGCCTTCGGACCCGGTGAACAGCGCCAGCAGGTCGAAACCGGGGGCGTCGAGGGCGTTGGAGCCCAGGCTCAGGTGCTCACCGTCGACGGTGAGGATGTCGACCTTGAGCACGTTGTGCACGGTCAGGCCGTACTTCAGGCAGTGCACGCCACCGGCATTCTCCGCGACGTTGCCGCCGATGGAGCAGGCGATTTGCGAGGACGGATCCGGCGCGTAATACAGTCCGAACGGTGCCGCCGCCTGGGAGATCGCCAGATTGCGTACGCCGGGCTGAACCCGCGCAGTACGGGCGGCTGGATCGATGTGCAGGATGTTGTTGAAGCGCACCATCACCAGCAGCACGCCTTTCTCCAGGGGTAGCGCACCGCCAGACAAACCGGTGCCCGCGCCTCGGGCCACGACGGGGACGTGCAGCTCATGGCAGACCTGAAGCACGCCCTGGACTTCGTCGATGTATCGAGGCAGCACCACCAGCATCGGCGTGGTGCGATAGGCCGACAGCCCATCGCATTCGTAGGGCTTGAGTTCCTCCTGCTGATGCAGGATTTCCAGATTCGGCAAGCGGGTTTGCAGGGCCTGCAACAGCGCCTGTTTGTCGACGTCGGGCAAGGCACCGTCAACGCGTTCATCGTAGAGAATGTTCATCGGTTCATGACTCCCGCTGCAGGCCACTGATGTACATCATTGGCCTGCAACGGCTGACTGTCCATGGGATGTTTGTCAGCCTGAAGCGGGCATTCATTCAATGAGCTTGCGCAGAAAATGCCAACGCCCGGGTGAAGGAACCCGGGCGTTGCAAGCGTTGGGAGCAGGGTGCGCAGACTCAATGCCCGCCCACCACCATATGGCTGAACGGCGCGACGTAGGCCTGCAACGACACCAGGCCACCGACCAGGATCGCCAGCACAATCGAGTGGAAGAACACGTAGCGCAGGATTTCCCCTTCATGGCCATACCAGCGGGTGGCGGTGGAGGCGACCACGATCGACTGGGCGTCGACCATCTTGCCCATGACCCCGCCGGAACTGTTGGCGGCGGCCATCAACACCGGGCTGATGCCCAGTTGCTCGGACGTCACCCGTTGCAGGCCACCGAACAGCACGTTGGACGCGGTGTCCGAGCCGGTCAACGCTACGCCGAGCCAGCCGAGCAGGGTGCCGAACATCGGGTAGAAAATGCCCGTCGCGGCGAAGGCCAGGCCCATGGTCGCATCCAGCCCCGAGTAACGCGTGAGGAAGCCCAGCGCGAGCATCGCCGCAATGGTGATCAGCGAGTAACGCACCACCCACAGGGTGCGCAGGTACTGGTGAATCAGTTGCGGGATCGAGTAACCCATCAGCAAGCCGCCGATGATCGCCGACAGCAGAATGCCGCTGCCGGTGGCGGTGAACCAGGTGAACTTGTACACCGCCTCTTCGGTTTTCGGCGCGGCCACCACGGGCGGGACTTTCTCGACCTGCAAATGCAGGGTGGTGAAGGTCACGACCGGCGCAAACAGCGGGTTCGCCTCGCGCATCGGCTTGCCCTGCGGATCGAGTTTGGCTGAGCTGGTTTGCGGGTCAATCGCCGGGCGGGTGTCGAAGGTGTTCTTGAAGCCCTGGGTGCCCCAGATGAACACGAAGACCGTCAGGATGATCCATGGCATCCACGCCCGCATCACTGCCGGTTTTGCCTCATTGGCAAAGGTTGCAGTGGGGACAGGTTTTTCGTCGTGCTCGACGTCGATCTTCGAGTCGTCGACCCGCCCGGATAGAGCGGCGGAAGTGTGCACAGTGGCCGGCTTCCACACCTTGAGGAAACCGGTCAGGCAGGCCATGGAAATCAGTGCGGCGATCACGTCCACCAGCATCGGCCCGTGATAGTTGGACACCAGGAACTGCGGCACGGCAAAACTGACCCCGGCCACCAGGATCGCCGGCCAGATTTCCAGCATCTTGCGCCAGCCGGCAAAGGCCCAGATCAGCCAGAACGGCACCAGCACCGAGAAGAAGGGCAACTGCCGGCCGACCATCATCGACAGTTCCATTTCATCCAGCCCGGTGACCTTGGCCAGGGTGATGATCGGCGTGCCGAGGGCGCCGAACGCCACGGGGGCGGTGTTGGCGATCAGCGCCAGCCCCGAAGCGGCGAGCGGCGAAAACCCCAGCCCGATCAGAATCGCCCCGGTCACCGCCACTGGCGTACCGAAACCGGCCGCACCTTCGAAAAATGCACCGAAGCAGAAGGCGATCAGCAGCAATTGCAGGCGTCGGTCATCGGTGATGCGCGCCAGGGAGTCTTGCAACACCTTGAACGAGCCGTTCTCGGTGGTCAGGCGGTGCAGGAAGATGATGTTCAACACGATCCAGCCAATCGGCAGCAGGCCGTTGGCCGCACCGAACAGCGCCGCCGAACCTGCCATGTTCGCCGGCATGCCGAAGGCGAAGATCGCGATCAGCAAGGCCGAGACCAGGGCGAGCAACGCCGCCAGGTGCGCCTTGACATGGAAAAACGCGAGGGACGCCAGCATCACCACCACCGGCACAGCCGCCATGAGCGTTGAAAGCACCGGGTTACCGAACGGATCGTAGACTTGCTGCCAGACCATGTTCCACCTCTGCTTTTTATTGTTGGACGTGCAGTTCCCCTGGGGGGAGGTGGCTTTCAGTATAGGTGGCATTGCGCCGCTGTCAGGGCAGGCCCTCCGGTCCAGCGGGTCGGCGCAGTTCCGGGGGCTGAGCTAGCATGGCCAGTAGGGTTTGAATTCAGTCAGGGGAGGAATGCAGTCATGACCGAGCGCCATCTGGAGCACAAGGAAACGCTATCGAACGGATGCAGCATCAAAGTCAAAGCCGAGATATTGAAGGACGGTTCGTTGGGCATGTTCATCGGTGTCTATTGGCCGGACGGCACCGTCATCGATGAAAACCACGATCCACGGCCGCACATGCTGGACATGGAAGCGGCGATGGATTGGGGGATTGATATTGCCAAGGGGATTGGCAATAGCCAGCGAACGTTGTGAGCGGTTCCCGTCCGAACCCGGGCGACCGGCGGTCGCTGTCAGAACCCGAACGAACGGGCCGAGCCTTTTGCCAGTTCGACATCCAGCAGATGCTCGACCAGCACGTCATTCAAAAAACGGAACTGATCATTGAGCCCGACCACTTCGTTGCTGAAGTGATGATCGGCTGCCGGGATCAGCAACGCCTCGAACTTCTCGTCGAACAGCAGAGTCAACTCTTTACGTGACTCGAATTCCTGCGCGTAGAAATTGTTGCCGAACACCGGGAAGCCCACGGCGAGGGTGACGATGTGAATCATGATGTTTGCTCCTCGCTCAGGACGTACCAGGCAAACACACCCAATGTGAACGCCGTCAGGGCCAGGCAGGTCAGCAGATGGATCAGCATGAGGTTCCCCTCCGATTCGGGGTTTCGTGTTGGCTTGGGATCGATCCTACGCTGACGGCGTTCAAGCGGAAGGCAATCGCGGCGATGGTGAATATCGACGCAAGTGATGGTGGTTTTTGTGCTGTTGATGCGGGCCCTTTCGCGGGCAAGCCCGCTCCTACAGGTAAGCGGTTGGCCACGGACCTGTGGGAGCGGGCTTGCCCGCGAAGGGGGCCTCAAAAGCGCCGCCAACCGTCGGCCATGCACATGCCGCCACCTATACTCAAAACAGAGGTTGTCCAATCACCGAACCTCCGGTTCGATGACAACTGTAGGAAGCCGCCATCGTGAACCTGCGTTCGCTGATCATTGCCGTGCTGGTGGTGTTGGCAGGGTGCGCCACACCGCCGCGTGCGCCGGTGGAAGTGGCGCCGGTCATCGTTCCTGCCAGCACCTGGCAACAAGTGGACCGGGAGATCGTCGCCGCGTCGCAGGCGGCCACCGAGGAGACCAAAATCTACGCCCGCGGCGCCATGGATTACTGGCGCACACGGGTCTATGAATTGACCGAACAGAATTTCATTCCGTGGTTCAGCAACTACTGGACCCAGGAATGGCTGTCGATGAAGGTCAGCTGGTACACCATCAGCGCCAAGGGTGAGCAGGACGCCGTGGAAAAACGCCTGGCGGCGTACCTGCTCGAAGCCTATCAGGAGAAGGTCCTGGCCCCGGTGGCCGTGGAAATCGATCCCGATGCGATTCTCGGCCTGGCAGCGGCGTTCTATGTCGACATCCTCAAGGAAGAGCTGCAGAAAATCTCCAACCGCCACGGCGTGCCGATGGCCCAACTCAACGGGCGCATCCAGAAAGTCCCGGCCATCGCCCTCGGGCCTCCGCCGACGAGGGACGCCTCGTTGTACCGGATCGTGCACACCGAACCGCTGAACTCCTTGCCGGCCTTCGCCGCGCTGATCGACAAAGTCCATAAGGCCGGTGGCGACAAGGGTGTGGGCTCGACCGACACCGCGATGGCGCCGGTGGCCAGGCGCGCCAGCCGGCGGATGGAAGCCGAGATGGCCCCGCGCGGGGCCGCCAGCGCCGTGGCCGCAGCGACCGGGAAACTGGCCGGTGGCTTGATCACGCTAGGGGTGGCTGGCATTCGCGCATTCATCCAGGCCTTTGACCGGCCCGATAGCGAGGCGCTGATTCGCCGTAGCCTGGGCAATACCTTCGACAAGGCCTGGACCAAACTGGTGCAGAGCCCGACCAGCGGCGTCATGGCCGGCACGCTTTACATGGCAGCGCAGATCGAAGGCAGTCTGGGCGGCAGCGCACAACCGCCGGTCGGTTTGAGCACCGGCACTGTCGATCGGACGCCAGCGCAACCGACTAACCTGCAGCACACCCCATGACCCAAGGAGAAACACTCATGTCTTATGTCGATGGTTTTATCGCTGCCGTACCCACCGCCAACCGTGAGCAATACATCAAGCACGCCAAAATCGCCGCCTCGGTCTTCAAGGAAAACGGTGCGTTGAGCGTGGTCGAATGCTGGGGCGAGGATGTCCCGGAAGGCAAGGTCACCTCGTTTCCCATGTCGGTGAAGCTCAAGGACGGCGAAACCGTGGCCTTTGGCTGGATCATCTGGCCGGACAAGGCCACCCGCAATGCCGGAATGGACAGGATGATGCAGGACCCGCGCATGAAGCCGGACGTCAATCCGATGCCCTTCGACGGCCAGCGCATGGTCTACGGCGGGTTCGAAGTACTCCTCCAGGCCTGACGCCGCACGCGGGATCACTCCGGCGTCGGGGTGATCCTGCAACTCTTGCGCTGGCGGATCTCGTCGTCCGTCGGCCGCTCGCGGATGAACTCGAAGCGCGGCTCACCTTCGCTGTAATGCACCAGCCAGCCCCATTCCAGCTTGAGTTCATCCTGGCCGGGCTCGGGCGGGCTGGCCCACCATGGTTCCTTGCTGATGATCTCTCGCATGGTCCCCTCCGGTTTTTCGGGATGCTAGGGGGCGTTCTCAATTCGTTTTCCCGGCGCGGCGTGAAAACTAATTGAGAACGCCCCCTGGAACTATAACGCGCATGCCCCACGGCGCCAGAAATGCGCTGGCCGGAACGCGGGTGTTGAGTACACTCAGGCAGTCTTCCCCAGGAGGTGTCCGGCATGAACGACGAAGCCCGCGAGCCGTTCAAGCGTCTGTTCTTTGCGCTGAACTGCGCCCCGGCCCTGCGCCGGGATATCGCCCAGTGGCGCAGTGCGCTGCAACTGCGCAACGGACGGCCGGTGCCGGCGGAAAACTTTCACTTGACGCTGAAGTTTTTGGGGGCGGTTGGCGTGGCGCAGATTGCCGAGATCTGCACCGCTGCGGCGTCGATCCGTACACCGGGCGAGCGCTTGACGGTGGTGCTGGACCGGCTGGACGTGTGGCGCAGGGCAGGGGCGCTGGTGCTCGCGCCGCAGCAGGCGCCCCCGGCATTGCTGCGCCTGGTGTATGCCCTGGAACAGGCGATGTTGCCGTTCGGGCTGGAGGAAGCACCAAGGGAATACCGTCCGCACCTGACCCTGGCACGGCAGTATCGGGCGCCGGTGCCGGAGTCCGCAACCGCACCGGAATTCTTCCTGCGTGCCGACCGGCTCACCCTGTTCGAATCCCACAAGGGCCGTTATCGGGCGCTGGCCGAATGGCCTTTGATTGATCCCCAATAAAAAAGGCGCCCGAGGGCGCCAAAATTCACCTGAACCGAGGGAGCCAGGTGAGGCCGTTCTACTTGCAGGAGAGGCAGCGGTGGTAAGGCGCTGCGCGAACGGAAAGTGTTGAACCCCACCGATTAAGTGTGGGGTTCTGGATTATTGGCCCAGCTTCACCTTGGTCCAGCCACGGGTCATGATCCGCTGGACGGCGATCGGCTGGTCCGGCACGGCATAGAGCGTGGCCATCACCGCTTCCGGCGGGTAGGAGCCCGGATCGTTGCGGATCGCTTCATCGACCAGTGGCGTGGCCGCAGCATTCGCGTTGCTGTAGCCGATGCTGTTGGTGATGTCGGCAATCACATCGGGGCGCATCAGGAAGTTCATGAACAGGTACGCGTTCTCGACGTTGGCGGCATCGCGGGGGATGGCGAGCATGTCGTAGAAACTGGCGGCGCCTTCTTTCGGGATGCTGTAGTCGATCTTCACCTTGTCCCCGGCTTCCTGGGCGCGGGCCTTGGCCTGCAGCACGTCGCCGGAGTAACCGACGGCCACGCAGATGTTGCCGTTGGCCAGGTCCGAGATGTATTTCGACGAATGGAAGTACGCCACGTTCGGGCGAATCTTCATGAACAGCGCCTCGGCTTCGGCGATGTGCTGTTTGTTCTGATCGTTCACCGGGTAGCCCAGGTAGTGCAGGGCGGTCGGGATCATTTCAGTCGGCGAATCGAGGAAACTGATGCCGCAGGCTTTGAGCTTCTCGGCGTTTTCCGGTTTGAACAGCAGGTCCCAGGAGTTGGTCGGGGCGTTGGCGCCGAGCACTTCCTTGACCTTCTGCGGGTTGAAGCCGATGCCGATCGAGCCCCACATGTACGGGATGGCATGGGCGTTATCGGGATCGCTGGCGGAGGCGTTTTTCAGCAGCACCGGGTTGAGGTTTTTCCAGTTCGACAGCTTCGATTTGTCCAGTTCCTGATAGACACCGGCCTTGATCTGCTTGGCCAGGAAACTGTTGGACGGCACGACGATGTCGTAGCCGGATTTGCCCGCCAGCAGGCGTGCCTCAAGGGTTTCGTTGCTGTCGAAGACATCGTAGGTCACCTGGATGCCAGTCTCGTCCTCGAACTTCTTGACGGTATCCGGGCCAATGTAATCCGACCAGTTATAGACGCGCAGAACCTTGTCATTGGCCTGGGCGCCAGTGGCGATTGCGCCCAATAAGGACAGTGTCAGCAGAGTCCTGCCAAACATTTTCATCGGTACAACTCCATTTCTTTTTTATTCAAAAACAGTGAACACAAAACCTGTGACGAGCGAGCTTTTGTGGCGAGGGGGCTTGCCCCCGTTGGGTCGCGAAGCGGCCCCAAAACCGGAATCCTCGGTGTTCCAGTTACACCGAACGTACTGGTTTTACGGCTGCTGCGCAGCCGAACGGGGCGGTGCGGCGATCCGACAAGCCCCCTCGCCACAAAAGCTCCCTCGCCACAGTTAACCGGGCAACGACTAGGCCGTCGCTCCTGCCATTTTCTTTTCAGGTTGCTGCCAGGATTCGCTGGCGGTCTGGTCCATGGCTTCCTGGATCGCGCGTTTACGGGTGGCTTCGGCACGGCGGCTGAAGTACCAGACCATGAAGGTCACGATCGACACTGCCAACAGGATCAGGCTGGCCACGGCGTTGATCTCGGGCTTCACGCCCAGGCGCACCGCCGAGAACACTTCCATCGGCAGGGTCGTGGAACCCGGGCCGGACACGAAGCTCGCGAGCACCAGGTCATCCAGCGACAGGGCGAACGACATCATGCCGCCGGCCGCCAGTGACGGCGCGATCATCGGAATGGTGATCAGGAAAAACACCTTGAACGGCTTCGCACCCAGGTCCATGGCCGCTTCTTCGATGGACAGGTCCAGCTCGCGAAGGCGGGCGGAGACTACCACCGCAACATAAGCGGCACAAAACGTGGTGTGGGCGATCCAGATGGTGACGATGCCACGCTCCACCGGCCAGCCGATCAACTGCGCCATGGCCACGAACAGCAGCAACAGCGACAGGCCGGTGATCACTTCAGGCATCACCAGCGGCGCGGTGACCAGGCCACCGAACAGCGTGCGGCCCTTGAAGCGGGTAACGCGCGTCAGGACGAACGCGGCTAACGTCCCTAGTGCGACTGCTGCGATGGCGGTGTAGCAGGCGATTTCCAGCGAGCGCAGAACCGAACCCATCAACTGGCTGTTGTCGAGCAAACCGGCGTACCACTTGATCGACCAGCCACCCCACACCGTCACCAGCTTGGATGCGTTGAACGAGTAGATCACCAGGATCAGCATCGGCAGGTAGATAAACGACAGGCCGAAAATCAGCATGAACTTTGAAAATTCGAAGCGTTTCATCCCCGTGCCTCCATCTCTTTGGCCTGGCTGCGGTTGAACAGCAGAATCGGCACAATCAGGATCAACAGCATCACCACCGCCAGGGCAGACGCCACCGGCCAGTCGCGGTTGTTGAAGAACTCTTGCCACAACACACGGCCGATCATCAGGGTTTCCGGGCCGCCCAGCAGTTCCGGAATCACGAATTCACCGACCACCGGAATGAACACCAGCATGCAACCGGCGATGATGCCGTTCTTGGCCAAAGGCACGGTGATTTTCCAGAAGCTGTTGAAGGTGCTCGAACCCAGGTCCGATGCGGCCTCCAGCAGGCTCTGGTCGTGCTTGACCAGGTTGGCGTACAGCGGCAGCACCATGAACGGCAGATACGCATACACCACGCCGATGTAGACGGCGATGTTGGTGTTGAGGATCTCGATCGGCTGCGACGTCAGCCCGGTCCACATCAGGAACGCGTTGAGCAGGCCGTTGTTGCTGAGGATGCCCATCCACGCATAAACGCGGATCAGGATCGCGGTCCAGGTCGGCATCATGATCAGCAGCATCAGGACGTTCTGCGCTTCCTTGCTGGCCTTGGTGATGGCGTAGGCCATCGGGAAACCGATCACCAGGCACATCACAGTGCTGAAAAACGCCACCTTCAACGAACCCAGGTAGGCGGACAGGTACAGCTCATCCTGGCCCAACAGGGAGTAGTTGCCGATGTTGAGCATCAGCTGGAATTTCTGCTCGGCGAAGGTGTAGATCTCCGAGTAGGGCGGAATGGCCAGGGCTGCTTCCGAGAAGCTGATCTTCATCACCAGGAAGAACGGCAGCATGAAGAACAGGAACAGCCAGATGAACGGTATCCCGATGACGAACTTGCGCCCGCTGGGGACCCACCTCAGGAATTGCTGATTGAAGGTTTTCATGCGCGCAGTACCACGCCGCTGTCGTCTTCCCACCACACGTAGACCTGATCGTCCCAGGTCGGACGCGCACCACGGCGTTCGGCGTTGGCCATGAACGACTGGACGATCTTGCCCCCAGGCAGCTCGACGTAGAACACCGAGTGGCCACCGAGGTAGGCGATGTCATGCACCTTGCCGGCGGACCAGTTGTAGCGGTTCTCCGGCTTGACGGTGCTGACCAGCAGTTTTTCCGGGCGGATCGCGTAGGTGATCGACTTGTCCTGCACCGACGTGCTGACGCCGTGACCGACGTAGATCTTCTGCTCCAGGTCCGGGCTGTGAATGATCGCGTGACCTTCCAGGTCCTCGACCACGGTGCCGTCGAAGGCGTTCACGTTGCCGATGAATTCGCAGACCATGCGGCTGACCGGTGCTTCATAAATGTCCACCGGGCTGCCGATCTGGGCGATCCAGCCCAGGTGCATGATCGCGATGCGCTGGGCCATGGTCATGGCCTCTTCCTGGTCGTGGGTCACCATCACGCAGGTCACGCCGACGCGCTCGATGATTTCCACCAGCTCCAGTTGCATCTGCGAGCGCAACTTTTTATCCAGGGCGCCCATCGGTTCGTCGAGCAACAGCAGCTTCGGACGCTTGGCCAGGGAGCGAGCCAGGGCCACGCGCTGACGCTGGCCGCCGGACAGTTGGTGCGGCTTGCGCTTGGCGTACTGGGTCATGTGCACCAGGCGCAGCATCTCCTGCACCCGTGCGTCGATTTCGGCCGCTGGCAAACGGTCCTGCTTGAGGCCGAAGGCGATGTTCTGCGCCACCGTCATGTGCGGGAACAGCGCGTAGGACTGAAACATCATGTTGATCGGTCGTTCGTACGGCGGCATGTCGGTGATGTCGACGCCGTCGAGCAGAATCCGGCCTTCGGTCGGGCGCTCGAAACCGGCGAGCATGCGCAGCAGGGTCGATTTGCCGGAACCGGAACCACCGAGCAGAGCGAAGATTTCACCCTGGTGGATTTCCAGGGACACATCGTCCACGGCGGTGGTTTCGTCGAACTTCTTGGTGACGCGATCGATTTTCACCAACACCTTTTTCGGTGCCTGGTGACCCTCAAGAGCCTTCCTGTAGATGCTGGAGGCGTTTGCCATGTGAAACTCCCAACAGGTTTCAGTCGCCCGGCCAACACGGCCCGGCTTAATAGTGGATTGCAAACCCGTATCAGATGATGTCGGTCAGTCCAACGCAGGACCCTGTGGGAGCGGGCTGTATCAGGTTGACCGGCATTGCATTCCGGCCGGGTTTATTCGGCGCCGCCATCCTGGCTGCCTGGTCGTACTTGTTGTTATTGCAGTGTGTTGTTTTCGCGAGCGGGGCACGCACAAGCGCCTGCCCGCTCGCGTTGGGCAGTTAATCGTTAAATGTGGGTATCAGGTCGTCAGCTCGAGTGACGCAGCGCCGCCCGTTGCCGGCAGGCTTCGCCGAACGCCTGGAAAATACTCAGATAAGGAGGGTTGTTCAGCACCTGCCATTCCGGGTGCCATTGCACGCCGAGGGCAAACGCCTGGCTGTGCTCGACCGAGATCGCCTCGATCAGGCCATCGAGCGCGACGGCTTCGGCGCGCAGGCCGGGCGCGAGGCGGTCGATGCCCTGGCTGTGAATCGAATTGACCTGGAACACCGCTGGCAGGTCCAGCGCTTCGAACACACCGCCAGGCTGCACGTTCACCGCGTGGGCGGGAGCGTATTGCACGGCCAGGTCCGGATGGTCGGCCTCGCGATGGTCGAGGAAGCCAGGCAGTTCATGGACCTTCTGATGCAGGCTGCCACCGAACGCCACGTTCATTTCCTGGAAGCCACGGCAGATGCCGAGCACCGGAACGCCCGCTGCAATAGCGGCGCGGATCAGGGGAAGGGTGGTGGCATCCCGCGCCGGATCATGATCCGTGCCGGGGGCGCTGTCGGGGCCTTGATAGTGGAAGGGTTCCACGTTCGACGGCGAGCCGGTCAGCAACAGACCGTCGAGCTGCGGCAGCAGGTCATCGATTTCGGTCAGGTCGCCTAAGGAAGGAATAACGACAGGCAGCCCCAGCGCCGCAACGCTGACAGCACGCAAGTACTTGTCGCCGCTGATGTGGTAGGGGTGCAGGCCAATCTGTTTGACGCATGCAGTAACGCCGATCAATGGCTTGAATGCCATTTTTATCACCTCGAAGTTTGACACTTGAACGAGCTTTTCTGGAGCTTAGCCTTGTTGATTTTAATTAACAACTCTCATGTAAAAAATTCTAAACGCCGCACGTCAGATCCTCAGCGTTTACATGGTGCTCAAGACTGGTCTGACACTCTAGCCCCCAAAAAAGGCCAGAAAATAAAGGTTGAAGGGTCAAGTGTTCGCTATTGACTTCACTTTGCCGTTCGGGTTGACTGGGCTCGTGAAAGGGTAGTGAACATAATAATTAACAGCTAAAAAATAGGTGCATCATGTCGGTCCCTCTGCGTGCCGTTCAACTCAACGAAGCAAACGCATTCCTTAAGAAATATCCTGAGGTTTTGTACGTCGACCTTCTGATTGCGGATATGAACGGTGTGGTGCGCGGCAAGCGCATCGAGCGCACCAGTCTTCATAAGGTTTACGAAAAAGGCATCAACCTGCCGGCCTCTCTGTTTGCTCTGGACATCAATGGTTCCACGGTGGAAAGCACCGGCCTGGGTCTGGACATCGGCGACTCAGACCGAATCTGTTTCCCAATCCCCGGCACTCTCAGCATCGAGCCTTGGCAGAAGCGCCCGACTGCGCAGCTGCTGATGACCATGCACGAACTCGAAGGCGAGCCATTCTTCGCCGACCCGCGTGAAGTGCTGGCCAATATCGTGCGCAAGTTCGACGACATGGGCCTGACCATCTGCGCCGCGTTCGAACTGGAGTTCTACCTGATCGACCAGGACAACGTGAACGGTCGTCCGCAATCGCCACGTTCGCCGGTGTCCGGCAAGCGTCCGATGTCGACCCAGGTGTACCTGATCGACGACCTCGACGAATACGTCGACTGCCTGCAAGACATCCTCGAAGGTGCGAAAGAGCAGGGCATCCCGGCTGACGCCATCGTCAAGGAAAGCGCCCCGGCGCAATTCGAAGTCAACCTGCATCACGTGGCTGACCCGATCAAGGCGTGCGACTACGCCGTCCTGCTCAAGCGTCTGGTGAAGAACATCGCCTACGACCACGAGATGGACACCACCTTCATGGCCAAGCCGTATCCGGGCCAGGCAGGTAACGGTCTGCACGTGCACATTTCGATTCTCGACAAAGAAGGCAACAACATCTTTGCCAGCGAGGATCCCGAGCAGAACGCCGCGCTGCGACACGCGATCGGCGGTGTGCTCGAGACCCTGCCGGCGCAGATGGCGTTCCTTTGCCCGAACGTCAACTCGTACCGTCGTTTCGGCGCGCAGTTCTACGTGCCGAACTCGCCGAGCTGGGGCATCGACAACCGTACCGTAGCGGTACGTGTGCCGACCGGTTCGCCAGACTCGGTGCGCATCGAACACCGCGTAGCGGGCGCCGATGCCAACCCCTACCTGCTGATGGCTTCGGTATTAGCGGGCGTGCACCACGGCCTGACCAACCAGATCGAACCGGGCGCCCCGGTGGAAGGCAACAGCTACGAGCAGAACGAGCAGAGCCTGCCGAACAACCTGCGCGATGCCCTGCGCGAGCTGGACGACAGCGAAGTCATGGCCAAGTACATCGACCCGCTGTACATCGACGTGTTCGTGGCGTGCAAGGAAAGCGAGCTGGCCGAGTTCGAGAACTCCATCTCGGACCTTGAGTACAACTGGTACTTGCATACCGTCTGATTCATCGATGTCGCCTGATGCACAGCCTTCGCTGGCAAGCCAGCTCCTACAGGGTTGTGTGTCGGGCGCGACATCGTGAGCGACAACGATCAACTGTAGGAGCTGGCTTGCCAGCGAAAGCGGTCTATCAGCCAACATCCCGTCGCCTGACACACCGATACCCCATATTCCCCTGCGTCGAGTCACAACCATGACAAACACTCGCAGCGATTGGGAGCAACGCTTCCAGTCCCTAACCATCGAAGGTCGCGCATTCATTGACGGCCAATACTGCGCAGCCGCCAGCGGTGCGACGTTCGAATGCATCAGCCCCGTGGACGGTCGTTTCCTGGCGAACGTCGCCAGCACCGACGAAGCCGACGCCAATGCAGCGGTCGCCGTGGCGCGCCGTACCTTCGAATCCGGCGTCTGGGCCAACCTGGCCCCGGCCGAGCGCAAGCGCGTCCTGATCCGTTTTGCCGATCTGATCCTGGCCAACCAGGAAGAACTGGCCCTGCTCGAAACCCTCGACATGGGCAAGCCGATCAGCGACTCCATGAGCATCGACATTCCGGCGACCGCCAACGCGATCCGCTGGACCGCCGAAGCCATCGACAAGATCTACGACGAAGTCGCCGCCACCCCCCACGATCAACTGGGCCTGGTGACCCGCGAAGCGGCCGGCGTGGTCGCGGCCATCGTGCCGTGGAACTTCCCTCTGATCATGGCCAGCTGGAAATTCGCCCCGGCCCTGGCGATGGGCAACTCGTTCATCCTCAAGCCTTCGGAAAAATCCCCGCTGACCGCGATCCGCATCGCGCAGCTGGCACTCGATGCCGGTATCCCGAAAGGCGTGTTCAACGTCCTGCCGGGCTACGGCCACACCGTCGGCAAGGCGCTGGCGTTGCACATGGACGTCGACGTGCTGGCCTTCACCGGCTCCACGGCGATTGCCAAGCAACTGATGATCTACGCCGGGCAGAGCAACATGAAGCGCGTTTGGGCCGAAGCCGGGGGCAAGAGCCCGAACGTGGTGTTCGCCGACGCGCCGGATCTGCGCGCGGCAGCACAGGCGGCGGCCAGCGGCATCGCCTTCAACCAGGGCGAAGTCTGCACCGCCGGTTCGCGCCTGCTGGTGGAGCGTTCGATCCGCGAGCAGTTCATTCCATTGCTGGTGGAAGCCCTGCAAGCCTGGAAGCCGGGGCACGCCCTCGATCCTGCAACCACCGTCGGCGCGGTCGTCGACCAGCGTCAACTGGACAACGTGCTGCGCTACATCGGTATCGGCAAAGAGCAGGGCGCCCAACTGATCGCAGGCGGCAGCCGCACCCTCGAAGACACCGGTGGCCAGTACGTGGAACCGACGATTTTCGACGGCGTGAGCAACGCCATGACCATCGCCCGGGAAGAAATCTTCGGCCCGGTGCTGTCGGTCATCACCTTCGACACCTTCGATGAAGCCCTGGCGATTGCCAACGACAGCATCTTCGGCCTGGCCGCCGGCGTATGGACCAGCAACCTGAGCAAGGCCCACACCTTCGCCCGTGGCCTGCGTGCCGGCAGCGTCTGGGTCAACCAGTACGACGGCGGCGACATGACCGCGCCGTTCGGCGGGTTCAAGCAGTCGGGTAACGGTCGGGACAAATCGCTGCACGCGTTCGACAAGTACACCGAACTCAAGGCGACCTGGATCAAGCTCTAATAACAATAAAGCGGCGGTCGCCGGCAACCTGCAGCGGCCATCGGAGAATTTTATGAAACAGACACATGTAAACAGCTACTACGCCGCCACCCGCAACTTCACCGGCGATTTCCCGGTGCTGGAAGGGGCGGTGGACTGCGACGTCTGCGTGATCGGCGCCGGCTACACCGGCCTGTCGTCGGCCCTGTTCCTCGCTGAAGCGGGCTACAGCGTGACCGTGCTCGAAGCGGCCAAGGTCGGCTTCGGCGCCAGCGGTCGCAACGGCGGCCAACTGGTCAACTCCTATAGCCGCGACGTCGATGTCATCGAAGAACGCTACGGCGACAAGACCGCCGAAATCCTCGGCAGCATGATTTTCGAAGGCGCCGACATCATCCGTCAGCGCATACAGCACTACGACATCCAGTGCGATTACCGTCCCGGCGGTATCTTCGCGGCGATGAACAAGAAACAACTCAATGGTCTGGCCGAGCAGAAGAAGAGCTGGGAGCGCTACGGCAACAAGAACCTGAAAATGCTCGACGCGGCCGACATCAAGCGCGAAGTCGGTTCCGACGCCTACGTCGGCGGCCTGCTGGACATGCAGGGCGGCCACATTCACCCGCTGAACCTGGCCCTCGGCGAAGCCTCGGCCATCATCGGCCTGGGCGGCAAGATCTACGAGCAATCAGCGGCGGTGGAAATCACCTACGGCGAACCGATCACTGTGCGCACTGCAAAAGGCCTGGTGAAGGCCAAGTACCTGCTGATCGCCGGTAATGCCTACCTGCCGCAGGGCCTGGACAATCGCGTGACCAGCAAGAGCATGCCGTGTGGTTCGCAGATCGTGGTCACCGAGCCGTTGTCGGAAAAGCAGGCCCGCAGCCTGATCAAGAACAACTACTGCGTCGAAGACTGCAACTACCTGCTCGACTACTACCGCCTGACCGCCGACAACCGCCTGCTGTACGGCGGTGGCGTGGTCTACGGTGCGCGCGAACCGGACGACATCGAACAACTGATCCGCCCGAAGATCCTCAAGACCTTCCCGCAATTGAAGGACGTGAAGATCGACTACCGCTGGACCGGCAACTTCCTGCTGACCATGTCACGCATGCCGCAATTCGGCCGTATCGAGAAAAACGCCTACTACATGCAGGGCTACAGCGGTCACGGCGTCACCTGTTCGCACCTGGCCGGCAAACTGATCTCGGAAATGATCCGTGGCGACGCCGAGCGTTTCGACGCGTTTGCCTCGCTGCCACACATGCCAATGATCGGCGGGCGCACCTTCTCGGCGCCGTTGACCGCCCTCGGCGCCGTGTACTACTCGCTGCGTGACCGTTTCGGCATCTAAGCTTTACCTCGCCGGCGGCATCTCCCCAAAGGGTGCCGCCGGCTTTTTAACACCTGAACCACCACTGTCCCCTGTAGGAGCGAGCCTGATCGCGAAGAGGCCATATCAGCCAAAATCGATGTCGCCTGACACACCGCTTTCGCGAGCAGGCTCGCTCCCACAGGTCGTTTTTTCCAGCCGTTTATCGAACCTGCTGAGCATTACGAACAAACGTGATTTAATAGCCGCCTTTCACGTTTCCGGGACCGGAAAACGGCGTGATCCGCGCCTGTACTCCACCCATCCATTATCCCTGTAGGAGCGAGCTTGCTCGCGAAAGCGTTGGTTCAGTCGACATCAATGTTGAAGGTCAGATCGCAATCGCGAGCAAGCTCGCTCCTACGGGTTGGCACATAAGGCTGTCATGGACACGGGCTCACGACTCAAATTAGTACGCGAAAGCTACAAAATGTCCCAGCGCGAGCTGGCCCGGCGTAGCGGCGTCACCAATGCAACCATCTCCCTGATCGAACAGAATCGGGTCAGTCCTTCCGTCAGCTCCCTGAAGAAATTGCTGGAGGGCATCCCCATGTCCCTGGCCGACTTCTTCACCTTCGATCAGCCACCTCGCGAGCACCAGTACGTCTTTCGCGCCAACGAACAGCCCGACCTTGGCCGCCACGGCCTGCGCCTGCTGCTGATCGGCGCGTCCGTGCCAAGCCGGCAGATGCGCTTGCTGCGCGAGCAATACGCACCAGGCGCAAGCTCAGGTGAAGAGCCGATCGTGCATTCCGAAGGCGAGGAGTGTGGGTTGGTGACACGGGGTACCGTGGAATTGACCGTGGATGGCCAGGTGAGTGTGCTCAACGCCGGGGATGGCTATTACTTCCCGACGACCTTGCCGCATCGGTTTCGCAATATCGGGGCGGATGAGGCGGAGATTATCAGCGCGAATACGCCGGCGAACTTCTAAAGGAAAAAGGGAAGTTGAATATGCCAGAAACGACAAGGCCCTGAATGATCAGGGCCTTTTTCTATACAATTGCTCAGTCACAACGCGAGGCAACCCTGATCAGCTCCTCCATCAACCATTACTAGGTCGGTTCTGCTCAGCAAAATAGCGAACAAGCTCTAGCGCACTTGGACACTGTGGGTGCAAGGCTGCTTGGCGAATGCTGAAACCAAAGTGTTTCGTCATCTTCTTTGCAAATGCAGTTTTGTTGCCCGGCCCACGTTTACCCAATGAATTGGATATTTCTTTTAAACGATCCCATGGTTTGTTCTGCGTCTGCTCGGGCTGTTGCTCATTGAAGTCGTCAATTCCGAGCCATTTGTTCATGGCAACTGAATCAGCTAGGAACCACCCCTCTAATGCTTTTACAGCGACGAAAATGCTATTTATTCGTGCGTTTTCGATGCGTTCTCTGACAAAGTCAACAGAGACTTCGTCCTCAAGATCAGTCAACACAACGATGATGTCTACCGCTTGCTGATCTAGACGTCCCAGATAGGCATCGATATTTTGCGGCAATAGGTTACCGCCACCTTTGGCATTGACTACGGGATTGACCAACTCAAAATCGTTTTCCTGCAAAAAAGCTTTGAAGTCGGAAGATTCGATAACGATCTTTTCGCTATCACCCTCAACAATGAATCCAACTTTTACCATGGCAGACCCCCATCAAAAAGATTGGTCAGCCACGCTGTATCCAGTGGTATTTCCTTTTTATTTACTGCCGATTCTAAAGCACACTTGACCTTAGTTTTGCCATCCTCTTTATTTACCAACCAAAGTTCTTCAAGGTCGAGGTTACGTACGACAGATTCGCTATGGGTAGTTATGAAAATGGGGTGCTCTACCGAAGCATTTTCACGCATCAGCTGTACCAGTTCGCCGATCGCCTTCGGATGAATGCCGCGCTCAGGCTCCTCTATGATTGTCATGCCTGATTTCCCTGCCCGACTGAACACCGCAGTCATAATGCAGAGCGCATAAATTGTCCCATCGGAAATCAAACGAGCTGGGAAACGAGCTTTTGTTCCTTCTTCCTTGAACGTGATCACCGTAGAGCCATCTAGCCTCTGTTTTTCGGTGGACACGCTTTCCATGCCAGGTACGATCAGTTCTATCCATTCCAGAACCTGATCACGAAAGCGTTCATTTCTCTCCAAAATTGACAACATCGTTGCGACGTTCCTGCCATGACTATCTAGCGTCGTAGCGTCTGCTGTTGAGCTGTCAGGCTCCTTAGCTTCTAGCGGGTCGATTCGAAATACTTGGATATTGGTAAGCATTCGATACAGTGGCGAATGGCTGAGTAGCATTAGCGCGGTCATGTCTTGCGCATACTCAGGTAGGAGCTGCAAGCCATGCGTATCACTTAAGGTAATCCGTGTCTCATCACTGCTCTTGCGATCTATGATCTGATTGCCATTGATTTTTAGACTTTCAAGTACCTGAGGTACCCGGTCTATTCCGGATATTTTCAGGTTGTAGTCGAATACCTCTCCATTGAGATTGATTCTGATGGCAAACGAGATTGTCGTGCGATTTTCCTTTCGGTGCTTGAAGCAGTGAATCTGCTGGAACCCTCCAAAGTCGCGGATCGCTTGTGCAGCCCCACGTTTTACTACTGCTCCCAGAAAAGCGAGCGCATCAGTGATATTGCTTTTACCTGCACCATTGGAGCCGGCTAGAGCTGTAAAGGCTGGCACATCCCTCAGGATAACGTTTGCCGCGCTCTTGAAGCCTTTGATCTCGAGGTATTCAATTTTCATCGCCAATCCTCAGCTTTCCTCAGTCACTGTATCCCCGCCCAGAAAACTTTGAGGTCAGGTGCATGAAATCAGTTTTCATAACGTGTTCCGCTCAATGGACCCTGATTCTATAGACAAATTGGAAGGTCCGCTCCTAACCGAAATCGGCCAGCCACGATTAACTTTTCGGGATCCCGGGTCGAAGTGTGTTTTATTTTAATTTTCGAGCTTAGGTCTCTTCAGTAAATCTATCGGTAGCCGCTTCGAAAATACGAGCCTGAGTAGGAAAAAACCGCCGAAGCGGTTTTCATGGTTGAGAGTCCTTACTACCCTTTGGACACCTCAAACCCCCGCTGTTCAATCACGCCAAACAAATCCCGCACATCCTGAAGCAGAATCCGCGAAATGTTGGTGACGGTGTTGATGTCGTTTTCGGCGTAATCGGGGAGGCTGGTGCAGGCCATGAGGTTGAGGTACTGGAGGACAGCGTTCAGACGTTCGGCGGCGCAGTTGTGGAGTTCGCGCAGCGGGGCGTCGCTGTCGATGAGGAGGACGGGGTAGCTGGTGGCGATTTGTTTCATGGGGGTGAAGCGGCGGGGTGGGTTGTTAGTCGTCATGAGTAAAACTTCCTCGTATCTGTAAGAAGAGCTACTCGTACCTATAGGGCTGCGAAACCCTGTCGCCAATTCAAGTCAGCGACGGGCGAACATTAGGCATCGATTACCAGTGCTGCAACCGGCCTGTAGGACGCCAAATGCTCTCTGTGGCGAGGGAGCTTGCTCCCGTTCGGCGGCTCTGCCGCCGTAAAACCGGGCCTTGCGGTGTGTCTGAGGAAATGGGTCGCAGGGGAGAGGGACCGCTTCGCAGCCCAGCGGGACGGTGCGGCGATCCGACAAGCATCCTCGCCACAAAGGGGCAAGTCCTAAAAATTTTTCAGACGTCAAGATTGAACGTTCGTCGGATGGCGGGTTGCTACCATCGCAATTGCCTGCCGATATCAACACGGCTGCTACGCTTGGTCGTTGCAGTGCCCGAGCCCCATTCCTGCTCACGCTGCAAGGGTTATCACGGAGTGCGACATCCATTCCTGTCGGCAACCTGCACGGAGGCAGGCGATGGTGATCAAAAGCATGGCCGATTCGACTGCGGCGGGGGTTCCCGAGCCGCTCGATCGGGAAGAAATCGAGCGGGTGCTGGCGCTGTTGCTGGTCAGCCCGTTGTTTGCCAAGTCCAGGCGCATGGGCAGTCTGTTGCGCTTTCTGGTCGAGCACGACCTTCAGGCTTGCAAAACGCCGCTGACCGAACACGCCATCGGCATCGCGGTGTTTCGTCGTGACCCGGCAGTGTATTGCACG
The DNA here is from genome assembly GCF_056402255.1 of Pseudomonas sp. P4_B4. Lineage (NCBI taxonomy): Bacteria > Pseudomonadati > Pseudomonadota > Gammaproteobacteria > Pseudomonadales > Pseudomonadaceae > Pseudomonas > Pseudomonas sp. P4_B4. Next base: position 81,277 of record NZ_JBFUHS010000026.1, read on the forward strand.
GGCGACGATCCGGTGGTGCGAGTGCAGGTGGGGCGCTTGCGGCGCAAGCTCGCAGCGCATTACGCCGGCAACGGCCAGCAGGACCCGGTGCGCTTCAGCATTCCACCCGGGTGTTATCGCTTGACCTATCAGCGGCTGCGGCCCAAGGGCGTCGGCACTCGCCATCCTGTGGTCCAGATCCAGCCGTTTACCTGCCTCACCCGCGATGGCAATGACTTTACCCGGGGCTTGTGCGAGGAGTTGAGCTGCCGACTGTTCGAGTCGTTCGAGCAGGCGCAGACCGGGACCAATCATGTGTTGATGCGGGTGGCACGCAGCAGCGAGCCGGTACCGGACTTCAAGCGTGGCGGGCGTTACAGCTATTGCCTGGAGGGCAGCGTGCGGGTCGAGCCTTCGCGGGTGCGAGCGTCATTGCGCCTGGTGGATGTGGCGCAGGGGCGGATTCGCTGGTCGGCGCAGTTCGATCGTGATCGACCCTATGGCATCGCCACCCAGGAGGACCTCGCGCAGTCGATCTGTCGCTCGCTGACGGGCTACTTCGCCACGGCGGGCAAAGATGAGTGAAAGGGCAACCGCAAGGTTGCCCCGGCATGACGGTTACACGGTTTTCCACTGACCGCCTTCGTAAAGGCGATCTGCGGTGTTATCGAACGTCAAGTCGATTTCGATCGCCTTGGAGCGTGAGGTACTGAACATGGTGCTGGTCTGTACGTTCTGTTCGAACCACACGAGGATGGTTTCCACCGGCGTCAGCACGGTTTCACCGGTGACCACCTGATCCACCGCAACGTAAATGGGGGTGCTGACCTGATTGCCATCAATGCCGGTAGATAGCTGGTTGATACCCGGATGGATGGGGGCGTAGTCGTTTACAAAGGTCATGGAAATGTTCGGTCCCCCGGTAACCGCCGAACTCAGCAGACCGTGCTTATCGAGTGTCGATGTTTGCCCCAGGCCGATATTGACGATGTTGGTCGAGACTTTGACCTGCACATTTGCCTTGAACAGGTTGGACGCAAACAGCTGATATTGAGGCGTCCAGCTGAACTCGTTGTTACTCAGGTAAGCGTCATAGGACTGCCAGACCACGTTGTAGTCGGCGTCACCCACCTTCTTGGCAAAGCACAGCTTGTAGCCGGACTTCTTCAGCAGCGTCAGGTCGCCGGCGGCGATTTCGATGGTGACGGTTTTTTGCGAAGCTGCCAGGGCTGACCTCAGTACCCGGCCGTAATCTGCCGCCTTCAGTTGCGTTGCACCCATGATCGACTTGACGGCTTCTTGCACATCATTGTGAAGCTGCTGGCTCTGTTGGCTGACAGCGATTGATTTGCTCATGGTTTCCCTCTTCCTTGGTGGTGTGTTGGGCAAACAATGGGCTGCTGGCGCTTGGCGCTGCCGTCCATTGACGGCTTCACTCTAGGGGCGAGGGGCAGGGCGGCTAAGTGTCTTGGTGTTACAAGCGGGTATCGGGGTTGTATCAGGGGCTGAGTCAGCGGGGCAGCCGATCGGCCGCCCCGCCTTGACCTCAGGCGGCCCGGGCATCGGCCCAGACGAAGTTCCAGCTGGTGCGTTTGCCCTTGGCGATCTCGATCAGCTTGTTCTCGTACACCGTGTGATTGACCACGCCGGTGTAGGTCAGGGTGCGGGCGGCATTGGTCCCGGTGACCTCGCCCGGCTTGCCGCCCGACTCGACCATGGCTTTTTTCATGTCGTCATCCGACGGGGCGCTGCTCTGGTTTTTTTCCACTTTGACGAAACTCATGATTCACCTCTTCCGTGATGGGGGGATCGGTGCCAGCGCGGGCCGACAAGTCGACGACCCTGTTCCACACCGACGGCCATACTCTATTGGCCAGTTCGGCGGCGCAGAAGTGACAACTGCGGCGCTGAGGTAACAATCGGGAAACAGCGCCACGCATTGAAGTATCTGCGACGTATCAAGCGTGGATTCACATCGAAGAAGTGATGAGTGCAGTGGCGGCCACGCTGGTACTGGCCAGCGGGGTCTGGTGGAGCGTTTCGGGTGGGAATGGTGAGGACCGGCCGGGTCTCAAGGGCCGCTTCGCAGCCCGGCGGGAGCAAGCTCCCTCGCCACGACAGGGGAGTGCCTGCACTGCTTTTGGGCGTCCGGCTCAATAGCTCGCAGGTCGCGACGTCACTTCTCGATAAACCCGCGAATCGCCGCAATCGTCTGCGTCGGCGCTTCCTCCATCAGCCAATGCCCGGCCCCAGGAATCACCACTTCCGTGACCTTGTCCGCGGCATTGCGCATCACGATGGCCTCATTGGCGCCGAAGGATTTCTCACCCCCGACCGCCAGCACCGGCATGCTCAGCTTTTTGCCCATCGACGCCTCGTTGTCCACGGTGTCCTGGCGAATGCTGCGGAACTGGGCGAAGGCGGCGTGCATGGCGCCGGGGCGGGCGTAGAGTCTGGCGTAGTGCTGGCGTGTGCCTTCGTCGACCTTGGCGGGGTTGCCGGCGAACTCGTTCCAGAAGCGGTCGAGGTAGATGCGTTCACGCCCGGCGACCAGGCGTTCCATGTCCGGCCCGCCGAAGTCGAAGTGCCACAGCATCGGCGAGCGCACGATGTCGTTCCACGGTGGAATGCCCGGCACCGGTGCATCCATCACCACCAAACGATCGGTGCGCTCCGGGTAGCGCGAGGCATAGGCGAAGGCGACCATGGTGCCGATGTCGTGGCCGATGACCACCGAGTGCTCGATCTTCAGCGCGTTCAATACGCCACGGATGTCGGCCGCTTGAGTCTTCTTGTCGTAGCCGCTTTGCGGGATCGATGACAAGCCCATGCCGCGCAGGTCCGGGACCACCACGGTGTGGTCCCGCGCCAGATCGGCCGCCAGCGGTGCCCACATGTCGCCGGTGTCACCAAAGCCATGCAACAGCACCACCGCCGGCCCCTTGCCGCCGACGCGCACGTGCATGGTGACGCCGTCGACGGGGAGGTCCTGGGTGTGGAAAGACGCCGGGAACGGCGTGACATCGGCGTGGGCGGCGACGCTCAGGGCAAGCAGGGTGAGGGCGCTCAGCAAGGGGCGGATCATGGCGATGTCTCCAGGGAAAGGCTGACTTGCGCTTCACCTGGCGATGAGGAGGCGCAGTGAGATGCATATACTCGACAAGCCCCATCCTTCGGCAATCGCCTGCAAGGCTTCGATCGGATGAGCGTAGACGGTTTGGCGGTGGGTGACTCGATGGAACCAACACCGTCAATAGCGTCTAAATTTCAGAGAATCTTCCCCACCACGAAGGAACGACTCATGTACAAGTCTCGATCATTGATTGCAGCAATCACCTGTTTGACCCTGATCAGCGGCTCGGTGACGGCGCTGGCCGATCCCGGTAACGGCCAGGGCAACGGGAAGGTCAACCATGGCAACCAAGGTGGTCATGGCAACAAGAACAAGAATTCCGGCGGCGGCGGGGACTGGAGCAACGGCCCGAGCATCAACCGTGGCAGCGTGCTCGAGATCATTGGCGTGAATACGGGCTACTGGAGCCCCGGGCCTGATTTGCCACCGGGTATTCAAAAGAACCTTGCCCGAGGCAAGCCACTTCCACCCGGCATTGCCAAAAAACTGGATGGCCGACTGGTCGGCAGGCTACCCCACTATGATGGCTACGAATGGCAGCAAGTCGGCACGGATCTGATCCTGGTTGCGCTGGCCACCGGGCTTGTCTATGAAATTCTCGACGGTGCGTTTGATTGACGTGTGAATGGCAGCCTTCCAGCCGTTTGTCGTGGTGCTTGAACTGTTGGGGAGATATCGCGTCATACGTCACGCGATATCAACCTCCTACGGAAGCAATCATGCTTTTTAAAAACAAGAGTCTCGTTGCTGTAATGTCATGCGCCATGATGCTTGCAGCCGCCCCGTTACTCCCTGATGGCCTGTCGATCATGGGTTCCGCATACGCGAAAGACGGCGGTGGCGGCGGCGGCGGAAACGGCGGCGGTGGCGGCGGTGGAAATGGCGGTGGGAACGGCGGCGGAAACGGTGGTGGAAACGGCGCAGGCCACGGCGGTGGTATGGGTGGCGGACACGCCGGCACAGGCCACTCCGGCAGTAACGGCCGCGGCAACGGGCTGGACAGCGACCATGCTGGCAAATCCGTTCGCGACCATGGCCTGAGCGGGAACCACTACGGTAGTGAGCGCAATGATGATAACGGTCATGGCACCACGACCTCAGGCATCGCCCATTCCAAGGATACTCGCGGCATCTCCAAGGCCAGGGCCATTTCGGCCTCGACGCCAGGTGAGCACAACACCAAAGGCTTGAGTAAAGCCGGGCTGTCGACCTCGAAAAAAACCCATTGAGTTCGCGACGACAGATCGGTTTCTGAAAAGCAAAAAACCCGCTGCAAGGCGGGTTTTTTTATACTTGGAAATTGATCAGCGACCACCGCGCATCTCGTTTCCCGCCAGCACAACAGGCATTACACGGACAGAAAACGAGCCACCTGGACACATCGCGCAGTGATTTGCGTACGCGGGCGATTTGTCATGTTCAGCGCCATTTCAATGTAGATATTAGTCAGCCCAACGCGATTTCAATGAGGCTGCACTGTGTTCCAACGACTTGTGTGTTCGCTGTCTGTTTTGAGCCTGTCCATCGCTGCCGCCCAGGCTGCCGAGACTGTCCCCCTCAACACCCCACGCCTGAAGAGCATCGACAACTTGCGCGATGTCGCCGGTCTCACCACCGCGTACACCACGGCCAATGACGGCACCATGCGTGGCGGGGTGTTTTACCGCTCCAACGCGCTGACGCCGTCGGCGGCGGATCTGGCGACCCTCAACGGCCTGGGCATCAAGGCGGTCTACGACCTGCGCACGCCCAGCGAGATCGCCGCCACGCCCGACAAGGTGCTCACGGGCGCGACGTACACCAACATCGACATCATCGGCGGTTCCACGTCGGGTGCGAACGTCACCAACATCGCGTTCCACAGCGCCGCCGAAGCCACCGCCATGATGCAGGACACCAACCGTGATTTCGTCCGGAACGGGGGGATGCGCAGTGAGTTCAACCAGCTGTTCAATGAACTGGCCGCGGTCGACGGCGCCGCGCTGTTCCATTGCACGGCCGGCAAGGACCGCACGGGCTGGACTGCCGCTGTGCTGCAAAGCATCGCCGGGGTCGATGATGCCACCATCATGAGCAACTACCTGGCGACCAACGACTACACCGCCGCGCGTATCAAGGCGACCCTGGCGGCGTTGCCACCGAGCCTGGCGACCATCTATGGGCCGCTGATCGGTGTGGAGGCCAGTTACCTGCAAGCCGGCCTGGACCAGGTGACCGCGCAATATGGCACGATGGACAACTACCTCAAGCAAGGCCTCGGCTTGTCCCAGGAAACCATCTACGTGCTGCGCGGCAAGATGGTGTTCTACAACAGCTTGCCGGGCGCGGCGGACCTGGCCGGCAACGCCGCGGCCGGCGCGCAGTTGTTGCAACAACTGCAGAACAGCAACCTGTCGGGCACCTACAGTGCCTACAACTACTACCTGCAGTCGGCCATCGATGCCCGCAGCCTCGGGGGCGTCGAGTCCACCGTCGGCGGTCAGGTGCACGCCGACGCTGCCAGCTACCTGCTGCGTCAGGGCGCGATGATCGAACAGGCTGGCGCGCCGTTCACCAGCGGCATCGACCTCAAGGCCGGGCAATATCGCCTGTGGAGCACCGCCCTGGCGGGGTATCTGGGCACCGACGGTTCGTCCCAGGCCTCCAGCAGCAACGAGCATAGCCAGGGCATGATGATTGGCCTGACCCAGCGCTTTTCCGAACAGCTCAGCGCCCATGCCGGCTTCGGCTACAGCAGTGGCAATGTCGGTGGCGCAGGAGGCGAGGCCGATACCGACCTGACCTTCTTCAGCGTGGGTACTCGCTTTGCACCGAACGGTCTGGAGCGCGGCCTATTTGTGGATGCCAATGCCAGCGCCGGCTATCTCGATTACGAGAGCAAGCGCGAACTCGGCGGCGGTCTGGGCACGGCCAAGGGCGACAGCCATGGCAACCTCACCGGTGCGACCCTGGCCTTGGGTTACCGTGTGCCGGTGAACGGCGTGACCCTCGAACCGAGCCTCGGCGTGCGGATCAGCCACGTCAACCTGTCGGGCTTCCAGGAAAAAGGCAGCGAACTGGCCCTGGACGTCGACGGCATCCACCAGACCCGCAAGAGCGCGGTGGCCAACCTCAACGCATCCTTTGCACCTGTCGGCCTCGGTGCCTGGCAAGTGGTGCCGGGTGTGCAAGTGGGCTACGAACATGTATTGGGCGACCATGAAGTCGACAGCGAAGGGCAACTGCTGGGCCTGGACATTGAACAGCAAGCCGCCTTCGACAACCGTGACCAGTTCACCGGTGGCGTCAACGTCATGGCCAACCTTGGGCCGTGGAGCGTAGGGGCAGAAGTCGGCGCCAGCGGTGGCGGCGACAGCCACGGCTTCAATGGCGGGCTGAAGGCCAGTTATCTGTTCTGACGATCAGTTAAGGCAATTTGTGGGAGCGAGCTTGCTCGCTCCCACAATGTCTCAATTGGTCGCTATCGGCCGCGTTTGCAGGCCCTTTCTCACGTCTGCGGGGCTGATGCCGTAGGCACTCTGGAAATACTGGCAAAACCGGCCGACATTGCTGAAGCCAAGTTGCAAGGCCACGTCTGTCACCGACGGCGACACCCCTTGGGACAGCGCGGCAAAGGCGCGCTCCAGGCGGACCTGGCGCTGATAAGCAACGATCGAGGTGCCCATGAAACGCTGAAAACCTTCCTGCAATGCGCGCAGGCTGACGTTGGTCAATTGCGCCAGCTCGGTGCCGCTGGCCAGGTGGTCGGGGTGCTCCTGGATGTACTCGACGGCCAGCTTCACATGCCGTGGCGCTATCAGTGGGGAAGGGCGCTGAAGAGCTTCGGTGAAGTTGTGCGGCCAGGCTTCCAGTACCGCATCGACCAGCATTTCGCGAAGGCGCGAAGGCATCAGCGAACCTGTGTTGATCAGCAGGTCGAACTCGGTTCCGGTGGCCAGGTCCACCAGCGCCTTGATGCCCTGCAAGGCTGGTACGCTCAGATCCACCACGGGCTCAAAACAGACTTTTTGCAGGATAGGTTTGCCCAGCAGCGTCGACAAGCGCTCGGTGATCAGCCGGCGGCTGATCGAAATCCCGTGCTGTGCGTGGTTGTCGACAAAGCGCGCCGAGCGAACCTCGGCCTTGTCGATCGCCAGGCCGATCTGCGCGAAGCCGACCGACTCGGTGACGTGGTTGAAGATGATCTTGCCGGCGGTGGGAATGACGAAGGTGATTTCATCAAGGGGGGCGGGAAAAGCCACCGTGAAGTCACCGCGATAGTGCATGCGACGAAAACTGACACCTTCGTGCCTGCCGTAGACCCCGCCGATGATGATGTTTTTCGGCGGCGGCGCAGAGTCGGAATAAAGGTTGCCGAACAGGTTCGAGAACAACGCGCCAAAGTCGTCGCAGCTCATGTCGTTGGACCTGATGATGATTTGCTTGCGCGTCGTGCTTGCGTACACCGGAAGTGTCACCTTGAGCGGATGGGCAAAGCCCTGGTGCGGGGCGCTGGCGATCGGAGATCGAGCGGATGCGGTTCGGGAAAGCGCTTGGACGTTATCAGTGAGTAATGACAGGTTTGTTACCGGTTGCCGCCGCCAGCCCCGTTTCCGTTCACCCGACGCCACCGCTCGCACCGGACAACCGGTGGCACGAGCGGTACCGGGGCGGGGGCCGACCTGAATCGGCCGCGGCTATTTCACCGGCTCTGTTGCCTTGATATCCCCGCAAAAGATATCGACGTTGCCATCGGTCGAAGCCGTTCGCACGACCACCGAATACTTGCCGTCAACCAGGGTTTGCAAGGGCACAGGCGCGGTTCTGGTAAAGGACCAGCCGCGTACGGGTTGGCGTTCGGTGTTGACGGTGTCGTTCATCGCGTAGGCGACTGACCCGGGTTGCTCGCAGCTGCCGTTATTGATGAAGGAGTAAAGACGCAGGGGCAGGGTAACCCCCATTGGAGCACCGCTGATGAAGAAACTGAGCCCGGTTTTCTTGTCCCAGTCGGTCAAGGTGACGGTGCCGATCTGGCCGGCGTTTTGCCGGGTGGCGACCAGGTTGACGTTCACACCGTGGGTCGATGAAGTGGTGCAGCCGAAAAGGCTTGCCGCAACCATGAGTGCGGCCAGTGAGGTTCTGAGCTTCATTGCCAAACTCCTGAGTTGAAGAACTGCAATGGGGGGAATTAGCGGGTATAGCTCATTTATTGCTTTCATGACGTCGTCCATATAAGGCTTTCCATTTTTTAGTGGTGATGGTGGGGCGTCTGTCTCCTTCGCCAGCCATGTGGCGGCGTAGCCGTGCAAACCGGCTACATTTGTAACTGGTCGAGTCTGCGTGGATTGCTTGCTGGCACACGCGCTTCGATGCCGATGAAGGTTTGCAATGGTTATGCGTGCAGTTAACGGATTGTGCGGTCAGTTGAGCCCACTCATCATCCGCACGGGACGATTTGCCACTGGAGTGACTGATGAATCAACAAGGCAGCCATCCGCAAGAGCGGATTCCAGGCACCCCACAGCGGGGAACCTTGCGCAGCCTGTTGATCCCGGAGTGGCTCGGCAGCTACCGGCCAGACTGGCTGCGAGGCGATGTGGTCGCCGGGCTGACGGCAGCGGCCGTGGTCATTCCAAAGGCGCTGGCGTACGCCACTATTGCCGGCCTTCCGGTGCAGGTCGGGCTGTACACGGTGCTGGTGCCGATGGTGATCTATGCCGTGCTCGGCACGTCGCGCCCGCTTAGCGTCAGCACCACGACCACCCTGGCCATTCTCGCCGGCTCCGCGCTGGGCCAGATCAGCCCCGGTGGCGATGCGGCGACCTTGCTCGCGGCTTCCGCCACGCTGGCCCTGATGGTGGGTGCGATCCTGATCGTCGCCGGGCTCTTGCGCCTGGGTTTCGTCGCCAATTTCATTTCCGAGCCGGTGCTGGTGGGTTTCAAGGCCGGCATCGGGGTGGTCATCGTGCTCGACCAGTTGCCCAAACTGTTGGGCACGCACATCGACAAAGGCGGCTTCCTGCACAACCTGGTGGCCACGGTCCAGAGCGTCGGCCATGCCTCGCTGCCGACCGTGGCGGTCGGCGTGTTCATGGTCCTGCTGCTGGTGGGAATGAAGCGTTTTACACCACGACTGCCAGCGCCTTTGATTGCGGTGGCGCTTGGCATCATCGGCATGAGCCTGTTTGGTCTGGAGCGCTTTGGTGTGTCCGCCGTCGGCGTGGTGCCGATCGGGTTGCCCGCGCCGACCCTGCCGGTATGGTCGATGGCCGAGACCCTGTGGTCCTCGGCGATGGGTATCGCGCTGATGAGTTTCACCGAAACCATCGCGGCGGGGCGCGCGTTTGCCCGCAGTGACGAGCCCGCGCCACAACCGAACCGGGAGCTGCTGGCCACGGGCGTTGCCAACATCGGCGGTGCGTTTCTCGGGGCCATGGTCGCCGGTGGCGGGACCACCCAGACGGCGGTGAACCGCCTGGCCGGCGCCCGTTCGCAACTGGCCGCACTGGTCACCGCCGCACTGGCACTGGGCACGTGCCTGCTGCTGGCACCGCTTATTGGCCTGATGCCCAACGCCACGCTCGCTGCCGTGGTGATCGTGTATTCGGTGGGCCTGATCGAGCCGGCGGAATTTCGCGAGATCCTGTCGGTTCGCCGTACCGAATTTGCCTGGGCCGTGGTGGCCATGATCGGCGTGATACTGCTGGGCACGCTGCAAGGGATCGTCGTGGCGATCATCGTCTCGTTGCTGGCCCTGGCCTATCAGGTCTCGGACCCGCCCGTGCATGTCCTGGGACGCAAGCCTGGCACCAATGTGTACCGACCGCAGTCCGCCGAGCACATCGATGACGAACACTTTGACGGGTTGCTGTTGCTCAGGCCCGAAGGGCGGGTGTTCTTCGCCAATGCCGAGCGCATCGCCGACAAGATCCGGCCGCTGATTGACGTGGCGAACCCCAAGGTCGTGGTCCTGGACCTGCGCAGCGTGTTCGACCTGGAATACACCGCGCTGAAAATGCTCACCGGGGCGGAACAGCGACTGCAGGAAAAAGGCATTTCATTGTGGCTGGTGGGCATGAGCCCGAGCGTATGGGAAATGGTCATCAAGGCACCCCTGGGCCATGCGCTGGGCGAGGCGCGCATGTTCCTGAACCTGGAACTGGCGGTTGAACATTATCAGCGCAGTCGACGCTGAATGAACGCGGCCGGGGGCGCTCCGGACGCTATGTGACGCATTGAAGGAGTTAACGGGCATGGCGAAGAAGAAGGCGGCAAGCAAAAGCAAACCGGTTGAAAGCGGCAAGCTCAAGAACAAAGTGTATCTCGAGGAGCTGGCGCAGCTGCATGTCGAGATGGTCAAGTTGCAGGAGTGGGTGCAGCACACGGGCGCCAAGGTCTGCATCATCTTCGAGGGCCGTGATGGCGCCGGCAAGGGCGGGACCATCAAGGCGCTCACCGAACGGGTCAGTCCGCGGGTGTTCCGGGTAATGGCGTTGCCGGCGCCGACCGAGCGGGAAAAAAGCCAGATGTATGTGCAGCGTTATCTGCCGCACCTGCCGGCGGCCGGTGAAGTGGTGATCTTCGATCGCAGCTGGTACAACCGCGCCGGTGTGGAGCGGGTCATGGGCTTTTGCAGCGAAGAACAAGTGCGCAATTTTCTCACCGTGGTGCCGCGCGTCGAGCAGGCACTGGTGGAATCGGGAATCATCCTGATCAAATACTGGCTTGAAGTGAGCCAGGAAGAACAGACCCGACGCCTCAAGGAGCGTATCACCGACGGGCGCAAGATCTGGAAGCTGTCGCCCATGGACCTCAAGTCCTATAACCGCTGGTACGACTACTCCCGTGCCCGGGACGATATGTTCGAGGCCACCGACACCGAATTCGCCCCGTGGCGGGTCGCCAACTCGAATGACAAGCGACGGGCGCGACTGAACATCATCAGCGATGTGCTGAACAGTATTCCTTATGAAGAAGTACGGCGGGCGAAAGTGAAGCTGCCCAAGCGCCAAAGTCCCGGCAACTATCGGGATCCGAACTATCCGTTCAAGTACATCGCAGAGAAATTCTGAAGTCTGCCTGGTCTGTGCTGCCTGTTCCCGGTTCTGGACCGGGCGCAGGCAGTCATGACATTCCACCCCACCCCACCCCACCCCACCCCTGGTTTTCCTGGAAAACCGTATCGACTGGTTTCACTCCGACTGCATTGAGTCGCCTTCAAAGCACGCCAATAAGCTATTTGTAGGAAACTTCTTAAATAGCGTAGGGAAATTGCTTTTTATAGTGAGAGTAAGTTCCCAGCGCGGTGTACGTTCGGTCTTTATATGTTTGTCGTGGGTAGAATGACTTCGTACGATAGTTCACCATTGCCTCCGGAAAGTTTTAAGCTTTTGTTTCATTGATTGCAGTTTCACTTCAAAAGGTTCATTTTTTTGCGGTCGAGAAAAGATCGAGAACGATGGCTGTTAGTTTATCTGGATATGTCAATGCAATGGCTGAACCAGATTTTTGTAGTTGATTATTTGTAACTGTGCATGCAGTTACAAATATCCAAGGAGGATTTATGGCTTCTGGTAGTTTTCAAAACGAAGTGCCAAAGGCACGAATCAACATCAAACTCGATTTGCATACTGGCGATGCCCAGAAAAAAACCGAATTGCCGCTCAAGTTGATGGTGATGGGTGACTACAGTAACGGCAAGGAACAGCGCCCTTTATCCGAGAGAAGCAAAGTCGCCATCGACAAGAACAACTTCGATAGCGTACTGGCCGAATTTTCTCCCGAGCTCAAGCTGGCGGTGGCCAATACCCTGGTGGAGGATGCCAGCGACGCGGAGGTCGTTCTGGGTTTCCAGAGCATGAAGGATTTCGAGCCAGAGCAGGTGGCCCGGCAAATTCCGCAGCTGCGCGCACTGCTGGCAATGCGCAACCTGCTGCGCGACCTCAAGTCCAACCTTCTGGACAATGCCAGGTTTCGTCTGGAGCTGGAGCGAATCCTCATGGACGAGGCACTGACTGACGAACTGCGAGGCGAGTTGGCTGCATTGGCTCCGCAAGCCGTTCGTTAATTAACCTCGGTCTGTTTAAAAGGAAGTTTTCACAATGTCTATCGAACATTCTCACATGCAATCGCGTGGCACTACGGTGTTGCCTGAAGAAAGCCAGGGTGTGTATGGCGCACTGTTTGGCAAGATCAATCTCAATCCGGTAAAAGCGTTGGGCGAGATTGAAATGTTTCAAAGCTCCGAGGCACTGTCGGACGTTTCTGTCGATGAGCGTGTTACCGCTGCGGTCAGTGTTTTCCTGAAGTTGATAAAGCAGTCTTCGCGCAAGGTCCGGCGTCTGGACAGGACACTGCTGGATGAACATATCGCATCGCTGGATGCGCAAATCAGCCGCCAATTGGACGCTGTGATGCATCACCCGGATTTCCAGCGGGTCGAGTCCACCTGGCGCGGTGTGAAATCGTTGATCGATCAGACCGATTTCCGCCAGAACGTGCGGATCGAATTGCTGGATATCAGCAAGGATCACCTGGTCCAGGATTTCGAGGATGCACCAGAGATCGCGCAAAGCGGTCTGTACATGCATACCTACACCCAGGAGTACGACACACCGGGCGGTGAGCCGATCGCCGCTGCCATTTCCAACTTCGAATTCGACCGCAGCCCGCAAGACATTGCCTTGCTGCGCAGTATTTCCAAAGTCTCGGCAGCAGCGCACATGCCTTTCATTGGCTCCGTCGGCCCAGCCTTTTTTGGCAAGCGCTCTATGGAAGAAGTGGCCGCCATCAAAGACATCGGCAACTACTTTGACCGTGCCGAATACCTCAAGTGGAAAGCGTTCCGCGACAGCGATGATGCGCGATACATCGGTTTGCTCATGCCCCGTGTGCTGGGCCGTCTGCCTTATGGCCCGGACACCGTTCCGGTGCGCAGCTTCAACTACGTCGAAAGCGTCAAGGGGCCGGACCACGACAAGTACCTGTGGACAAACGCCTCGTTCGCCTTCGCGGCCAACATGGTCAAGAGTTTCATCGCCAACGGCTGGTGCGTGCAGATCCGCGGTCCGCAGTCTGGCGGCGCGGTCACCGACCTGCCGATCCACTTGTACGATCTGGGCACTGGCAATCAGGTGAAGATTCCTTCGGAAGTGATGATTCCGGAAACTCGCGAGTTCGAGTTCGCCAACCTCGGTTTCATCCCGCTGTCGTACTACAAGAACCGTGACTATGCGTGCTTCTTCTCGGCCAACTCCACGCAGAAGCCGGCGTTGTACGACACCCCGGAGGCCTCCGCCAACAGCCGGATCAATGCGCGCCTGCCGTACATCTTCCTGCTGTCACGCATTGCCCATTACCTGAAGCTGATCCAGCGCGAAAACATCGGCACCACCAAGGATCGCCGTTTGTTGGAGCTGGAGTTGAACAAGTGGGTCAGCGGGCTGGTCACCGAGATGAACGATCCGGGCGACTCGCTGCAGGCTTCGCACCCGTTGCGGGCTGGCCGGGTCACCGTCGAAGACATCGAGGACAACCCGGGTTTCTTCCGCGTCAAGTTGTATGCCGTGCCGCATTTCCAGGTGGAAGGCATGGACGTCAACCTGTCGCTGGTTTCGCAGATGCCCAAGGCGAAAGCCTGATTCCTGCTCACACCCACGCCACTTCGTAGGGATACGACCTCATGAAAATCGACCGCCCCTTGTGGGCCGCGGGGGCATTGCTGTCCCCACAGCAATTCCAGCAGCAGGCGCGCTGGGAGGCCTGGGCCAACGAGTGCCTGGCTCGTCTGTGCCTGGTGCACCCTTGGGGCGTTCGCAGTGTCGCCTTCGACCTGGAAGCTCTGCGCCTGGGCACGCTCAAGGCCACCCGGCTCAATCTGCGGATGCCGGACGGTACCCTGATCGACAGCGATCAAGTGGATCGGCTGCCCCCCGGTCTCGACCTGTCGCGCCTGCAGACCGGTGACAGCCAGACAGCTACCTTGCTGCTGGCCCTGCCGCTGGAGCAGGCCAATGGCAACAACTGCCTGTTCGATGGCGGGCAAGGGGATCGGCCTACCCGATATCGCCAGGACTGGCGACGGGTGCAGGACATCTACACCGATGAGGTGCAATCGGTCGGCGTGCTGGAACAGGTGCTGAGCCTGCGCTTCGAGCACGACGAGAACGGCGATTACCTGACCTGTCCCATCGCACGGTTGATGCGCGACGGGCAGGGCGCCTGGAGCCTTGACCCCGATTACATTCCGCCGTTGCTCAGTTTCGCCGCGCACCCGGGGTTGCTGACGCAATTGGATAACCTGTTGAGCCAGCTGTCCTCCAAACGCCAGCGACTGATGGGCATGCGCCGCGAAAGCAATCAACGCATGGCCGACTTCGCCGTTGCCGACGTGTCATTGTTCTGGCTGCTCAATGCCTTGAACACTTACCAGCCGGTGTTGGCCGATCTCAAGGCCTGGCCTGCGCGACCTCCCGAGCAGGTCTATCTGGAGTTGACGAAACTGGCCGGCAGCCTGCTGACCTTTTCCCTCGAACACGATGTCGAGCAGATTCCGCCTTACCGCCACGAAGACCTGGAAAGTGTGTTCCCGCCACTTTTGCGCATGATTTCCACCTTGCTGGAGGCCAGCCTGCCTTCGCGGGTCATTGCCCTGGACCTTGAAGAAAGTTCGGCCAATCGCTGGCAGGTGCGCCTCGATGACCATCGACTGCGCGAGCCAGACAGCGCCGACTTCTACCTGTCGGTGCGTTGCCGCCTGCCAGCGGTGCAACTGCAGAGCCAGTTCCCGCGCCTGTGCAAGATCGGTACACCGGACGAAGTCGATCAACTGGTCAACGCCGCCCTCGACGGCGTGCCGTTGCAGTCCCTCAGCCATGTGCCGGCGGCCATTCCCCTGCGCCTGGAAAACCAGTACTTCGCCCTCGACCTCAACCATGTCAAGGGCAAAGCCATTCTGGCTCAGGGCGTTTGTGCCTTCTACGTCCCGAGCACCCTGGCCGACGTCAAACTTGAACTGTTCGCGGTACTACGTGCATGAACCTGATCGAAACGAAAAAACACGACGCGGTTGATATCGACGCATTGCTGCAGGACAGCTATCTGCTGGTGGTCGAGTTGCGGCAGGGGGCGTCGGCGCAGAACAGCGATGAAGTCAAAGCGCTGTGCGTGCAGCAGGTTGAGCGCGTTCGCCAGTCTCTCGAAGAGGCCGGCCTGGCGCAACGCAGCATCGACCATATCAGCCATGCGCAATGCGCGTTGCTGGATGAAACCATGCTCAACCTCACCCGCGACAATGCCCATTCGCGCTGGGCCAGCGAACCCTTGCAAACGAAGTTTTTCAATCGCCATCAGGCCGGGGTGTTCCTTTATGAGGACATGCGTGAGGTGCTGCGCGAACCCGCAGCGGATCCGCTTGTGTTGACTGCGTTCCAACGGGTATTGACCCTGGGCTTCAAGGGTCTTTATGCCGATATCAATGATCCGGAGCGCGAGCAACTGTTGACCACCCTGAATGAACGGGTCGCCCCTTTGCAATTGCATCGGCGGTCGACCGCAACGGTCAGCGGCGGTCGAGGCCTTACGGTGAGCCCGGGCCTGCGCTCGCCCCTGGTCAATGCCCTGGTAGCCGGCCTGTTGCTGGTCGGTGTCTGGTACGGGCTCGATCAGTGGTTGGGTAGTCTTGTGGCGACGCTATTGTCCGCAGCAGCCTGAGGTGAGCCAATGACGCTCAAACTCAAACAAGGGCTCTGGCTGTGGGCAGGGGCGCTGGCCTTGATGCTGCTGGCGATCATCCCGCTTGGCGGATGGACGCGTGTGGTCGGGGTCTTGATCGTTGTCGGCAGTGTTGCGCTGGCGTGGGGCCGGGCAGTGCGTCAGGCAGCGCTGCAACGGGACCTGCCCGGTTCGCTCGATGATTTCGCAATGCCACCGGCGAACTACCGCCATCCTGTGGTGCTGGTCTGTGGCGACGGCCTGTCCGGCCTGTTTGGCGAGGCGGGCGCCGATCATCCTGCGCAGCGCTTGACCGAGCAGGGATGTTACTTGCGGGTCTCCCGTGTGGAACAGCTGCCGGGGCTGGTCGACAGCATCATGACCTTGCGTCCCCAGTGGGGCGGACAGCTCAGTGTGATGTTTGTCGTCAACCCGGGCGAGCACACCAATGTTGCGGTATTGGCCGGGCAGGTGCACACCTTCAATCATCAGGTCGCGCTGACGCGCAAGCGTGGCTTCACGTTGCCATTGATGCTGGTCAGCTATTTGCAGTCCCCGGCAGCCAAAGGGGCCTGGTTCAGCTGGGGCGCAGGCCAGGAGCACTGCAACATTCTGCAGGCCGGGGCCAGCTTCAGCCAGAGCGACTGGTATCGGCAATCCGCCCAGAGTGCAGTCCGCACTCAACGATTGCAGGCCGGTATTCAGATCAACACTGCCGCCGAGTGGCTGGATGAATATGTCCTGGCGCACTTCACCCGCCGTGACGGTCGCCAGCCTGCCGGCCTGCCGCTGGTGTGGGCCTGCACTTTGGTACCGACTCTGCCCGGGCATGTGGCCGGCAACTTGTGGCGGCAATGGCAGCGGGACAAGACCGCGCTGATGGACGCCGATGTCGCTGTACAAGCAACGGGGGAACCGCTGCCGTTTCCTGATCCTTTACTGACTCTACTACCCCGGCAGGCACAACGTTCGCCGCGGCGTGGCGCAATCGTGACAGCGGTTTGGCTGTTCACCTTCGCTGCCGTTGTCGCCCTTACCAGCTCGGGCTGGCAGAACACCTTGCTGCTGCGTCAGGTCAGCGACGACCTGCGGCGCTACACAGCCATCGAGCCGACGGCGCGTCCTGGGCAACCCGAGTTCGCCCCGCGTGAAGATGCGTTGAACGTGCTGCGCGAGGACGCGGTGCGACTGGACTCGTACTACCGCCTGGGCGTCCCCATGGCTCTGGGTTTTGGTCTGTATCACGGCGAGCGCCTGCGTGACCGGGTGTTGACGACCATCGCCGATCACAAGCAACCGTCGACCCGCCCGCTGGTGGCACGTACCGCGCGAACGGTGCGCCTGGACAGTCTGTCGCTGTTCAGCAGTGCCAGCGCCCGGCTCAAGCCCGAATCAACCAGGGTGCTGATCGATGCCTTGGTCGGCATCAAGGCCCAACCTGGCTGGCTGATCGTCATCGCCGGGCACACCGATGCCGTGGGCAGCGACGAACACAATCTGCAGTTATCCCGCGCCCGTGCGGCAGCGGTACGTGACTGGATGCAACGCATGGGCGGCATCCCCGACAGCTGTTTCGCGGTGCAGGGCTTTGGCAAGAGCCAGCCGATCGCGAGCAATGACACCGAGGCGGGGCGTCAGGCCAACCGTCGCGTCGATATCCGTCTGGTGCCGGAAGCGGGGGCCTGCGCGCTACCCACGGCCGGGGCCGACGTAAAACCCCTGTCGCAAGCGCGGCAACTGTGAACTGAAAAAGGAGCTTGATATGGCAAATCCCATTTACGCCTGGCTGAAAGATAAAGAGGGCAAGGAAATCAAAGGTTCGGTGACCGTGCATGGACGGGAGGGCAGCATCGAAGTGCTTTCCCAGCAACATGGCCTGACCCTCCCTTATGACCCCAGTAGCGGCAAAGCATCCGGCTTGCGGGTCCATACACCGTTTGTATTTACCAAGGCACTCGATTCCTCCAGCACCCTTCTGCTCAAGGCGCTCTCCGACAACAAGGAACTGATGGAGGCTACGTTCAGGTGGTACGACAGCAGCAAAGGTGAGGTGCAAGAAGTCGAGTATTACCGTGTCGTGCTGAAAGACGTCAGGGTGGTGAGCATCCAGGCGAAAACCGACAACTTCAAAGACCCGGCCTCACAGAATATTTACCCCATGGAAGAAATTCAGCTGGCTTACCGGGAGATCGAATGGACCTTCGTTGAGGGGAACCTGATCCACGACGATAAGTGGGATACACGTCAGACCTCATAACCCTGAACAGCCAGCAGGCAGGCCTCAGCCTGCTGGTTCCGGTGGGCTGGGTTGAGCGTCCGTTCATGGACGTTCAACCCAGCCCATCCCGCCCTCTGTATCGCCAAAATCGACCACCCGCTGAACCTTCAGCACAAGGACGTATCGCCATGACCCACACCTCCACGCGCCTGCTTCGTCGCCTCAACCCTTATTGCGCCCAGGCGCTCAGCGCGGCGGCGTCTCTGTGTCAAAGCCGAGCCCATGGACGGATCAGCATCGAACACTGGCTGCTCAAGTTGCTGGAGCTGGGCGAGGGCGACCTGACCCTTATCGCGCGTCGCCATGAGTGGGACATGGATGTGCTGTGGCGCGGCTTGCTCGACCATCTCGACATGCTGCCGCGCAGCGTGCAGGGCAAGCCGCAGTTGTGCGGCCGGTTGCACAAGCTGATCGAGAACGCCTGGCTGCGAGCGTCCCTGGACGGCCATGACAGCGTGCGTTCCGTCCACCTGCTCGGCGCCTTGCTGGAAAATCCGGAGCTGTTGGCGTGCGAAGCGGCCTTGCCATTGCTGAGTCTCAGTTCGACTCAGTTGCAGCAATTGGATACGTTGCTCGATCAGCACTCCGAGGAACGATCACAGGTACAGCAGGACAAGGCACTGGATCAACCCATGGTGACTCCACTCCAGGTTGGCGCCAGCCACGATGCCATGCAAGCGGTGCTCGACAAATTCACTCAGGACATCACAGCCAAGGCGAAGTCCGGGCAGATCGACCCGGTGTTCGGGCGTGACGATGAAATCCGCCAGGTCATCGACATCCTCAGCCGGCGGCGCAAGAACAACCCGATCCTCGTCGGCGAGCCCGGCGTCGGCAAGACCGCGCTGGTCGAAGGCCTGGCCCTGCGCATTGCCGATGGCAACGTGCCCGACAGCCTCAAGGCAGTCAGCGTGCGCACCCTGGACCTTGGCCTGCTGCAAGCAGGCGCCGGGGTAAAAGGCGAATTCGAACAACGCCTGAAAAACGTCATCGACGCCGTGCAGCAGTCGGCCAACCCGGTGCTGCTGTTCATCGACGAGGCTCACACCCTGATCGGCGCCGGTAACCAGGCGGGCGGGGCGGATGCGGCGAATCTGCTCAAGCCGGCCCTCGCGCGAGGCGAATTGCGCACCATCGCCGCGACCACCTGGAGCGAATACAAACAGTACTTCGAGCGCGATGCCGCCCTGGAGCGGCGCTTTCAGATGGTCAAGGTCGACGAGCCGGACGATGCCAGCGCCTGCCTGATGCTGCGTGGCCTCAAGGCGCGTTACGCCAGCCATCACGGCGTGCACATTCAGGACGCGGCGGTGCAGGCCGCGGTCAGCCTGTCGCGGCGCTACCTCACGGGCCGCCAGCTGCCGGACAAGGCCGTCGACCTGCTCGACACCGCCAGCGCGCGGGTGCGCATGAGCCTCGACTGCGAGCCCCAGGCACTGGTGCGGCTCAAGGCCCGGCATGCCGCGCTGGAGCTGGAGCGGCGCGCACTGGAACAGGATGTGCAACTCAATGGCAGCGACTTGAGCGAACGATTGACGCTGATCGCCGGGCAGCAGGTCGAGATGCAACAACAGCAGGACGACTTGCTGTGCCAGTACCGCTATGAACTTGACCTGACCCGACAATTGCTCGATGCGCGTCAGGCCGAACCGGCCCGCAGCGACCTCTGCGCGAAACTGCAGGAGCAATTGCTGCGGGCCCAGGGCAGCCAGCCAATGCTGTCCCTGGACGTCGATGCACGCAGTGTTGCGGAAGTCATCGCCGACTGGACCGGCGTGCCCCTGGGCAGTTTGCTCAAGGACGAACAAGCCAGCCTGCTGACTCTGGAATGGCAACTCGGCGAGCGGGTGATTGGCCAGGAATCTGCCCTCGGTGCCTTGGCCCAGCACCTGCGCGCAGCCAAGACCGGCTTGACCGAAGAGCAGGCGCCGTTGGGGGTATTCCTGTTGGTGGGCACCAGCGGCGTCGGCAAGACCGAAACCGCCCTGGCGCTGGCGGACTGCCTGTTCGGTGGCGAAAAATCCCTGATCACCCTCAACCTGTCCGAGTACCAGGAAGCCCACACCGTCAGCCAGCTCAAGGGCTCGCCACCGGGTTACGTCGGTTACGGCCAGGGCGGCGTGCTCACCGAAGCGGTGCGCCAGCGGCCCTATAGCGTGGTGCTGCTGGATGAAGTGGAAAAGGCCCACCGCGACGTGCTCAACCTGTTCTACCAGGTGTTCGACCGCGGCTTCATGCGTGATGGCGAAGGACGCGAAATCGACTTCCGCAACACTGTCATCCTGATGACCTCCAACCTTGGCAGCGATGAGCTGCAAAACGGTCTGCGCGAACAGCCCGAAGCCAGCGACAGCGACTTGCACGAATGGCTGCGACCGCTGCTGCGCGAGCACTTCCAGCCGGCGTTGCTCGCCCGCTTCCAGACCCTGATCTACCGCCCGCTGCTGGCCGACGCGCTCAAGCATATCGTCGCCCTGAAACTTGCCAAGGTCGCCAGTCGCCTGCACAGCCATTACGGCCTGGCCTGCCTGATTGAGGATGGCCTGCACGATGCATTGGTCGCCGCCTGCCTGCTGCCCGACACCGGTGCGCGCAACATCGACAGCCTGCTCAACCAGCAGATTCTGCCGGTCCTCAGCCAACAGCTGCTGCAGCGTCAGGCCGCCAAATACAAAACCCTTGGCGTGACCCTGGGCTTTAGTGAAGAGGAGGGCATCACGCTGCAATTCACCGACGGACCTTCAGTCGTTGCACCTGAGGGCCGAGCATGAACCCTGTCTTCGGCCGCAACCGCCACACACTCAAGATCGACCAGCTCGACACCCACCTCGACGTCCTCGCCTTCGAGGGCCATGAGCACCTTAGCCAACCCTACCTCTACCGCATCGAATTCACCGCCAGCGACCTCGACATCGGCGCGGAAAAATTCATCGGCCAGTACGCCGAATTCARCCTGTTCGCCGACCCCTCGACCCTGCGCGTGGCCTCTTGGGAAGTACCCARACCGCCCAAGCCCCTGCGCACCGTCTATGGCCGCATYACCGCCTGCCAGCGCCTGTCCGGCTCAATCGACGAAGCCCGCTACGAAGTCAYCCTGCAACCGCGCCTGGCCCTGCTCGATCGCGGCCAGCARACGCGGATCTATCAGCACCAGTCCGTGCCAGACATCGTCAAAAGCATTCTGCGCGACCGCCACGGYCTGRACACCGGGCACTTYCGCTTCAACCTCAAGCGCGAGTACCCGCAGCGCGAGCAGGTRATGCAGTACCAGGAAAGCGACCTGGCCTTCATCAGCCGSMTSCTGGCCGACGTCGGCATCTGGTACCGCTGCATCCAGCACGAAGAGCTCGCCTTCGACGTTGTTGAGTTCTGCGACGACCAGCGCTGCTACCAGTTCGACGTCGAGCTGCCGCTGCGCTCGCCCTCGGGCTTCAGCAACAGCGTCGAGGACAGCGTCTGGGCCCTGCAAACCCGGCATAAGGTGGTGGAACAGCAAGTTAGCGTGCGCGCCTATCACCCCGAGGACAGCCGCGCCTACCTCGACGGCGAGGTCGACCAGACCCTCGGCGAGCCCACCACCCACGGCGTGGCCACGATCCGCGGCGTCGCCGACAACACCTACGGCGACGCCTACCACTACGCCGAACCCTACCGCGTGCTCGGCAAGTCCCACCTGCGCGACGAAGACCTGCAAAGCGAAAGCGGCTTTTTCTATGCGCGCCTGCGCCACGAACGCTACCTCAACAACCAGACCCACCTCAGCGGCACCAGCAGCAGCGCCACCCTGGCCCCGGGTCAGGTCCTGACCATCAGCGGCGACGCCCCCAAGGCCTTCGCCTCCCGCGTGGTGATCACAAARATCACCACSCGCGCCGCCCGCGACCGCAGCCTGACCTGCGATTTCGAGGCCATGCCCTACGCSTTGCGCCTGTGYTTYCGSCCMGAGGTSCCGCCCAAACCACAAATCGCCGGCACCCTGCCGGCACGCATCACCCACCCCCAGAGCAACCCCCTGTACACCGAAATCGATATGCAAGGGCGCTACCGGGTCAAGTTCCTCTTCGACCGCGACACCTGGCCCGCCGGCCGCGAAAGCAAATGGCTGCGCCAGGCCCGCGCCTACGCCGGCGACACCTACGGCCTGCACCTGCCGCTGATCGCTGGCACCGAAGTCGCCATCGCTTTCGAGCAGGGCGACCCGGACCGCCCCTACATCGCCCACGCCCTGCACGACGACCAGCACCCGGACCTGGTGACCCAGCGCAACGACCACCGCAACGTGCTGCGCACGCCGGCCAACAACAAGCTGCGCATGGATGACACGCGGGGGCAGGAGCACGTCAAGCTCAGCACCGAGTATGGCGGCAAGAGTCAGCTGAATCTGGGGCATCTGGTGGATGGCCAGCGGAAGAAGCGGGGGGAAGGGTTTGAGCTGCGTACGGATGATTGGGGCAGTTTGCGTGCAGGGAAGGGCGTGTTCATCAGTGCCGATGCGCAAGCCAAGGCGCAAGGGCCGGTGCTCGACATGGACGCCGCCGTGGCCCGCCTGCAACAGGCCGGTGAACAGCTGCAACAGCTCTCCACTGACGCGCAGGCCGCCAAAGCCGAACCGGCGGACGTGGCCGCGCAACTGAACCTGCTGCGCCAGGATCTGGAACAGCTCAAGTCCCAGGTCCTGCTGCTCAGCGCCCCGCAAGGCATCGCCCTGACCAGCGGCCAGCACCTGCAACTGGCCGCCGAGAAAAACCTGATGCTCAACGCCGGCGGTGAAGCCAACCTCAGCGTGGTCAAGCGCCTGTTCATCGGCGTCGGCCAGGGCCTGAGCCTGTTCGTGCGCAAGCTCGGCATCAAGCTGATCGCCAACCAGGGCCCGGTGAGCGTGCAGGCGCAGAACGATCGCCTGGAACTGATTGCCCGGCATGGTCTGGACATCACCAGCACCGAAGACGAAATCCACATCACGGCAAAGAAGAGGATCGTCCTCAACGGCGGTGGCAGCTACCTCAGCCTAGAAGCGAGCGGCATCGAATCGGGCACGGCGGGGGATCACAAGGTCAAGGCGGCGCACTTCGAGTACAGCGGTGCAGCCAAACAAATACTGGAAATACCACTGCTATCCCCATTGACCGAGCACGACCACGAGTCCTTGGGGCTTACGGATTTCTCGGGCTGACCCCTGTGCCATTCAAGGAGTGAAAAAACATCATGCGCGATTTACTTGTTTGGTTTTTTGGGACCCAGGCGTTTGACCGCCACCCACAATCAGAGGCCCCCGCTCTTCCCGCTCAGCCACGGCCGACTCAAGCAACCCCACCGCCAGAGCCGGAGAGTGAAGCACTGCAAGCGTTGAAAAACTGGAGCCATCCGTTCAAGGACAAGCGCGATCCGCTGCGGCAGCTGACCCACATGGCCAACGCAGCGGCGGGCTACTACCCCTTGGGTCGAAACGGCCTCTGGCACGGCGGCGTGCATTTTGACAGCGGCACTGCCGGTCCCCTGGATCAATCCAGCGTGCATTGCCTGGCCGACGGTGAAGTGGTGGCCTACCGCATCGACACCCATTCGCCGACCACGCCCTACATCGTCAACAAACAGTCCGTAGAGAAACCGTTCTCGCGCAACTTCGTGCTGGTGCGCCATCGCCTTCAGCCGCCGAAAATCGAAGGCAGTCAGGAAACCCCACCCGGCCTGACGTTCTACAGCCTGTACATGCACCTGCGGGATTGGGCGAGTTATGAAGCAGACGTTGCGCTGCAACGTCCGGCCTTTTGGCCAGAACGTAATCTAAGGGTCAGAGCGGACGTCTCCGACACTCGCGTAGGCACCTCGACACCCAAAGGGTTGATAGTGCTGACCAAGCCGGCTGAAGGCGGTCATATGCTTGACCTCGACCTGCTGCCACCCGGCACGCCAGTGGTGGTCAGTGGCGAGGGCAAATACCGCAAGCTGGAACACTCCCGGGGCCCGGCTTCACTGCGTAACGCCGATGGCTCTCTGCAAGGCTATGTTGCCTTCCGCAACCTGGACCACGTCAGCGGTGCGACCTATCGGGTCAGTTCTTCCGGTGACCACATGAATGTTCGGTCCCGCTTCGATCTCAACGGTCGTGATTTGCTCCATTTGAGGCAAGGAACGGAAATCACCATCAGTGGTGAAGGCGAGTTTCGCAAGCTGGAAAGCATCAGCCAATACGTGCTGGCCGCGTCGCTGCAGGGAGAGCCAGCAGCGCTGACAGATCAGGTGGTGGTGCTCGACCACCCGCTACCGATCAAGGCCGGGAATCTGATAGGCCATATCGGTCGATATCACGAATGCCGTGCCGAGCACCCGGAAGAGAAACTGCACCTGGAAGTGTTCAGTGGCGATGACGTCGATATTTTCATCGAGGCCAGTCGTGCCTGGGCTCAGCGCCTGCCAGATAAAGACAAGACCTGGCTGAAGCTGGCCAAGGGCACGGCCGTGGTGACTCATGAAGACAATGCCACTGCCGCCCGCCTGCAGATGGCGAGTGCCTCCAGCCCACTCAGCAC